>NZ_WBKM01000377.1 GCF_015714725.1 Nostoc sp. WHI
GTGGGGAGTTTTCTTTGTCCCCTTGTCTCCTTGTCCCCCTTGTCCCCCTTGTCCCCTTGTCCCTTCTAACTGAAGAGACTGTATTGCAGCCGCCTTTTTCGCTGGGGGGACACCCGCTATTACATCAGCGCTGTCTAATCCTAGTTGTTTGGCTATGGCGTTAGCTGCTTCTTTGCGATCGCCACTGAGCAGCATTACCCGTAAGCCCATCTGACGCAATTTGTCTACGGTGGTTCGAGCATCTGGTCTGAGAGGATCAGAAACAGCAATTAATCCGGCTAAAGTTCCGCCAACTGCTACACAAACGACTGTTTTTCCATCTGTTGCCAAATCCTGTGCTACCTGTTGTGCAGTTTCGTTAATCGCAATGCCGTGCCAATTCAACCAGTCCCAGTTACCCAATAGTACAACTGTACCCTCTACTACAGCAGACACCCCTAGCCCTGGTTCCGTGTGAAAATCCCTAGCCACTGGAATAGATAACTGTTGTCGCTGTGCTTCTTGGTGAATCGCTCTTGCTAGAGGATGGTGAGTACCGCTTTCTACGGCTGCTGCTAATTGTATTAGGGAGTAGGGAGTGGGGAGTCGTGAGTGGGGTTCCCTACTCCCTACTCCCCACTCCCCACTCCCCATTTCCTCAATTAACAAGCAATCGGTCACGAGGGGATTACCTGTGGTCAGAGTGCCGGTTTTATCAAAGACTACGGTATTCAGCTGATATACTTTTTCCAAAACATCGCCGCCTTTGATTAACAGACCCCGTTCTGCGCCCATAGCAGTCCCGACAAGAATGGCTGTTGGTGTGGCAAGTCCCAACGCACAGGGACAGGCGACTACCATAACTGCGATCGCTAGTTTTAAGCTGATTAGGAGTCCTGAATGCTGAGTGGGGAGGGCTGTTAGCGGATAGCTATGGTTTAGCCCGTGGGGAGGGCTGAGTACTAAATGGTCAGCCATTTCCATACCACCAGACATGGTGATATCAGTCCAAATGTGAGTACCGAAAAAGTACCAAAAAACCAAAGTCAATACAGATGCTGTCAGTACCCCGTAGGTAAAGTAACCGGCTACTGTATCTGCTAATTTCTGTACCGGGGCTTTCCGAGTTTGGGCGGCTTCTACTAGGGTGACAATTTGAGCTAAAGTTGTATCACTTCCAATACGCGTTGCCTGAATAGCGATCGCCCCTGACTGGTTTAGCGTCCCTCCTGTCACCATATCTCCCGGTTGCTTGATTACTGGCACGGCTTCCCCAGTCAGCATTGACTCATTGACCGTTGTTTGACCAGCCACCACTTCACCATCGACGGGGATTTTATCACCTGGCAGTACTTGTAACCATTCACCAACACGCACCTGTTCAGCAGGAATTTCTACACTAGAAGACCCCACTCCTCCTTTCTCAGGGTTTGCAATCAATCGCGCTGAGAGTGGCTGGAGTGCTAGCAATTTCCTAAATGCGGCGGCGGCGCGACCTCTAGCTTGTTGCTCTAATGTTCTTCCCAAAAGAATAAAGCCCAGCATCATTACTGGTTCGTCAAAGAAGCACTCCCAACCCATTTGGGGAAAAAGCAGCGCTACTAAACTAGCGATGTAGGCTGTCAACGTTCCTAATCCGATCAGGGTGTTCATGTTGGGCGCATTTCGCCGCCAGCCTAGCCAGCCATCTATTAAAATTGGACGACCGGGAATTAGTAATGCCACTGTTGCCAATCCACAGTGGAACCAGATGTTATTCAACACTGGCAGCACTGAACTACCAAGATTGCCAAAATGTCCACTTCCCGACAATATCAGCAACACCGCAGCGATCGCCAACTGCCTCAGAGAAGAGCGCATTTCTCGGCGTTGTCGTTCTGCTGGGTCTGATAAAGTAGATGTCTCACCTGCTACTGTGCCACTAGCTTTTCGGGGTTGAGTTGGGAATCCAACGGCTGTTAATCGCTGTGCTAGTGCATCTGCATCTACCGCACCAGTTTCTGACTCTACAACTGCTACCTCTGTGGCCAGGTTCACACAGGCACTCTTAACTCCTGGATGTTGGGTTAGCTGTCGCTCTACTGCGTTTACACACCCAGCACACTTCATCCCCCCAACATCTAAAATAATTTTCTCTAAGATTGGGGCAAGTTCTGGGGCTAGCTTAGTTTTCGGGACAAGTTGCATGGCAAGTTTTTAGATTCGCTACAGAAATTCAACGCCTGACTAAAAGCGTCTCTAATTTGAGCGTAGACTAAATATCGAACTACGACTGAATGTCAACCATATTAAAATTATTAATTTATCGTACTTCCTTGAGTATCAACGTCGGCTCCAGCGTAGGTAAGTTACATAAATAATAGCTCCAACCTGCATTGGCAT
Source organism: Nostoc sp. WHI (assembly GCF_015714725.1). Lineage (GTDB taxonomy): Bacteria > Cyanobacteriota > Cyanobacteriia > Cyanobacteriales > Nostocaceae > Nostoc. The sequence goes on from NZ_WBKM01000377.1 coordinate 2,362, forward strand.
AAGGACAATTAGGCTTTTTAAGAAATAATTGATTTCCAAATGAGACATAACACTGAAATATCCTAAGCCCAATAAGAGGAACATCACCCAGGTAAGCTGTTGCTGTTTAGGTTTGAGAATGAGCATATCAATAGAAATAAATATAATAGTCGGTCAAGTTAAAATTGATGGGTAAGAAAGTTTGTAGTAAGTAGGACTTACGCAAACAATAGCTGAAACCCTGATTTGTAGGTAGGGGCAATTCATGAATTGCCCCTACCCCGTGTAGTTTTAAAAGTCCTAGAACCACCCCTGCTTATTCACAAAGTAGGTATTTACAAATCCTTCAGGGGACTTGTTCAAGTAGATCATGCCTTCAATTAAACCCACAAGTTGCATAATTAACAAGGCAATGCCGTAGGTGAAAGAACCCCCAACTACAGAAATCACCAACATGATCAAACCTTCTGGGGCGTATCCTAAAATAAACTTATGAACCCCAAATGCTCCAAGGATAATGCCACAGTAACCAGCTAGAAGTTGTTTGGTAGGGTGAGTGGGGTTGAGATTTGCCATAATAAGTGCTGCTCCTTGATAAGTGAGGTATAAAAATAAAGTCTTTATTGGAATGAAAGTGAGTAAATGTATTTACTTAATAAATAGATTTTTAATTTTTCCAGTATAAGTAAGCCCCAAGACGAATAAGCAAAATTAGCGTGCTTCTATTCCAGAGGGGACGCTAAGATATCTTGCGGCATAGCCTGAAAATCTCGCCCTCTTTAATGACTTTCGATGGATTTGATGATCGCAAACCGTGATGTGGCAGTTTTGCAGATTTTAGGTAAGACACTCAATAATCAGCAAAAACTGCTACATACACCACTTTTTACAAGTCTGTCAGTATTATTTCCGGATTATTTTGCGATCGCATCAATCAAAAGGATAAATGATACCTTGATTGTTGGAGTGATATCGACTCTAACAATGGCATCAATAGCAACAGCAGCAACACTTAAAGTCAGTGTTGAGAGAGAACGTAACCCCTGAAGAAAGCACTGTTGTGACTCCTTTATGAGTTGGTTTTTACAATGGTAGCTTTGATATCTTTAACTTGGGGTAGTCTGCTTTAAATAGTCTGGAACGTTTAGCTGAGGATGGCAATACGGCACCAATTGCCAGTTGTGATTGCTGGGGCATCGTTTTCGTTGCGAACAGCCTTAATAGTGTACGTATATTTAGTATTAATTGCTGCCTATAATAAACAGACTTAATAATGTACCACTATTCCAGAGGCTGTGGAGGAGCATAGGAGCGAGGAGGTTGCGCGATCGCGTGTAAACTACCCCCAAAACAATGCCTAATGAGGTCAGGGGCAGAATTTCCGACAAGCTGAGATGAGCGATCGCAAACAACAAACTACTGATAAAAATCGCTCCCCACACGGGTAAGTAACGAGTTAGAGAGGGTAACAAAAAGCCGCGAAAGAGAATTTCTTCAAAAAATGGAGCTGCGATCGCTGCTGTAAAGAAAAATATGCCAAGTGCTACACCATCTTGGCTTTCTAGTGCCAGTTGCAACAGAGGGTTACTACCACCCTGTCCTTGCCATAGCTGTTGATTAATCAAAGATACCACCACAACTATAGGTAAAGCCGTGCAATAGCCTCCCAGTCCCCACAAAACCCAGTTATCTTGAAAACGGAAGCGAAACCAAAATTCTGGTAGTGGAAAAAAGGGCTTTAAAGAGAAATACAGCACTAACAGCGCACCTAATGCTACCAGTGAGTAACTAACCAAGACAGAAAACGCCTGAAGTCGCACATCAACAATGGGACGCGGGATGGGTAGCAGCGATATCATCAAGGGCACAAAAATTTGCCCCATTAAGAAAAAGCCGACGACAAAAACCTGCAAAATTGTTTCACCATCCCAAGGTGTTGACCAAAGGATATCAGCATTTTGAGCTAGTAACGAGGTTTTTCCTTTCAACAAGCGTTGAGCAAATAAGAAAATCAGCAGTATTAGACCAATTAAAGCTGCCAAGGTGGGAATAGTCCCAATAACTGCTAATTTAATCACCGCTTGAGTAGCAGATTCTTGTTGTGCAGCTTTAACTGCTGATAAAGCGTCTTGTCGTTGCTGGAGTTGGTATAGCTTAACCAAAGCAGTAGAGCGAAACCAACCTTCTAAATTCTTTTGAATCGGTTGTTGAGCATTCTGGAGGATACGGGAAGGATTGCTCCAAAGTCCACTCAATGCAGCAGCAGTTTGTCCAAATTCTGGATTAATATCTGAGCGTTGTTGTAACTCGCTCCAAGTTTTGAGGGCTGTATCTGTCTGTCCTTGCTGTGCTTGTAAAATTCCCAGCCGCAGGTCTAATTCAGCCAGTAATTTTTGGAGTTGCTTGGACTGCTGTAACTGTTGCTGCTGACCCTGTTGAGAGGTTTTAGTAGTCGGAGGAACGTCAGGTAAAGCTTTCGGAGGTGTGGGAGTTATTTCAGGTTGAGAGCGTAATTGTACAAGTTTGGTGTTAACTTTGTCCAAATTAGCTTGAACTGATTCACGCGCCTCCTCATACTGCTTTGTAGCGCCCTCCAGGGGTTGCTGACCAAGTATTGCTTCCCGAATCGCCTGGAGATTGTCATCTTTGCTATCTTCTGATTGCCAAGCTTGGGCTTGTAAAGCAATATTGGTTTGGTACAGTTCTAGGCGACTTTGAAACTGAGGTTCTTGCCAACTACCGAATAAAGCCGAAACTGCCAACAGAACTGCTATCGGCGTCAGTATAAAAATTAAAATCAACCGCTTGAGTGTCATCTATCCCTCTTTTACTAACCAGTGGAGAGCGCGTCTCTCTTGCGAATTATCGCAAGAAAAAGTCAGAGGTGGATAGATATCATCAATATTATAAGTTTGCGTCGCACCCACCATGTTAAATTACAACCCATTGCACTGCTTACCCTCCGCCGAGGATCTGCCCGATTCTGACGATGAACCGGTGGATAATCAACTACAACATTTGATTCCTGGCTTGCTAGAAGCCATCTTAGCTTGGCTGTGGACAAGCCGGATGGATTGGTTTTTTGGGGTTGATATGGGTATTTATTACGATCCTAAACTACCGCAGATTGTGCCCGATGGATTTTTAAGTTTAGGAGTCGAGCGAGTTTTTGATGAGAACTTGCGTTTAAGTTATGTGTTGTGGGAAGAAAAGGTGATGCCAATTATGGCACTAGAAGTTGTTTCTCACAGACGACGTGGGGAATACACCAACAAAAAGAAACTTTATGCTGAGATGGAGATTTTGTATTATGTTGTCTACAATCCCCAACGCCGTAGAAAACCACCTTTAGAAATTTATCGCTTTGTAAATGGTGAATATGTATTGCAGCCAGGAAATATAGTTTGGTTATCAGAGATAGGTTTAGCAATTGGTTATGAACGGGGAACCTATCAGGGAATTACGCGGGATTGGTTGTATTGGTATGACAAACAAGGAGTCAGATATTTAACACCAGAAGAACGTGCGATCGCTGCCGAACAACGCGCTACTACTGCCGAACAACGCACTCAAAGGCTGGCAGAAGAATTGCGAAGGTTGGGGATAGATCCAGATTCTTTGAGTTGATTTTGTGGGGTGCGATCGGTTTGATTAACTAATAGTTCATTCAGATAAACCTAGTCTTTCCTTGACGGATTGCCAAATTGAACCTTGGTTTGGGTTTTGGTGAATATAACGATATTAATGTTAGGAATTTACTTGAAAATGTATCTGGGATATCTCGACACTAGCTTGAGTATAACTTGAAAGTAACTTTCAAAAAATGAACTTTTTTGACTTCCGACTTCAACTTACAACTTCACCAGCTAGTTGGTGGAAGTTGTAAGTTAGGAGTTGCGACCGCGCTCCGGCTGCGTTGATTATTGCATTGATCGGCGTTGCGGACTGTCTCTTTTATCTTTTTACAGGCATAAGTTAGTTTAACCGTACCAGTGGTATCACTTATTGGCAATTGTAATATTTTTGCAGTATAAAGGACTGTACTTTTAAATCTTTGCGGTGCTTTTTATGGTTAAAATTACTCATTCAGGACAAATAAATTTGGGAAATTTTAATGTTGATTGCTATGTTCTTGAGGATGGTAGAAGGGTTATTTCTGGAATGGGTATGCAGTCAGCCTTAAAAATGCTTGACGATGATAGTCAAGTTGGTGGTTCTCGATTAAACAGGCATTTGAATCAAAAAAGTTTAGAACCTTTTTTTTTGAAAGCTAAGGAGGAAGGACATCTTGATCCCATCATTTGTTATAAAGGAGAGCAAAAAATAAATGGATATGAATCTTATACTCTTTTAGATATTTGTGATGCTTTTTTAGAAGCTAGAAAAAACATAGAACTAGGGGAGAGACAAAGAATAATAGCAGAGCAGTGTGAAATTATAGTTAGAAGTTTTGCTAAATTAGGTTTAATAGCTTTAATTGATGAGGCTACAGGATATCAACATGAGAGAGAAAAGAATGAACTTCAAAAACTCATAGATATTTATGTTAGTGAAGAATTACGTGCTTGGCAAAAAGTTTTTCCTGATGTTTATTATCAAGAAATTTTTAGACTGAGGGGGTGGGATTTTAACGTAACAGGTATTAAAAAACGTCCTAGCGTTGTTGGTACTTGGACTAATAAATTTATTTATGAGCAATTACCCCCTGGTGTTTTAGAAGAACTCAAAAATAAAACTCCTAAAACTGACTCAGGTAACTATAAGGCAAGATTTTTTCAAAGTTTAAGTGAAGATATTGGCGATGTACATTTAAAATCACAGTTAAATTCTGTCATTACTTTGCTTCGAGTTTCTGATACATGGGAGGAATTTATTAGTAAGTTTAATAAACTTATTGATCATCGTAGCGAACAACTTGCTTTAGATTTTAATGATTTTACTGATTTAGAGTAGCTTTAAAAGCGGCTCTATAGCGATGATAGATAAACGATCATCCCCGATGAAGAAGTGCGATCGCGGTCATTATCAATGAGGCACACTTTACTCTATCTTTCCCCGCACCCAAGCGATGAAGGATTGCACCAAATCAATTTCATCCATAGTTTTACTTTGCTGGATAAATCTATTCATATCACTAACAGAAATTAAAGGAAAAGCTATGCTAAACTTAATCTCAACATATTGGCTTTCTACTAATTGATAAAATTTTAAAACTTCCCCGTTATATCTCCATAATTCTCCTACACCTAAAGCCGCATAAATATTAAATTTATTAATAGAACTGCTAGTAATATCAATTTCAACGGCTAAATCTGGTGCTGGGTCTATTCTTAAATCTAATTCTTGTTTACCTCTGATTAGTGGCTCATTTTGAATATAATAGCAACTATCGGGTTCTATTCCCTTTGTTATTGGTTGACGTTTTAATGTTGTAGAACCAGCACTTCTAATTTTAATTTTTAATTCCACTGCTAAAGCGAATATAAATCGGTCAAACTGAATTTTAGGATTTTCGTGTTCAAAAAGTGGAGTCATGATTTCTAAAACACCGCAGTCATAAGCAAACCGAGAACCTCTATCTTCACCTGTGTCTTTCAGCAAGGCTTCAAAGGTTTCCCAGCTAATGTTATGTAGCACTGTTCTTTGTTCAGCAGGCGTTGACTTGACAAGCATATTAAAATAATTCGTAATTCGTAATTCGTAATTCGTAATTCGTAATTAAGATTTGTAACGGTATTTAGACGCTGCCACAAAACTTACGAAATCCCTAGAATTAGTTAAAATACTTATTCTGTCAGGATGTTAGATAAAATCCCGATAATTTTACCTATGTCATTAATATAATACTCGCCCAATTCAATTTCAATCACTTGTCCAATAAGTTTCAAAAACTTCCAGCTAGTTCCAGTGGTGACAGTACCATAAATCGTCTGAATGTTATTACCCTCACGGTCATTAAACAATTTAGCTGCTAACATCTCTGCTACACACTGACCTAATCCGGCATTGATATTTTCTTTTTTAGCTTCTACAATTATGACAACTGGCGCGTTCAGAATTAGTAACTCTGGTGAACGGCTAATAATAAAATCGCAATTTCCATTTAAACCTTGTGCTGAATCAACAGTAAAATCGATCCCCGAAAATAAGCTTATTTGATTATTTAAATATTTCCTTACAGCAATTAAAACAGGTGCAATAATCATCTCTGAACGAGATTTTTCTGTATTACTAGCAAGAGCTAAAGGTACATTTTCCCGCAATAATTCTGCAAGTAATGGTGGACAATCTACTTCATGCACAGATGCAAATATATCAGTTTTATCAGAAATAGTTAAGCCAAAGGTTTTTCTAACTCTGTCTAAAGTAAAGTCACTGTATGACACTTTAGTTGCTCCTGTAAAGAATCCAGATAATTAAATTGTGCCAATTATTAGCAAGATATGTTGCTGATATTTGGCACAATCAGTGTCCGAATATTTTGTAACTTTAAGCAAGGAAACCTGCAAAAAAGTCCAGAGTTTCCTTCAGTGCTTTGATGAAAATATCAATTTCCTCGCGGGTGTTGTAGAAAGATAGGCTTGCTCGTGCGGTTGCAGGAAGACCTAAGTAACGGTGTAATGGTTGAGTACAATGGTGTCCAGAACGGATAGCAACGCCTTCTTGATCTAATAATGTAGATAAGTCATTGGCGTGGACTTCCCCGGCGGTGAACGACGCAAGAGCGGCTCTACCTTCCCCTTTAACATTTGGTTTGGGGCCGTAAATTCTAATTTGGGGAATTTGCTCTAATTGTTGGAACAAATAAGCTGTTAATTCTGCTTCGTAGGCGTGGATTTTATCCATGCCGATACTACTAAGATAATCGATCGCAGCACCAAGTGCGATCGCTTCCCCAATTGCAGGTGTACCAGCTTCAAATTTATGCGGTAATTCTGCATAAGTAGAATGGTCTAAATACACCTCTGCAATCATCTCACCACCACCAAAAAATGGTGGCATTGATTCTAACAATTCCAACTTGCCATACAAAAATCCTATCCCAGTTGGAGCGCACATTTTATGACCAGATGCTACCAACCAATCACAATTTATTTGTTGTACATCGACAAGCACATGAGGTACACTTTGGCAAGCATCAACTAAGAATTTAGCACCGTATTGGTGAGCGATCGCACCAATTTCTGTCACTGGATTAACACAACCCAAAGTATTAGAAATATGCACCACTGACACTAATTTAGTTTTGTTGGAAATTAGCTTTTTAAACTGTTCCAAATCAAAAGTTTCTTCTGGTGTTAGTTCCACAAACTTAAGTAATGCACCCGTTTTTTGTGCTACTAATTGCCAAGGGACAATATTACTGTGGTGTTCCATCACCGACAGAATAATCTCATCCCCCATCTGCAAATTGTTCATTCCCCAGCTGTAAGCTACTAGATTAATCGCCTCAGTTGCGTTGCGGGTGTAGACGATTTCCTGACGCGATGCAGCATTGATGAATTTGGCAATTTTATCTCTAGCACCTTCATAAGCATCGGTAGCTTTAGCACTCAGAGTATGGGCACCTCGATGCACGTTAGCATTATATTGCTCGTAATAATCCCGCAAGGTATTTAATACGAGCAAAGGCTTTTGCGATGTCGCAGCATTATCGAGATAAACCAAAGGTTTCTCGTTGACTTCCTGATGCAAAATTGGGAAGTCAGCGCGAACTTGATCAGCAATAGTTTTGGTAGTGATGAAAGTCATTGGTAGATTAATTATTGGTCATTAGTAATTAGTCATTAGTCAGGGACTTAAGATTATTAACTGTGTTTAAAAGGATTTGTCGCAGAGAGGTAACAGGTATTTGGTTGATAACTTCAGCCGCGAAGGCGTTAATTAACAACTTCCGAGCATCATTTTCATCAATTCCTCGACTTTGCAGATAGAATATTTCATCATCTTCCAATTGGCTAACGGTAGCACCGTGAGCGCATTTGACATTATCGGCAGTAATTTCCAATTGGGGTTTGGTATCAATTCTAGCTTTAGATGATAGCAGCAAATTCCGATTCATCTGGGTTGCATTTGTCAACTGCGCCAGCTTGGGAACAAGAACTTTACCATTGAATACTGCATGAGCGCGATCGCCTACAATACACTTATGCAATTGCTTACTTATACCATGAGGATAATTAAGTGCGATCGCGCTGTGAGTATCAGCCAACTGCTTACCGGAAATCATCGTCAAACCGTTGAGAGTAGTTTCTGTCTGTTCACCAGTTTGCAAAATCTCTAAATTGTGCCGTGACAGCTTCGCGCCTAAAGTTATGGCATGACAAGTATATCGACTATCACGAGATTGTGCGATCGCAGTTTTCCCAATGTGAAAAGCCTCTGCACCTTCTTGCTCAACCCTAATGTGAGTCACCTCAGCATTGTCACCCACCCAAATTTCCGTAACCGCATTGGTAAAATAAACTCCTTCCTCTGTGCTTCTGCGGTTCGTATACTCTTCAACCAACGTCACCTGCGAACCACTTTCCGCCACCACCAAACAACGCGGCTGCAAAATCGTCGGCGTCTCAGCAGCAACCGAAATAAACAGCAGATGAATTGGTGTTTCAACTACCACATTCTTTTTCACCCACACCACAGCTGCATCAGTTATCCCAGCCGTGTTAAGAGCAGTAAAAACTTCCTGCGCTCCCTCAGCTTGAGCTAAATACTGCTGTACACCCTCCTGCTCAACCACAGGTAAGCTAGCCAAATTACTCACCACAATACCAGGTGGTAAATCTGTGACTGCTGATAACTCCGGTGCATAAACGCCGTTGACAAATACCAAACGACGGTTAGCAGCTTCGCTTAGAGTCAGCGATGAGATATCAGTTTGTATTGATTGCATCTCTACATTAAATTGCAGTTGTCGCAGAGATGACAAATCAGTAAATCGCCATTCTTCCTCGCGGGTAGTCGGGATAATTGAGTGACGTACCCAATTAGCAGCACTTTGGCGTAATTCCTGCAACCAACCTTCTGTTTTATTTGCTGTTACTTGATTTAACAACCCAGTCAGATAATCATCTCTATCTAACATCGATGTCAAACTGACTGCATTTGAATTAGGTATTGCACTAGGAGATACTTGAATATTCATTACACACCCACCTCAGCAGTTGCAAACTCTTCCAGCACCCAGTCATAACCACGAGACTCTAATTCTAGTGCCAGTTCCTTACCACCACTCGTAATAATCTGCCCTTGTGCCATCACATGCACAAAATCTGGCACAATATAATCGAGTAACCGTTGGTAGTGAGTAATCAAAATTGTGGCATTTTCAGGAGTTGCCAGTTGATTTACCCCATTCGCCACAATTCGGAGCGCGTCAATATCCAAACCCGAATCTGTTTCATCCAGAATTCCCAACTTTGGTTCTAGCAGAGCCATTTGCAGAATTTCATTCCGCTTTTTCTCACCACCAGAAAAACCTTCATTCAAACTCCGACTGAGAAAACTGGGATTCATCTTCACCACATCCAGCTTTTCCTCAATCAAATCGTCAAAATCAAAAGCGTCTATTTCCTCTAAACCTTGCGCCTTGCGACGGGAATTGTACGCCACCCGCAAGAAATCTAAATTGCTCACACCCGGAATTTCTAACGGATACTGAAACGCCAAAAATATACCACTTCTTGCCCGTTCTTCGGGTTCCAATTCTAGGAGATTTTGCCCCTGGAAAATCACCTCACCGCCAGTCACCTGATATGATGGATGCCCAGCCAACACCTTAGAAAAGGTACTCTTACCAGAACCATTCGGCCCCATAATCGCATGGATTTCACCCGATCGCACCTCAAGATTTACACCTTTAAGAATCGGTGTTCCATCAACATTAGCCGTCAGATTCCTTACTGACAGCACAATTTCACTATTTTCAATAATCATGTTCTCTCTTCTCTCTCTTCTTTCTTAGTTCGTAGTAAGTGCTTTAGCGCTTTCCTCCAGCACTAAAGTGCTGACTACAAGCGTTAATTTTTTCGCTTCATAGCGATTTTCCAGCCCTATCCAACACTGCCTTCCAACTTCAAACTCAACAACTTATCAGCTTCCACAGCAAACTCCATCGGTAGCTGATTAAAAACATCTTTACAGAAGCCGCTAATCATCATCGAAATTGCATCTTCTGAAGAAATACCCCGTTGAGCGAAGTAAAATAGCTGATCTTCCCCGATCTTAGAAGTAGAAGCTTCATGCTCCACCTTCGCAGTGTTATTTTGCACCTGGATGTAGGGGAAAGTGTTCGCATGGGCATTATCCCCAATCAGCATTGAGTCGCACTGAGAATAATTTCTCGCTCCTTTTGCCGTCGGGTTAACTTTCACCAAACCCCGGTAGCTATTGCTGGATTTACCTGCGGAGATTCCCTTAGAAATAATTGTACTGCGGGTATTCTTACCTACGTGAATCATCTTACTGCCGGTATCGGCTTGCTGCATATGATTTGTCAGCGCCACTGAGTAGAACTCACCCACAGAGTTATCACCTACCAACACACAGCTAGGATATTTCCAAGTAATTGCCGAACCTGTTTCTACTTGAGTCCAGGAAATCTTGGAATTTACGCCCTGACACAAACCGCGCTTGGTGACAAAGTTGTAAATACCGCCTTTACCATTGGCATCTCCAGCGTACCAGTTTTGGACGGTGGAATATTTGATTTCGGCGTTGTCGAGGGCGACGAGTTCCACGACGGCGGCGTGTAGCTGGTTGCTGTCATACATCGGTGCGGTGCAACCTTCGAGGTAAGAAACATAACTACCTTCTTCGGCGACAATCAAAGTCCGCTCAAATTGTCCCGTGTCACCTGAGTTGATGCGGAAGTAGGTAGACAGTTCCATTGGGCATTTAACGCCTTTAGGAATATAGACAAAGGAACCATCGCTAAATACGGCGGCGTTCAAGGCGGCAAAGTAGTTGTCAGCTATGGGAACAACGCTACCCAGGTATTTTTTGATCAATTCTGGGTGTTCTTGCAACGCTTCGGAAAACGAGCAGAAAATAACACCATCTTCCGCTAGCTTTTCCTTAAATGTAGTGGCGACAGAGACGCTATCGAAAATCGCATCGACGGCCACATTTGCCAGTCGCTTCTGTTCAGATAAGGAAATGCCTAACTTCTCGAAGGTTTCTAAAAGGGTTGGATCAACTTCGTCCAAGCTGTTTAGTTTTTCTTTCTTACGTTTTGGCGCTGAGTAGTAAATGATATCTTGATAATTGATTGGCGGATACTTGACATTAGGCCAAGTTGGTTCTGTCATTTTTTGCCACTGGCGATAAGCTCTGAGGCGAAAGTCCAGCATGAACTGCGGCTCGTTCTTCTTAGAGGAGATTAAACGAACAACATCCTCGTCTAGTCCACGCGGTATAGTGTCGGACTCAATATCAGTAATAAAGCCGTACTTGTAGGGTTGGTTGACTAAGGTTTTGACAGTGGCACTCATCGGTAATAATCTCTCGTGTTCTAAACTCTTTAAGGATGGGAGACAAGCTTTTGGCTAGCCGATTTCCATCTCGCGTTACGGAATGGTTACACGGCTGTTAGAATAAGGGTGGAGAATAAAACAACAGCTGTGTTGTTTAATATATCTTCATTTTACGCTAAATTAACAACAACAATGTTGTCAAAGTCAAATTTTAAAAGAAATTTTTGGGACGTTCGCTGAACGTCTCGCACCACATGAAGATGGCGACTACCCACCAGTCCTCAACCAAGCAAGATATCCTAGAGTATCTGCACAAACACGAAAAAGCAACGGCTTTGGAGCTATCTGAAGTTTTAGACGTTACTCCCCAAGCGATTCGTCGTCATCTCAAAGATTTGGAGACGGAGGAGCTAGTTTTGTATTCGACATCAGTGCAGGCGGCGGGGATGGGGCGGCCACAGCACCTTTATCAACTGAGTCGTCAGGGACGCGATCGCTTGCATCGAACAATGAGCGATCGCTTTGGTGATGGCCATGGTCATTTTGCGGTTTCGCTGCTAGATACCTTAGCCGAAACGATGGGACACGACCAATTTAAGTCGATTTTACAGAAACAGTGGGAACGCAAAGCCCAAGAATACAGCGATCGGGTGGGTAGGGGTTCACTGCGAGAACGTGTAGCCAACTTAGTAGAGTTCAGAAAAGCGGAAGGCTTCATGGCGGAGTATCACCCGGTTGATGTGAATGACGCAATTGAGAGCGATCGCTTTATCTTAATGGAACATAACTGCGCCATTTCTAACGTTGCCGAATCTTTCCCCAGCATTTGTGGTCACGAATTAGAAATGTTTGCTGCCGTATTATCAGATTGTACCGTAGAACGCACCCACTGGATTATCAACGGCGAACATCGTTGTGGCTATTTGGTACAAGCTCGTAAGTAAAAGTTTCATAAATAAACTCGGTTTTACATCTAGCTTCGGTAATACATAATAGCTGCATAGTTACTACCCATTATCAATAATCGACTAAGTTTGAAATAACATTTATGGATGTATCACCACAGCAACCATCAACACAATTTTTAACCCTAGAAGAGTCAGCAAAAGTAGACGCGGCTTTGTTATCTTCCCCAGAAAAGTTTTTAACGCGATTGACAATTTCATCACTTAAGGTTTTGAAGCATATCGCCCAAGAGTACAGCGTTGCTATTGAAGATTTGACAGCACAGCAACTAATTGCCTGGTTTGAAAAAGATAGTAAAATTCGTCGTGAGCAGGGAATTGAAGCTGCATACCTGAAGTGGTGATTGAAAAATCTAGTAAGAAAATTTTTTGAACTTGGAGAAAGCCATGCAGTATTAATTAAAAAACAGAAAGCACTTTTGGAAAAGTGCTTTAAAATTTACTATATTTGCTTTGTCCAACAATTTTTTTTAAGAATTGTAATTGTTAGCGCGAGGACTACGAGCTCCGGTTACGGCTCCAATCATTGAGGCTATTAAACCCAATAAAGAACCAAACACAAACCACCATAATCCCGAACGGACATTTCCCGCAATCTCACGAGCTTGTTGAGCGCTTACGTTTGTTTGTGGTACATTAACACCACCTTGCTGTTGTACTTGGTTTATGACTTCCCCAGCGTTGGAAGCAGCGACACCAAAAGCACCTGATACTCCATTTGCCAATAGCCACGAACTAACCGCCAAAGTTGTAGCCCAAAGAATTGCGCCGTTGAGAAGTGCTGTATTGCGATTCATTGGCCCACAAGCACGAGCTGCAACCCAACCACCAGTAAATAGGGAAATTAACAAAGCAATAGTTGACCAAAGTCCCGCATTACCCGCAGTGTCAGGGGCAATTGATCTCGGTGCACCTGAACCTTCAACTGCGCCTGCGGCAACCGCACCAATTATAGCGCTCAAAATTAATTGAGTGGCTAAAGAAACCAACAAACCAGAAATAATAGGACCCCAGCGAACAAGATCATGATATTCTGCCACTCGACCTACTACCGCAGGCTGAGTAGAAATAACGTCATCATTTGCCCGATTTGCGTATGACATAGCTTATGTTCTCCGAACTTGTTTCAGCAAAGTTGCTGCTTAAGGTATATTCATGTTTATGCTTAAAATTAAATAACTAAATCATCTACTTTTATATCTATCAATAGAAAGAGTTAACAACTATATCTTTAGTGACAAAGAATATATTAATTAATCCAGTTTTAATCTTATTAAATAGTTTCTTATGTTATGTTTTACATAATTTTCTATACTTTCTTTACAAAATCATTCAATTATAAAGTTATTAACTGCTAAAACAAGCTACCTTTAATTTTGGAAAAGATTAGACTTAATACAAATTTTATAACCCTGATCAAAAAACACTAAAAAAGTAATTGGCAGCTAATGAAAGATTAACGCATCCTGACAGCTGTGCCTGTAGCAGTAATCAGCAATAGAACTCCTGACTGGTCAATATTGATTGTGCCAGTATCAATTTCAATGCCGATTACAGCATTTGCTCCTAAACGTTGTGCCCGTTGTTCTAATTCTTCTAGAGCCTTGCGTTGACCCTGCTCAAACAGACGCTCATAGCTAGCAGTGCGTCCACCGATAATATCTCGAATGCCAGCCATAAAATCCCGCAAGAAATTGCTGCCATAGACTATTTCTGCTGTCACAATGCCTAAATACGATTCAATAACGGCTCCTTGAATCACATCAGTGGTAGTTATAATCATAAATTAGCCTCCTAGATAGGATATGGGTTGATATTTTTTATTAAAGTATTTAGCAATTGTAAGTTTGATTACAGAATGCAGAATTAGCCTGTGTTGTACATGGTTTTGATAAACATCCTCTCACACAATTTTAGACTGCGATCGCCCCCAATTACTTTTCACTTGTAGTTTTATCCTGAGAGGATGTTTTAAAAGTCCTATTATAGGTATCAAAACGTTCTATATCCTCCTAAATCCCCCGATAAATTGGGGAACTTTGATTCCGGTTCCCCCCTTTTTAAGGGGAGCCACTGCGGTCTTGGGGTCTCCCCAAGTGGAGCAAGTGGCGTGGGTTAGGGGGGATCAACAAGTGCCTAAAATCACAGCAAAACACTTTTCAAACATCCTCTGAACAGTGACCAGGATTTAAAGGAACATTTTGCTGTTTGAGTTGATCTTATCGTGTAATGACCAAAAAAGGATATAGACAACCGATAAAGGCAGAGTAACTTATCAAAGGGTAGTATAAGGAACAAAAAATGTGAGCAAATCGGATACATAATCAATAAATTGTTAACTTAAATAATCAACATGATTGAATATTCAATTATTTCTATAATATATATCTGGCTGATCTAATATTAAGTGAGATGCCTATTGTATTTTTCCAAGAGACTCGTATAAATACGGACAAAAAAAGTTTAATGTTGGCGTTCTACCAATTTATATGTAGGGTAACTACATCTGAACATTCATACCTGACACTTGATTGTTCAGTAAAAACTCTATGATGAAATACTAACTTTTAGACGAAAGAGTGAATAAACTTTTAACATCTTAATGAATCCGAATAAATACAGTTTTCAAAAGTCCATATTTTTGTTTTAATGTACTAGAAAAAAGTCGTCTAAAATTTCAGGAATTTTACTGTGTACAAACCAACATCATTCGTGTTTAGTGTGGTGTTACTAGGATGTTTTGCCTTCACCATACCTTCAGTGGCTCAGGCTCAGGTATTAGTAGCACAAGCCAAAAACCCAGAGTTAAAGCAACTACTAGAAGAAGGACGAAGATTAGTTGATGCTGGCGATTATGGTGGTGCGATCGCTGTTTATCAGCAAGCAGCTAGGC
Organism: Nostoc sp. WHI; assembly: GCF_015714725.1. Lineage (GTDB taxonomy): Bacteria > Cyanobacteriota > Cyanobacteriia > Cyanobacteriales > Nostocaceae > Nostoc. The sequence continues at coordinate 17,673 of NZ_WBKM01000377.1, forward strand.
TAGATCCCAAGAATGCTAAAATTTATTCAGGTATTGGCTACTTATACGCTCAACAACAAAATTATCGGGCAGCATTAACTGCTTATCGTCGGGCGATCGCAATCAACCCTAATAATAGTGATTTTTACTACGCTGTAGGTTACATCAAAGCGAACTTGGGAGATACCGCAGGCGCCAAGGAAGGTTATCGTCGTGCCATACAGTTGAACCGTAACAACGTTAATGCCTATTTAGGATTAGCTGTCACGCAGTCTCGGATGGGAGACTATACTGCCGCTACCTGGGCATACGGGCGAGCAATCAGCTTAGATAAAAACAATGCCCAGACTTATGAATTGATGGGTTCGATGTATAAACAGCGACGACAAGCTAAACAAGCGAACAGCCTACTTCAGAAAGCCCGTGATTTGTACAGACGGCGCAATGACTCGGCTGGCGTGGACAGGGTAGAAGCCATGCTGCGACAATTAGGAGGATGAAGTTAATCTAACTGGCGTCCCGTTAATTCCACAAAAATATCTTCTAAGTTAGAGGGACGCACCATCATTCCGGTTTTATCGGGCTGTTCATTCAAGTAGACGTTTGCTGCGTCCAGAGAGGGGAAAAACAGATATTCCCAATTACGGGCGCTATCGCTCCCCACTTGGGACACATCCAATTGCTTCATCACCAAACCTTCACCATGAAGAGAACGCAGTTGTTGTAAGGTTCCCAAAGAAATCAGCTTACCGCTATCCATAATACCGATGCGTCCTGGCTTATTAGAGCCGAAAGCATCGCACAAAAATTCGACCTCATCCATATAATGGGTTGTTAGTAGCATCGTCATCCCCTGCTTATTCAAATCCCGAATAATTTCCCAGAGGCGTCGCCTGGTTTGGGGGTCTAGTCCTACCGTTGGTTCATCCAAAAACAAAATTTGCGGTTGATGCAATAAAGCTCTGGCTATCTGTAAGCGTCGTTTCATACCTCCAGACAGGGTTTTTACCAAATCATCACGTTTTTCTGCTAGCTCAACATACTCTAGCCATTGATTAATCTGTTTTTGTCTTTGCGGGTTGCTAATGTGATGTAGCCTCCCGTGGAGTTCCATATTTTCCCAGACACTTAAATCGTTATCCACACTGATTTGCTGCAATACTACGCCAATACTTTGTTTTGCTAGCATTGCTTGGCTCACCACATCATATCCACTTACTTCTATTCGTCCTTGGGACGGTTTCGTTAGTGTAGTCAGCATCCGAATGGTGGTAGATTTACCCGCACCATTGGGGCCAAGTAGAGCAAATATTTCTCCCGCTTCAATTTTGAATGACAGGTCATTTACTACAGGTACGTTGTTGTAAAACTTGTAGACGTTTTCTAGGAAGACAGCAGCAGTCATGGATAAATTTGCTCACACCATTTCATGATCAACACTACCATTGCGATCGCATCAAGGGTTAAAGCTAGAGCAACTATTACGTATTACCAACTCTTGTCTATCAAAAACTTGACAACCACGGATAACACATTTTATTTTACTGTGCGTAATACAACCCTTGCCGAAGGTGACTGCGAAGCTCTACCCTGGAAAACTTAGACACTCAGTATTTTTGACAAATGAAAAATTGTTTGAAACTTACCTTTAACACCGGGGAAATTGCATTAGCTATTCGAGTTGAGCAGCAAGCAGAATTGCCAAATGATCTTGAGCAAATAGAGCTTGGTGATTCACGTCCGGTTTTAGTAGTGGTGGGAGGTGCAAATAACATCAGTGAAACTGACTTTCTCCGCATCCAACGGTTGTTTGTGGAAGTTTTAGCCCCCATCGCCGAAAATTTGGGAGCTTACGTTGTGGATGGGGGTACAGATGCGGGAATTATGCGATTCATGGGTGCGGCTCGTACCCAAATAGGTGCTAAGTTTGCTTTGATTGGTGTAGCACCCGAAACCAAGGTGGCTTTACCTAATCATTCAAAAACTGCTACTGATTTGACACCGTTAGAGCCGAACCATACTCATTTTGTGCTGGTTCCTGGTAGTGATTGGGGCGATGAGTCCCCTTGGATATCTGATATTGCAACGGTGCTATCTTGTGGCGCACCTTCGGTAACTGTACTTTTGAATGGTGGTGAAATTACCTTTAAAGATGCGTTTTATAGCGTTAATCATGGCAGGTTAGTTGTGGTGATTGCTGGTAGTGGTAGAACCGCAGATATACTTGCAGCTGCTTTGGATGGACAAGCTACCGATGAGCGAGCCAAAGAGTTAGCTAAATCTGGTAAATTACAATATATCGACTTAATCGACGTAGAGGAGGGAGTTAAGGATTTAAGCGAAATAATTAAGAATTTGCTTTCTAACTAGGAGTGAATAATGGCAAAAAAAGATAGTTATCAGAAATTTTTAAAGGAAGATTTTAATAAGTTATTTGAAGGTATAAAGTTAGGCGATGTGCAAAAACATTTTTTGCGATCGCGTTGGTTAGAGCAAGTACTTTGGATGGAAGGTAAAGCGAATTTATCGCGCGATCGCCATTATGCTTTGCGAATAACAACTATTATTGGTGGTGTAATTCTCCCAGCTTTGGTAAGTTTAAGCATTAGTAATACTAACTTTAAAAATAAGGAACCTATTATTTGGTCAACCTTTCTTCTAAGTCAAGTAGTTGCTATTAGTGCAGCCATTGAAGAGTTTTTTCATTATGGAGAACGCTGGCGACACTATCGCCGTACAGTTGAATCTTTGAAAACCCAAGGGTGGCAATTTTCGCAGTTGACAGGCCCTTATCGTAATTATATAAGTCATGAACAGGCATTTAACCTTTTCGCAGGTCAGATAGAAGATATTATTCAGCGAGATGTAGAAATTTATGCCACTCAAGTTGTGCAAGAAAAGAAAGAAGAACAGCAGAATCAGGAAGAATACAAAGATAAGCAATCCTGAAGATCAGAAAGAGGAAGATTAAAATCGGTTAAATCATATCATTCCGAAACATACAATAGTTAAGGGTTTTATAAACCATGTAGAGACCTTACACGTAATGTCTCTACATGGTTTCGGCATTAGCAAAGCCTTTCTTAGAGAAGTCATCAGCCTAAATAAACCTCCTTTTCCTGAGGTCGATGCCGGGCCAAGCTTGCTTTAAGAGTTGCTGACTCCCCAACGCACTGTTCACGGCTTGGCGTTTAAGTTTAATAATTAATAAGTGTGTATTAGTAAAACTTTAGTATAAAATAGAACGAGAATAAAGATTTGAAATTGAGCATCTTTATTGTATAATTACCTTTAATCATTGAACTAAATAGTCAAACTCAAATTAAAATTATGAAATTAAATATCTATTCTGATAAGAATTATCTTCCTAATGGAATAGAAACAGTTCCAATGCTTTATCCCTTTTGGACAGAATTTATTCCTAGTGAAAAATACCCTTGGAATAGACTATATGGCAATTATATAGAGGTCAGTAATTCCCTTTTTCAAATGACTTCGTTAGAGGAAGCTGACTTAGCAATCATGCCTATAAACTGGAGAATGATCAGAGGAGAAAGTTGGAGAAGTAAAGTTAATAAACAAGCACAAGATATAGCTATGCAATTTGCCGAAAAAGTAGCTAATAGCGGCAAAGAACTAGCTATTTTTTTTTCAGGCGATTGTTGTGCCGAAAAAGTTCCTGTCAATAATGCAACAATAATCCGGACTGCCGTATATCGCTCCCAAAGCAGGCAAAAGGATATTATTATGCCTTCTTTTGTGGAAGATTATGTTAAAGAATATTTGGGGGGTGAAATTTCTATCAGGCAGAAATCTGCTAAACCTGTTATTGGATTTTGTGGTTTAGCAAATCCAGATTCATGGGATATAAAGCTGAAAGAATTTATATATCACGGGTTGATGTTAGCGAAATCATTAGAGCTTGGAGTTTCGCCTTACAAGGGAAAAATTCTGCGTAGTAAGGCTCTGAAAATATTTACAGAAAGCCCATCTTTAGTAAATACAAATTTCATTATTACAAAAGGTTCAGAGTCAGTATATCTAAATACACAAAACCCAGAGATAAGACAGAAGACTCGTGCTGAATATGTAAAAAATCTAGTTGAGAGCGACTACCTTTTATGTTGTCGTGGTTCTGCAAACTATTCAATTCGACTATATGAAATCCTCAGTTGTGGTCGCATTCCGATTTTTATTAATACAGACTGCGTTTTACCTTTCGATTTCATAATTGACTGGAAAAAGTATTGCATTTGGATAGAGGAGAAGGAAATACCATATATTGCAGAGAAAGTGGCTGAATTTCATAGCAATATCTCAGACCAAGAATTTATAGATTTGCAGCATGAGTGCAGAAATCTCTGGAAAAAATGGCTCTCTGCCGAGGGATTTTATACTAATCTTCATCTTCATTTTCAGGAAAATAGGACTAGTACCGCTACTCAAATCTGATTCCTACAGCTGGCCATACTTCTCCAAGTTGTCCTTAATTATATCTCGGATATTTTTGGCTAAACTTCCACGCTTTAGAAACCAAAGAGAATTTAGAACAGTACGGATAATAGGGTCATTTATAGATTGATTAATCAGACGAGGAACAATAGCTTGCACTCGTTCCTGGATTTGTTTTTCGAGAGATTTAAAGTTTTCTTTTTGATATTTTGGCCAATTGGGTAGGTTAATTTCTTTTGTTGCCGAACCAAAAAGAGGAATAATTGGCAGAAAGATATCTTGGTCTCCCTCTTTTTCAACCTGCAATTGTGGATTTGTTTTGAGTGCTTTCGACCATGAGTTGAATAGTGGATTAGAAGCTGATAAGACAAAATACTTTTTTAAAAATCTCTGGCAATTGCGACGGCCAAGTATATAGTCGTGATGACGAAAATCCTGAGATAGGAAACCACCAAAGGCATTGAGGCTACCACAGGCTAAAGGTTTTCTACCTTGCTCATCGCTTCGTTCAGGGGCAATCAAAAAGCGACTGTAAACATCTTCATCCAGAGCGAGAATTAACTCATCAGCTTTGAACCTATTTTGATTAATAAAACTTTGGAATATTCGTGATACTAAGTTGAATAACGTACTCTTTGGATTAACTGCATCCACATCATTGGGAAATGGATCTATTAAGATAGTTGCTCGGTTCGCTTGCTGTGCATCTCGTGGATTGCGCTGCTGATTACGTCGCAGCGCCAAGCGAACGAGTTCTATGGGTTCGTTGCTAATTATCCCGCCATCCACCGTCATAAACTGATAGGAACCCGGAGTAACTAAATCTTTGTCAGGACAAATAGAGCGATACTCTGAACATGTACCCGTTGCCATTGGGTTACGAACGGGTATTTCCCACTTTCGCTTTTCGTATTCGTCAATACTAGTTCGCTCAAGTTGGCGAGGAGGAAATCCGATTGGGAAGGCACTACTGGCTAAGGCTGAATTAATCAGTGTTTTCCAGTTATTAATGTTACTTTTATCTGGAGTCAGAGCGATCGCACCTTCAACTTGATCACTATTTTCTCCTATGGCAAAATGCATGAAATCGGCATGTTGAACCATAGTATGTCCTTTGGGGCCGGGGTTGCCTCCTTGAGCCTTAATCAAATAAGGAACGCCACGCAGATTGGTAACACACAAGTAAACCTCAAATGGATCAACAATGTAAGGCCGTTTTTTCCCTGTAGGTTTTAGCTTGAGAACATCTTTACCAAGATCATCAAGAATAGTGGAATCAAGAAATGACAAAACTGGGGCTTTCGGATTATCTAAATCTTGAGTCTTTAAAAGTTGAGAAATATCTATTCTTTGTACCCAACTTTCATAAAGTTTATTTTTCACCGGCTTGTTTAACGGATTATCAATTACAGGGATAATGTCGCTATACAATGAGGTTGCCGTAATAGCTGCAACAATAGCACCTGCTGATGCCCCAGACATCGCCTTAATAAAAACATCATGAGGTGGAATCTCCCATTGTGAAAAATCATCACCATACTGCTCTTGCTGCTTTGCTTTTTGCTCATACCATTGATCTAAAGCTTCAAAAATAAAGTCAATTACACCAGAAGTGTATGCACCAGCTGAGACAGCGCCAGCCATGACTAAACCAATCTCAAACTGTGGTAATTTTCCTTCCATATCTAAATTCCTTATTGTGCTTCAGTAATGTGAATTTAGTAGCTAGGTGTCAATCAATTCAAGTTTGTAGTAAGGACTTTAGTCCTAATAATCTTTGTTTTGAGCGATGAATCGCTCACTACGAACTAGGATTTTATTTTAATGTTTAATTATGCCATGCCTACGATGCTTGAGATGGTTTGGTTGCAGCGTGTTGCAGAATAACATCACTTGCTTTTTCACTAATCATATATATGGATGTCACAATAAAGAATCCAGGAATAAAAGGAAACACAGATGCATCTACCACGCGCAAATTCTGTGTTCCGTATACTCGGAAGTCACTATCTAGGACTGCCATTCTGTCTTCTTTGCGTCCAATTTTACAAGTACCGCAAGCATGATGTCCCCAAGCTTCATCTTTGACAAACTGCTTAATTTCATCTCGCTCATCTATACTTTTTGCAGGTAGCAACTCCGCTTTTGTGAACAATTTAGTACGTTCTGTCAATCGTCTCACAAATTCTACTCCCTCGACGACAGATAGCAAGTCTTCTTGGTTAACATCATTGCCTTCATCAAAGTAGTGGAAATTGATTTCTGGAACATCCCGAGGATCAGTTGTTCTGAGTGTTACCGAACCGGCTGTATTGTTGGTATGAGCCTTAAGTACAGCCCATGTAAAAAGGTTTTTACTCTTGCCAATATCTTCAGAGTATTTGAGAAAATAACCTTTGAAGTAGGCTGGTAGACCAAAAATAAATAAGTCAGGTTCTTTTCTCTCATTATGCGATTTCTTGATAATGCCTAATACGGCTCCATTAGTTACGTATACACCTGATTTTGAACGATTCCATTCTAATAAACAAGAATCGGTGATCTTCTGTCCGGGTTGCGGTTCTATGAATGTACAATTATTAAGAATGGGAAAGTTTTCAGTCATTTCATTGACTACACCCACTTCGTAACGATCTTGTAAATTCGTACCAACTCCTGGAAGATCCACGTGGACTTCTATTCCTAAATTGGATAGTTCTTCTTTCGGCCCAATTCCAGATAGCTTGAGTAATTGGGGAGTGTTGAAAGCACCTCCAGACAGGATGACTTCTCTATTTACAAAAACTGTGCGTCTATGCTCTGAATTGTTGTCTATCTTATCTGCTCTAGGATCGGCACGATATATGTGTTTACCCTCAAGATACTCAACACCGATCGCAGTGTTATTTTCATCAAACAAAACCTTAGTTACTAATGCGTGAATTTTCACAATCAGTTTACCCTGGTACTTGCGTTCAGTTTCCCGAATATATTCTCTTGTACCGGTGCGTTTTCCATCTTTGATAGCGATTGGAACGGAAAAGACACCTTCACCACTCACTTTGGTAATTCTCCAATCATTCGGATCTAAAAGTGTGTCTAAGAACTCCAGAGGATCTTTTTGGCGTAGTTTGAGAAAAGCTAAGATGTTAGCTAAGAAACTCTTAAAAACTACCTTAATAACCTGGGGTAGACTTTTACCCTGTTCAGCTAAAGCTTGAATAGCAGATTTAACAATAATTTTTAGGAGCTGGCGATCGCGCACAACTAACTTAGGATCTGCTAAATTGGTTGTTAGCCAGCCATCAAAGCCGTGGCGAGAAGAATTATCATTAGGATTAACGGGGCGATCGAGATAATTGCAACGCTCCAGCTTTTCAAAATACTTCCGCATATTATCGCTATTCCAGGAAGCATCTCCTGTAATTTCCGCAATTTTGTCCCAATCACTATTGTGAGGATACACCGTAATCATTGCATTATGAGCAGTGCATCCTCCCAACGTCCCGGCTCGCGGATACAAAATACCCTTATGCTCTGAACTAAACTTAGAATCACGCCGTTGCTGCTCCTCATTGGAGTAGTGTTTAACAAAAAAATCCCACCTGAGATCATCATCTTCTGTAGCCCGTGCATGAAACGCAGGTACTGAATAAGTGTAGCGTTCTCTATCTTTGTTATTTTCATCGCGTAACGGATCACCGCCCGCTTCTAACAGTAAAACTTTATAGCCTGCTTTGGCTAAATTAGCAGCTACCGGGCCTCCTCCCGCGCCTGAACCAACAACAATATAGTCGTACTCAGTTTCTTTATTCATAATAAAAGTTCAAACGCGTAAAGACTTGGATATCTCGCTACCTCTTTTTTCAACTCTTTCTCTGCGCCTCTGCGCCTCTGCGTGAGGTAAATATTTACTTTATTCAAGAGACTTTATAAGTTGCACCCACAACAAAAAATGAAAATCTCTCTTGCAATGCCCCATACCCAATATTTTATCTAACTATTCCGAAACCGTTGATGTCTAAAAAATAGCTGACTATCACCATAAAATGATGATACAAATTCTGACGTGGTTTCAATGTGTCCAATGATCTGAGCTTTTTGACGATTATCACTTTTATCTGTAACTTCTTCAGGACTAACGCCATAGACAGAATATAAAGATGTTCCGGCTGGTATTGTAGCTAGATCATTTCTAAAGTCGTGTGGTGGGCTTTCAGGAAAATGGATATTTGAATTAGGAACAAGAAATACTTGGGCGGGATAATAAGCTTTACTTTCTTTTTGCCCTTGTTGATCAATCTCTCCCAAATCCTCTAAATAAAGTTTTGTCGGATATTTGGTAACTCGACTGAAGATTAAGTTAGTGACAAGAGGGCCTAAGCTCTTAGCGATGGGAACGATATTTGATAATTCATTAGCGAAGAAATTATAGTTTTTATCTTGCCCAACTAAAGATACTAAAGCAGAGAAATTCCCTGAAGGTTTTTCATCCACAAATAGCTTGATGGCCAGACCTGGAGCAAATCCGCGATCGCTTGGATCTCCGGTTACAGATAATCGCAAAAGTCCGTAGTCTGCCCCCTTAAATAAACCTGAAAATGAAGTATTACTTTTAGGAATAAATTTAATTTTAGCAACACTTCCGTGGGCATGAATTGCTTTTTTCCAATTAGTAGGTGCTTCGTCTAATTGCCGATCCATCTTAGTTTTTAGAGCAGTCAAAAATAAACTGACAATATCAATTTTTTTCAGGGGAGGAAGTTGATCATATTTAGACTTTAAAATTCTAGAGTTCCACAAAAAATCTTGTTTTTGAGGAGCTTTCCAGGACTGATAATCTTCAGGCAAAGAACCTAAATCTTCAGCATTATGCCAAAATTTCCGAATTTCTTCTAAATGTTCCATGATATTCTTCCTTTGCATATATCAAGAAGTCAGGAGTTAGAATAAATAGACCTGTTGCATAAATATTTTTTGTCTCACGCAAAGGCGCAAAGGCGCAAAGAAGAGCGTGAAAATAACAAGTTTTGCAAGAAGTCTAATGTTGTACTACTAGCTCCTGACTTCTTAGCTTTTTAACTTACTTTTCTCCAAGGTGCGAAGCCGTTACTGACGCCAAAGAAAGCAGGTGCCAGTTCGGGATGATGACGACGCAGGATTGTTAAGAAGGTGTTGTCGTCAATCCAATCCAATCCAAATTGAGTGTAAATTTCAGCAGTGTAGTCTTTTGTAAAGAAGCGATCGCTTTTCAGTCTTCGAGATGCCATCAGGATAAATACACGAAAAGCAGTATCACTAAAACCAAAACCTTCTGGAAGATCCTCTGCAAATAAACCCACCATTAAATCTACGCTGTTAATGTCGTTGTTATAGACTTCGCGTAGTTCCTTAGCCCATTGTTTATTACTGGTAATCTCTTCAAAAGAATTGACTTTACCGCGACCTAATAACTCACGAAAACGGTTATAGCGAGGAACGCCTCGTTCTCTATCCCGCAAAATATCAACAGCAGCCAAATCAAATGCTGGCGAGTCGTCTCCCAAAAGCTCTCCCGTCAGTTGTCGCAAAAAGCGGGGATAATTATGCAATCTGACGGCTCCAGGGTAAGAAGTTCCAAAAGAATAAAACAAATCTTTCATGGAAATTTCTTCTAAAATTCCACGAGTATTCTTACCAGCCACATCAGGAAATTGTTTTTTATGTAATAATTTGCCGTTACTAACTGCATGGAACTCGAATTCATCTGGAATCAGAGGATGCATCCGATATACAGATACGAATTCTTGAGTGAGGTAATAGGGAGCAGTATGGTGATCGGTTGGTGAGCCAACAATTCCACTTAACAGTTCGCTCTCGCCAAGACGACCCCAACGCTTTTTAAAATCCTCTCCGAGTAATCCCCACCAGTTGGAATTCAAGGCGATGTCTGTAACAGGATGTGGAAGGATTGCAGGAGTCCATTCAACAGTATGAATTTTAGCTGTCAAAGCTGCATTAATCAGTCGAGCGTGGTCGAAGAGTTCGTCATCTGTCCACTGAGGATATATTTTCTTTAAGTGGTCGCAGATCACATTATGTTCTTTGACAAATAGGGTATGCAACATACTTAATCCTACCCACCAAGCACCGGCAAAACCCACTTTATCAATACCATTTTCTGGGTGAACTGGTAATAAACCGTCTTCACCAATGATCAATTTCCCATCGACATGAGAGCGCAATTTGTCAATGGTTTCTTGATTACTGCCATAAATTTGTGAGGCATCCCACCAGTGAGTAACTTCATTAATAAAACTGGGAGGGTTTTTAGTATCTCCAGTACGGGTTGTGTCTTCTAAGGTTTTGTTGACCGGCATAGCTCCGTGTTCTGACAACCACGGATCATCCTGCTCTACAGGAATCTCAAATTTGTTGTTGCGCTGATTACCGCCATGACTGAACCAATCATGTGTCTGAAATTGAATCCATGAGGCAGCAAGCAGATTTAAGATTGTGGCAGGTTGAAATTCAGATCGTGCCAAGAAAACTCGGCTGATAGTGCGGGGATTTGGGGTGAGGATGTTTTTTTCATCAAATTTGGCATCTTGCAGTGGCACATTGCGCCCAAGCCGAGTTCCAGCCATACCCATTTCTGGATGCTCAAGGTCATTGTAGCTTCCATCTGCGGTGCGAACCTTCAAATGACGACCATCCGCGCTCGGAACGGGTTTAGGCAACTGGTCGCTATTCGGTAGTTGCGACGTATCGTGGAGGTTGTCTTTTCGGAGCTTTCCACGGAACTGAACTAATTTTAAAAGTCCAAGGGGAGTTGGCAGCTTATGCCACGGAATTCCACACATTGATTAATCTCCTGGCAAATTATTTAAAATTTTGTCCAAGCTAGATATCAAGGTTATTTTATGCTAAAAATTTCCTTGAGTTTGTTTAGACCAAAGTAACAGAATAATTGGAGGTTAGCTATATTTTGAAGAGTCAATTTATCAAGTAAATTTTAAATTCGTAGAAGACATTAACGCTGTGCGATCGCCAGCAATTAATGGTGTGTTAAGGCATAAGAAATTGTGAATTACTCAAGGAATTATACCTAACACAACGGCAGTTATTAGCGGCAGAACTTACTATACATTTTGCCTCTCATCGCCGGAATTTAATATTTACTTTATAAATCACCTCTAATCAGATGAATGATCGTGATAAATTTAGACCAAAATTACAAGCAGCAGCAATTCTGCGCCTGAGTTACATCCTGAACATAAATTATGCCCACTAATGTAGTTAATTGAATGATGCAATATAATTCTTATTTTATAACCAAATTTTAGGAACAAAGCATCTTATGGTTAGATATTTTGTAAATGATTATTAAGTAACAAATTGAGATTTTTTAAGCAATTCCAATAGCAGATTAATTATGATGGCATAAATAATCAATTCGCTTATTTCAATTAACAAATCGTAATTATTACCTAATGATCCACGAATTTAACTATGTAAGCGTGCTAAATAATCCAGTATTTCGATAATACTTGAAAATTATTTTCATTAAAGTAAATTACATTCTATACTTGATTCATCAAAGCTCAACACGGTTCAATTAAGGGTTATTGATGTAAATAATTGGTCTTTGAAGATGTGATAAATTGCGTTTCTAGATGAGGGCTTTTTGCATTACTTTTCACTGATTTAATCTTCCTGTGGATGCTCATCCCATAAGGTTGTTAGTTCCCGTAAACTTTGATGATTGCCATTGCCCAAAATCAGATGATCTAGCACCGGAATACCTAAAAGCTGCGCCCCTGCTAACAACTGGCGCGTCAATTCTATATCTTCTTGGCTAGGTTCAAGGTTTCCAGAAGGATGGTTGTGAGCAACAATTACCCGCGTTGCTCCTTGGCGAATAATTTCTCGAAAAATTTCACGGGGAGAGGCTAGGGTTTCAGTTGCGGTACCAATGGTAATTACTTGCGTACCCAGTAAGCGATTTTTAACATCTAATAGCAACACTGCAAAACGTTCTTGTGTCTGCCACATCAAATCTTGACTGAGGGTAGCAGCAGCAGCAAGTGGGCTATCAATTAATGTGCCGTCATTAGGGCGAGATTGAAAAGCGCGTTTCCCCAATTCAATTGCTGCTAAGATACTTGTCGCCTTCGCTGGGCCAACACCAGGAATTTGCATCAACTCGGCGGGGGTAACTTCTCGCAGAACTGCCAAAGGATCGCGTTGGTGTTTGCCTAATTCGCTTAAGATATATTGTCCTAAACCTACAGCAGAAAGTTTCCCCGGCCCTTGACCGGTGCCTAAAAGAATTGCAATTAACTCGGCTGTGGCTAAAATTTTGGCACCATGCGTCATTAGTCGTTCACGCGGACGCTCATTTGTCGGTAAGTCGGCAATTCTGAGGCAATAAGTCATAGGAAACTAAGAGAATAGTCACTAAAGATGTAACTATATTTAGTTATCCCTTGTTTGCTCTCAAAATCATCTTTATTTGAGAAATTCTTTAATCTTTTGGAAGTCCCCTATGGGCTGCATATCTTGCCTTTACATTAATCATAGTATAAAAGTACTAGACCGCATTTTTGCAATATGGTATTACTTGTATCTAAGATAAATAGCATTTTCACTGTAAAAAACGCAATATGCAATTATTTAGGCCAAGTACTAGGTTAAAAATATAATTGAGCGTAAGATTTCGGTGAGATGGTACTTCAAGGTTATCTATTTGTGTTTAGTATCCAATAAGATGCAGATATTTGTTTAAGGAACTTAATGACAATGAAGCCTGAAATTATCACTGCCATCATGGCTGCGATTGTTGCAGTCATTAGCGCCATCATCAGCATTTACGGGCAAACTCGTGTAGCACAACTTGCCGATCGACTCGCCAAGCAACGTGAAACTGAATCGCGTGAAGCTAAGACTATTGCCCTGATGTCGAAGTATCGAGATCCACTGTTACGAGCAGCAATTGATCTTCAAAGTCGTCTGTTTAATATTTGTCAAAGAAGATTTCTGCAACACTTTTATCACCGCTCGCTATCTGAGCAAAATTATACGATTCAGAACACACTGTACGTCATTGCAGAGTATTTTGGATGGGTCGAGATTTTGCGGCGAGAAATCCAGTTTTTGGATCTGGGCGATCTTGAAATGAATCGCCGCCTAAGCGAACTTTTCGTAAATATCACTCAGGCATTTGGAACAGATAGCCTTGAACCTACTTTTCGCCTTTTTAATGGTGAACAGCGTGCTATTGGGGAAATTATGCTAAAGTCTCGATCCAAAGATGAATCAAGTAGATATGAGTGTATTGGTTATGCTACATTCGTAAAAAAAATGAGCGATCCAGAGTTCGCCAGATGGTTTATAAAACTGAAAGACGACATTGAAATAATGGCGAATAAATCGAAGACTGATGAACAACGAATCATTGCTATTCATAGTAAGTTGATTGACTTAATCGATTTTCTCGATCCTAATTATGTTCATATCGCACCAAAGCACAGAACCAGAATTCAGTAGGTTGCGTCAATGAAATCTCTATACAAAAACTTTTATCAGCCCAACACTGCACGAAATGACTGGTTCAAGCATTGGGCTGTGTTTTAAAATAAGCTGCGAGGTAGCGATGTCTGATGACAAGCCGCTTCGGGTCTACGCAAACCCGTTAAACTCCTTTATCTTCACTGATTATTGATACATTTGCGTTGCTTTCAGCATGTGGTAGGTAATTATTAACTGAGTGAGAGCGAGGGGATAACTTTGGATTGTTTCCCCAGTTGTACCAGCAATTCTACCCAGTTCGGGATTACTTTCGCGATCGCAAATATTTCTTAAATGAGGCATATCGGAACAAATAATATGCTCTAGCTTATTCACCTGTTCTAAGGTGGCATGACCATCAACTTCTAAAACATCTACCGGTTTACCCATATCTCTATCTAGTCCCAGGCGGATTGCTGAGTCAGAATTACCATAGCTAGAGTTGACAATCTCGGTAAAATCTGGATGGGGAATTGTCGGACGAAGTATCAGTTGGACATTCAGGTGTCCATTCGTTTCATCTTCTTCGTCAGTAGGGGGGTAGAAACTGATAACTATATCAGACCATTGCCGTTGCGGACGGATAAACTGTGCTGAGTCTGGTTCGCGCTTTTCTAGTTCGGCCAATACCTGTTCAGGAGTGTAGCCCCGCTTCTGGGTATCCCGCTTGACTTTCCAATTAGCGCGTAATGTTTCCGGGGGTGCAAGGTAAACTTTAACGTCGTAGGATTCTCGTGCAGCACGAGTAGAATAACCGAGTAATCCCTCAATAATCACAAATTTATTGGGCTTGATATAGTCCGGTGCCTCGAATGTGCCGGTTTTATGGCTATAAACTGGTTTGAGAATTGGCTGTCCTGTGCGTAGCAGCGAGAGGTGTTGCTGCATAATATCTAAATAGTTGCAGTCTGGGTGGAGAGCAGTGATGCCCATTTCTGCACGTTGTTGGCGATCATAACGGTGGTAATCATCTGTACAAATGATTGTGACATTTTCTGGGCCCAGTACCTGAGCAATCCCCCGCGTTAATGTTGTTTTACCAGCAGCGCTGTCGCCTACAATGCCAAGAATTATTGGACGGCTCATCATACCTCCCAGAATAAAAGTTAAGTTTAGTAATAAAATTTCCCTACAATAGTTTTAATTTTAGAAGGGTTTAGGCAAGTAACTCAAGCAAAGACTTGGTATGCAATATCTCTACACATAAAATGTTTGTGCGTAGATGCAAAGCGGCTTGCACTTGGTCAAGCTACGCGTTGGCGGAGCCTCTCGTAGAGAAGGCATCGCGTAGCTTGCACAATATATTACAATCCACATCACTTTTAAAGTCATCTGGATGCAAAATTAGACATTCTCTGTTTAATCCAATACTGTTCAATTAAGATCCCCCCGCCTCCGGCGACCCCCTTAAAAAGGGGGTACAAAGAGATATTGCCCCCCTTTTTAAGGGGGGTTGGGGGGATCTCCGAACACTACACTGACCCAAGCGTATTGCTATTTAACCTACTCTCAGCCGCAGATACTCAATTTTGATACAGGCATCCATCATCACGTTCACTCCTGCATCTAAAGCTTTTTGTGCTGATGGTTGATGCCAAATACCCAATTGCGTCCATACAGTTTTGGCGTTGATGAAAATTGCTTCATCTACAATCTCTGGTAAATACTCACAACGGCGAAATATGTTAACCACATCCACGGGTTCTGGTAATTCTTGGAGTGCAGCATAGCTAGGTTGACCGTTAATTTCTTTAACTAGTGGATTAACTGGATAAACTGTGTAGCCGACTTGCCGCAAGAATTGGGCGATTTGATAGCTGGTGCGTTGTGGTTTATCAGAATGACCTACAACAGCGATGGTTTTGGCTTCGGTCAACACCTTGCACAAGGCGTTATCATCTTGTTTAAGGTTTGGCATTATTTAAATATCCTCAGCGATCGCTTTGCTTATCATTAAAACTTACGCAAAATTAGACGCTGTAGGGGCAATTCATAAATTGCCCCTACCTAAAAATCATGGTTTCAGCTATTGTCTGCGTAACTCCTGATCATATCGAGTTGCATTTAAAGATAATTTTGACACGTTAAAAAATCGTTGGCAAACATCAAAGGTTTATCCACAAACATCAAAGGTTTATCCACAAACATCAAAGGTTTATCCACAAACATCAAAGGTTTATCCACAAACATCAAAGGTTTATCCACAAACATCAAAAGTTTATCTCTTAATTCCCAGCCCCAAGCTTATGACAACTCAAACACTAGGACTCGAACAAAACCTCTATGACTATTTACTGTCAATCTCTTTGCGGGAGGCAGAAATTTTAACCCAACTGAGGAAGGAAACAGCCCAGCACCCAATAGGGAGGATGCAGATTGCTCCCGAACAGGGGCAGTTTCTAGCGTTACTGGTGCAGTTGTTAGGAGCTAAGAAAACTTTGGAAGTTGGGGTATTTACAGGCTATAGTTCCTTAGTGGTGGCATTGGCGTTACCGAGTGATGGGAAGGTAGTAGCCTGTGATGTTAATGAAGAGTTTACAACGATCGCCCGGCGCTATTGGCAGCAAGCAGGAGTGGCGGATAAAATTCATCTGCACATTGCCCCAGCTTTGGAGACTTTGGATCGATTACTGGCAACAGGAGAGGCGGAAACTTTTGATTTTGCCTTCATCGATGCAGATAAGAGCAATTATGATGGCTATTATGAGCGATCGCTTCAACTAGTGCGTCCGGGGGGACTGATTGCGATCGATAATGTCCTCTGGTCAGGCAGAGTTGCTGACCCTCAAGTGCAGGATAATAGGACTAAAAGGATTCGTGCCTTTAATCAAAAGCTGCATCAAGACCAGCGAGTTAATCTTAGCTTGATTGCGATCGCAGATGGCTTGACTCTGGCATTGAAGAATTGATGTCATTAAATCCCCATCTAAATCTTCCCATTATGTTTTACTGGCTCCGATGGCGATCGCAACGCTCAATTCTGGCGCTGAGTAAGCCTGTATTCTATCTGCTGTAGTGCCGAGCGCCACACCTCATATCCCTCTTGAGACAGGTGCAAGCCATCTGTGGTTAACTCTGGGCGCAAATTGCCTTCCATATCCGTAAACCAGCTATAGATATTTAGATAATTAGCACCTTCTTGCTTGGCAATCAAGGTTAATTGTGTGTTGATGTGACGAATGCGGCTATTGGAAAGTTTTGGTAGGCGAGTAGGCAAAATTGATTGGACAATGATTTGAGCTTGTGGATGAGTCTGCCGTAATCGGCGGACAATTCGGCGATAATTACGCCAAATTGCTTGATCACTAGCGCCTTTTCGTAAGTCGTTAATCCCAGCCATAACATAAATCACATTTGGCCGCGTTGCCGAAAAGGCCCCCAATCTTTTTAAAACGCCACTGGATGTATCTCCAGATATGCCTTGATTCAGCCACAATTTACCAGTAGGCAGTTTTTCTCTAGGAAACCACATGCTCAAAGAATCACCAACTAAGATACTTAGATTATTTGTACCTTGACCCTGAGCGATCGCTCTAGCTTCTAAAGCTAGTAAACTTTTCCAATCGTCATAAGTTAGTTGACGTTTCTTAATCGACTCCCACAATGATTGCCAATTATCACTATCTGCGCGTGTATAAATTTGACCTGTTTTCAGAGCCGCCAATCTTTGGTAGTAAAGTTGATTGCCAGATGTCAGTGAGAGACCAACTGCTTGGGCGCTAGCGTTGAGTAACGACTCTGTTGGGGCTGGTAAACTCTGGCTGCTGAATTCTGGTACGCTAGAAACGTTTGGCTCATCTACTGTTGGCTGCGAACTTTTTAGGGGTTGCAACGCTTGGCCGCTGAATTCTGGTAAGGAGAGATCAACACTGGGGATAATTTTTCTACTTACTATTGTCTGCGAACCCTGTTTTAAATCCCACAGGAATCTAGAATTTTCTGGCAGGACAATCGACAGATGTGGAAGAGCCGATGCTGGTATTGCCAATCCTGTTAACAAGCCTGCTGCCAACAGATAAGGATCCTTCATCGCTTAGTCTCTCCTCTACTCACTGCTTTTCCCTATGACAGCATTAGTTGCCTGTATTCAGGAAAATTGTACTTCGGTTAAGTTATTATTCTTATTTATACCGTGTAGTTCTGTAAAGCGTATTCACGAGATTATATTTGACAATTTACAATTTCTTTAAAGTACGGTTTTATCGATCGCATCGATTTGTAGATGGGATTACATCACCTCTGCTTTATTAAATGCAACTTCATAGAGAATTGGTATAAGTATATTTGCTTCAGGATTTCTTTGCTCCCGCGTTATCCTATGAAAAAGATAAAACTGTTGCGATCGCAGTGAGGTTTTTCCCGCTTAGGCAATTCCAACAACTAAATCATCCCGTAAAATAGACAGGCGAGAACCCTGCTTTAGAATAAAATATTGGAAAATCTTTTGGAAATCCCTCAAGACGCAGAACTCGCTACTTAATCTGCTCACTCAGGACTCAGGACTCTTTATGTTAGCAGGCACAATTTTGCAGGATGGAAAATATACCCTAATTCGAGAAATAGGGCGGGGTGGCTTTGGCATTACCTTTAAAGCTACCCATCACTACTTGAATCAGGAGGTGGTGATGAAAACCATCAATGAACGGCTGCAACAACATCCTGATTTTGCCAAGTTCGAGCGCCAATTCCAAGATGAGGCTAGACGATTAGCTACGTGTATCCACCCAAATATAGTCAGAGTCAGTGACTTTTTTGTTGAAGCTGGACTGCCTTATATGGTCATGGAATACATTCCTGGCGAAACCTTGGGAGACGCATTTGTATTACCAGGGATATCTTTACCAGAAGCCACAGCAATTCATTACATCCGGCAAATTGGGGCAGCCTTGCAGATAGTACACAACAACGGTTTGCTGCACCGAGATGTCAAACCAGATAATATTATTCAACGCCTTGGAACGCACGAAGTAGTACTAATTGATTTTGGCATTGCCAGAGAATTTAATGGCGGTGTGAGGCAGACTCACACGGGTCTAGTTTCTGAGGGTTATTCCCCAATTGAGCAGTATCTAACCCAAGCATCGCGCACACCTGCCACAGATGTTTATGGTTTAGCAGCAACCTTGTATGCACTGTTGACAGCCCAAGTTCCCATGCCAGCATTATTGCGCGATCGCGAGCAAATGCCGTCCCCCCGCGAACTGCAACCACACTTGAGTGCGGCTGTCAATCAGGCGGTAATGCGCGGTATGGCGGTGGAGTCTCGTTTTCGGCCAGCGACAGTTGCCGAGTGGCTGCAATTGTTACCTGGAAATGGGGTGAATATGACACCACAATTACCCACTTATGCAGTGCCAACTGTCAATTTATCTGCCCAGCAAGCAGCAACTTTGCTAGGTAAAACTGCCCAAAATCGGATTCATAGACCATCAGCGATCGCGCAGCCCAACCCAGGCAATGCTAAGAAGACTGTACTGGCTAAAAACCTGGGGTTATCTAAAATATTTATTGGAATAGGTGTAGCCTTGGTTGCTGCTACAGCAGGCTTTGGAATCACGAGTATGTTACCAAAATCTCAGCAGCAGCCAACCGCAAAGCCGCTTTTTGAACAACCAACTCAAGAACCTGCCGCGAAAGTCCCTAACTTGGATAGTACATCTTCAGCTCCGCGTGAAGAGACTAATACTACCTCAAGAACCGAATCAGCACCCGTCTCTAATTCTAGGCAGCGCAGGCGCAAGCGTCGTTCTTCCCAAGAAGAATCTTCCAGCAGCAGCCCTAAAAAAGAATCGCAACGCGGCAATTCTGAACAATCGGCACCTTTGCCTAGCGTTTCTCCCACACCCTCGCTAGTAGAGAAGCTACGAGCGATCCGGTCATCTCGTAATGCTTCTCCTACACCATTGCCACAAAATAACTCACCCGCTTCTAGCCAAGATTCTGCGTCTCCTCAACCTGTGAGTCCATCAAATTCTGTGGTTATACCAGCAGCGCCACCAACAGAATCTAAACAGTCAGATCCTGCGGCTGTAGTAGTACCAACACAGGAAACGCAAAATTCACCTACTGATAGTCAACCCCAGAATGTTCAGAAGTTCGAGGAGAAGTTACAAGATAACAATAATTAGTCTCACCCCTCTGCAAACCTCTCCCCGTTTCGGAGCTACGGTGTACACACAAGTCCTAAAAACCAACTTGATAAGGCTTTCCTCGTTCCCAGGCTGCCGCCTGGGAATGCATTCATTGAGTCTCTGGCTCAATGAGCATGGGAACGAGAGAATCTAGCTTTTTTCGACTTGTGTCTACACCGTAGCGCTTCGGAGAGAGGCTTAAAAAGCTTACTTAGCTAACCAACATCATCGTGGGCAAAGCGGTTAAAGAGGAAATCCAGCGCGTAGTTACGCAGTTGGTAGTATTTTGGATCTTCCATGATGCGGGCGCGATCGCGTGGGCGAGAAAAGGGAATTTCCATAACTTCGCCAATTTTGGCGTGGGGGCCATTAGTCATCATCACCAATTTGTCTGCTAAAAATAGCGCTTCATCGATGTCGTGGCTAATCATCAACACTGTGCAGCGGTTCTCATTCCAAATTTTCAGCAGTTCTTCCTGTAACTCTTCTTTGGTAATGGCATCCAACGCCCCAAAAGGTTCATCTAAAATTAAGACTTTAGGACGAATCGCCAAAGCACGGGCGATAGAAACTCGCTGTTTCATACCGCCGGACATTTGAGTTGGTTTCTTATCCATAGCGTCAGCTAGTCCCACCATTGCTAGATGATCTCTGACGATCGCTCTTTTTTGTGCCTCTGGTTTATTAGAGTAAACGGCGTTAACGGCTAAGTAAATATTTTCAAACGCAGTGCGCCAAGGTAGCAGGGCATAGTTTTGGAAAACCACCATTCTGTCTGGGCCTGGCTCAGTGATGGGCTGCCCTTCTAATAACACTTGCCCGGAAGTGGGAAAGTTAAAACCCGATACCATATTTAGCAGCGTTGATTTGCCACAGCCAGAGTGACCAATAACACAGATAAACTCGCCTCGTTCTACGTTGAGGTTAACACCATCAAGGACAGTGAAAGGGCCTTTCTTTGTTGGGTAGACTTTGGTAACTTCTTTAATTTCTAGAAAAGGTTGGCGGCTAGTTGTATCTGTTAACGGTTCTCTAGCTATGCTGGTAACACTCGAACGATGGTTTTGCATAATGATTTGTGAATTAAAAAAGTAAATGTTGAATTAAAGAAGCATTCAGTAGGGGTGTTCGCTTTTAGCGTTCCCGTAGGGTACGGTTGTTTGCCCATACAGGAGTCAGAATCTACTAGCGACGGAGCTAAAAGACTCATTAACGGAGTTCAAAGACTCATTAATGGAGTTCAAAGCCTCATTAATGGAGTTCAAAGCCTCATTAATGGAGCTAAAAGACTCATTAATGGAGTTCAAAGACTCATTAATGGAGTTCAAAGCCTCATTAATGGAGCTAAAAGACTCATTAATGGAGTTCAAAGACTCATTAATGGAGTTCAGAGACTCATTTGTGAGTATTGAAGACAGAACTTATGCAAAATTAGAAAAAACGAACCGCTGGGAGGCTCCGCCTCCTCTTTCTTGACGCTACGGTGTACACACAAGTTATCGAATCACTACCAGTTCTCGAATTACCCCACCCTAACCCTCCCCTTGCAAAGGGGAGGGAACAAGATTTTCCGGTTTCCCCCCTTTACAAGGGGGGATTAAGGGGGGTAATTAGACTTGTGT
>NZ_WBKM01000018.1 GCF_015714725.1 Nostoc sp. WHI
GATTGCTTTGCTCCGCTCGCAATGACTGTAAATATTTTTGTTTATTTAATTATCGTACCAATGGGCTTTTATTCTGCACTGCTAAGTTAACCGTTTGTTCAATTCTCTTTAACCTTGTCTCTGGACGTTTAGCACTGTCAATCCAAAAAAGGATATTCTTTTTAGATGAGTTGCTAAATGCCTCAAAATAATCTTTGGCAGTTTTATTTGCTTCTAATGCTTGCTTTAAATCTGAAGGAATAATTAATGCTTCGATCGCATCTAATGAGTTCCACGATCCATCTTGTTTTGCAGCTTCAATTTTTTCTAGACCAGATGTAGTCATCAAACCTTGTTCTATGAGTTCTTCAATATATTGTTTATTTAATTTTGACCACACGCTTTTGGGTTTTCGAGGTGTAATTATTTGCATATAACGTTCTTCATCTAGTGATTTGACTTTACTATCAATCCAACCAAAACATAAGGCTTCTTTTACCGCTTCGCTATATTGAACACTTGGTTTACCACTTTTTACTTTATAGTAGATAAGCCATACACCAAAACAGGTGTGATGGTTTTTCTCTAACCATTTCCGCCATTCTTCGCGGCTTGTGGGACAGAAGGTGGGGAATTCTTGCTTAAGTTTGGATGCACCAGTATTCTTACTTTTGCTAAGGTTTGTCTCTGTATTTTGCTGCATTTGGTTCGTGTTTAATTTGTAGTTTGGGTAAAACTTCCATCTACTCTAAAACCGTTTTGTCATAAAAATCATCTGCTGGTTTTTTTGATAACCATGTTTTGTGTAAAAAGCCTCTGCTTGTCCATCTTTCTTAGTCAACAGATAAACCCCGGTAACTTCTATCGTAGTTAGAGTATTCATTAATTGGTTAAGTAGCTTTGTCCCAATTCCTTGACGCTGCTGATGAGGTTGAACACAGATTTCTTCTAGATAAAAGCTTTTACTTTTTTCCCCTTGTTTACAATAACCTGCCACGAATCCTAGCAGTTCATGCTGTTTGAATACAAATCCAATAAAACCTGGTGTATTCATAATTTCAAACAATCTTGCTCTTGCAGTCTCGAAAGTCCATTCCTCGTTCCAAGGTTCACCGTTGAACACTTCAACATATAAATGAGCGCACTTATCAAGATATTCAGTAGTAAAAGTTTGAATTTCTTCTGACATAAAAAACCAGAGTTTCGTTAATCACGAAATCAAAGTACGAGCATCACAGATAAAGATTACCAGATCAGGTGTTCATCTACAGCGCTCACAACTTGTAGCAATCAAACCAACCCAGAACGCAGTGCTACAACTGCCGCTTGCACGCGATCATCTACTGCTAATTTATTCATAATCCCTCGGACGTGAGTTTTGATGGTGTTGGGGCTGAGATAGAGTTTTTCGGCAATCTCCGGGTTACTCAACCCGTCTACCATCAGTTTCAACACTTCTAACTCGCGTCCAGATAAGTTAGCGTTGTTGGTGGTGGGTGAAGGCGGTTTGAGATTGTCAATGACTCGCCGCGCAATTTGGGGATCGAGATAGACTGCACCATCAACTGCGGCGGCGATCGCACTCAATAATCGTTCCACACTTGCACCTTTGATGCAATAGGCATCTGCACCGCTAGAAAGTGCAGCAATAATTTCTGTCTCCGTTTGATGAGATGTCAGCATCACTACATGAGTTGCTGGTAGCGCCGCCTTAATTTGCTGTGTCGCTGCAATGCCATCCAATCGCGGTAATCCAATATCCATAACCACTAAATCAGGTTTCAGTTGCAGTGCTGCTTGGACTCCTAAATAACCATCTTCGGCTTGTCCAACAATCTCTAACTGCGGGTGAGCCATTAACGATTGCTCTAATCCCAGTTGCATCATCGGATCATCTTCGACAATCAACACCCGCAACGGGGGAGCATTGGCCGGCAGATTTAATGAATAGCGAGTATCTAAAGACATTTTTATTAATTAAGAATCATTTGTCATTTGTCATTTGTCATTTGTCATTTGTCATTTGTCATTTGTCTGATTCTTCCCCCTACCCTTGTAGGGAAGGGGATAGGGGGTTAGGTTTCGCGTTGGCTTTTTTAGATGAGGTAAAAAACCAGTGTCTTTTATCAGTTGTCTTGTTTACCTACCAATGACTAATGACTAATGACTAATGACTAATTTTCTATTCTTCGACACGATAACCTAACTCTGCTAAACTCACCCGCGACTGTCGCCATTTTGGCTGGACTTTCACAAACAATTCTAGGTAAACTTTACCAGCGATTAACTTTTGGATTTGTTCGCGGGCTGCACTACCAACTGCTTTGAGCATCCCTCCACCTTTGCCAATGAGTATGCCTTTTTGGGAATCCCGCTCGACGTTGATGGTAGCAAGTATACGGGTAATGCTGGGACTTTCTTCTACTAAATCAATGGCGATCGCTACTGAATGGGGTACTTCTTCACGAGTTAATAGTAAAATTTGTTCTCGAATTAATTCGCCCATAATAAAGCGTTCTGGCTGGTCAGTAACCAAGTCTGGAGGATAGTATAATGGCCCAATTTCTAAATGTTCAATTAATAATTCTTGAAGTTCTGGTAATCCTACACTAGTCTTGGCAGAAAATTTTACGACTTTCCATTCATGGGACTCGGCCATTTGAGCGTAGCTATTATCTAAATACTGAGAATCGGACGGTTGTTGGTCGATTTTGTTCAAACCCATAATCACTGGTGTTTTGCTGCGACACAGCAACTCGGCAATATAGCGATCGCCTGCTCCACAAGCCACTGCTCCATCGACCACAAACAGCACTACATCTACCGATTCAATGGCAATTTTGGCATTCTGCACCAACACTTCGCCTAATTGATGATGGGGTTTATGAATTCCTGGCGTATCTACAAATATTAACTGCGCCTCTGGTGTAGTTAATATACCGCGCAAACGGTTACGTGTAGTTTGTGCGATCGGTGATGTGATGGCAATTTTTTGTCCTACCAATTGATTCATCAAGGTAGATTTACCGACATTCGGGCGACCAACAATGCCAATGAAACCTGATTTGAATTCAGGAGGAGCCTGGGGAATTGTTACTCCTCCTGAAAGAGAGAAGTTGTAATTATCAATACTAGTCACCTTTGGCTCCACCCTCATATTTTACAGTTGGTATAACTTGGTTTTTTCTTAAACACAAAATAAACATAAAATTATCTTGGCATTTTTAAGTATTACTTTGGCCGATGTTTAATCGACTACTGTCTCTACACTTGTATTTTACAGCTGATACAACTTTGTTTTATTTTTAGATCCAAACCTCCGTAGGGGCAATTCATGAATTGCCTCTACGGTTATATCGTTTGAATTAATGACAACAATTACTGTCCTGATGCGACTTTGTGTAAATATATCATCCTGAATAATTAGCACAGGTCTACGATAACCTGGTTCTGATCCCACTGGATTCGGTAGCTGTCCTCACCAAATTTCACCGCGATACACTACCAATTCTCCTGTGGCAGAGACATAAATTGCATTGTTGCCATAACTGAGTCTAAATCTGAAGATTCTTGAGAGTAGACTTCGTTTAGTTTTGATAAAATCCGCTCTCGGTTATATCGTCGCAAATATACTTTCAATGCTTTGGTATATAGCTCACTGCGAGATATCCCCAACTGTTGAGCAAGTGCCTCAGCTTCTTTAAAAATTGGGTCTGGAAGAGAAATAGCAGTTTTCATAACTAAATTCCTCAAGTAGTGGTTACATTTTAGTTATATCAAATTCATACCCTTAAATTTCTTTCCTAGCTAATAACTCCCAATACAAACTCGCCTTCATTTACAGCTTGATTGGTTGCGACATCATAAACCAATCCATCTTGTTGAGCGCAGACATCAATTATACTTGGCAACTTACCCTCTTTATTAAAACTGAGAATTTGATAGAGTTTTTCTCCCACTTTGACCGAACTACCTAATTCTATTCTCGATTGAATCATGCCACCTGCGATCGCATAATATTTTTTCCTGTTGCTGCTAGATGCAAAAGTCATCTCATGGGTTTTTATATCATCTGAGAAGTCAGGAATTTGCAATACACCTTTTTGCGCTAAATAGTTTTTTACACCCCGTACACCTTTAGCAACTGAATCAGGCTTTATTTGCATTCCTGACCCTAATTCCAGTGTCCAAGCTTCCACATCAAACTTGATTTCTCTACCAAACTCTTTAAAACAAGCTTCTAGTGCTAACCAAGGTTTGATAAAAGCTTCATCAAAAGCATCACCATCGTATTTATCAAGTAAAATTCCAAAATCAAGCACGAAATATTTTGCACTGTCTTCTCGATTTCGGAAGTAATAAAGATAGTCTAACGCTTGATTTGTCGAACTATGTAAGTCAATTAAGTAGTCTGCATCTAAACTCAGATTTTGTAGTTTATAGCTAAAAATTTCAGTGTATGGCACACTACTATGAGAATTAATTTTTTCTAAAATCGTTGCAAATTGTTGCTTAATTGTAGTTAGATAATTTTGTCGAACAACCTTGAGATCAAGATGAAGTTGAGATTTAGTAAAAGCTACTAAATTATCAGCTTGTTTCTCGTAGTCCCAAAAGATGCGATTCCAATCTTTGGCTTCATAAAGGCAATATCTACCAGGTGAAAAATGGTGCGATCGCTCATTTGTTCCCATTGGATTACAAACAGGAACTAGCCAAATTTCTCCAGCTAAATTTGACTCATTTATTGTTAATAAAAACTCAATTAACTGGTGAATAACGGCATTACCAGCAATCTCTGCACCATGCAGATTAGATTGAATGTAAACCTTTTTACCAGGTTGAGCACCAATAAATTTGTATAGTTGCAAGTAAAGGCGATCGCCCGAAGCCATTTGACGTAAGAAAATACTTTCAATAACTGGGATCATGACACAACTCGGTAATGATTAAGGATGATTCACAGAACTAAAAAGAAAGGGAAATTCCATCTAATACAGGTAAACTATGCCCTAACTGTAGCCCTAATACAATCCACTCTTCCAAAGAATCTTTTAACTCTTCTCGGCAAGCTTCAAGTGTGGGAGCATTGGCGTATAATCCTTGCAGCCCAGGTACTTCTGCATAAAAAGTGCCATCGTCTAAAAGTTCGTAAATAGCTCGGTGCAAAGCTGCTTGAATATAGCTTGTTAACATTTTCTATCTGAATTGGTTTTTGCTTTACTACCTTAATTTTAGGAAATTTAGTCAGTATTTTGCCGAATTTTCTGCCTACCTACAAGGTTTTAAAAGGGTTTCATGTTAAGTTTGCACAATAAATATTGTTTTCTCGCGTGTGTTGGTCATTCATAAGTTTTATTTAAGCATTACTAGCGATCGCACAAGCATCGATAATAAACATTGCAATATGAAGGAGAAATATTGCAATGTTAATGATGAATATTACAACATTGATAATAAACATTGCAATATTAAGGACAGACATTGCAATATTGCTTATGGATGTTACAAAATTGATAATAATAGTTGCAATATTGATGATGAATATTGCAATATTACTTATGAATGTTACAATTTTGACCATTACAAGCTAGTGATTCAGAACTGCGATGCGATCGCAACATTTACAGCAGCAGTATTCTATCCTATAAAAAAAAAGAGCAGAAGTATGCAAGCCTACAAGCTGAACGCAACAATTGATGAATCAGGTCATTTAATTATTGACGAACCTCTAAATATTGCTCCAGGGACGGTAGAAGTCATTATTTTGCAGCCAGTTTCATCCTTAGAAAGTTCTACAGAAACTCAAACTCAGCCCCAGCCTGCAAAGCAGAAAAGAATAGTGGAATGCTCTATACCCATTTTGAAAGAGTGGCTAGAAAGTACAGAGCCGACTCTTTCAGGTTTTGACCCCGACCAAGCCAAATGGGATTATTTGAAGGAGAAACATAATCTGTGAGAGTTTTGCTAGACACTAATATAATTCTGGATTTTGCTCTTGAACGCCATCCCTTTTACAGCAATACTATACAAGTATTCTCATTTATTTATCAAAAACAAATAGAAGGTTATATTTCTGCTTCTACTTTTAGTGACCTCTACTACATCATTCGGAAAGATAAAGGTCGAGCATCTGCTCAATCCCTTTTAAATAGAATTATAACCTTCTGCCAAGTTGCCACCGTAGACAGTGCCACAATCAACATGGCACTAACCACTAACTTTAGAGATTTTGAAGACGCTATTCAATACAGCACTGCGGTACTTAATCATTTAGATGTTATTATTACTCGCAACCCTAGAGATTTTCTAGTTGCGACTCCCAGAATTATGACACCTGAACAATTAATTCAGGAACTAACAAATACTTATTGAAGAAGAATTCAGGAGTCGGATACTGTATTCTGACTCCTGACTCATGAATTCTGTTTTGATAACTCCTAACTCCCAACTCTCTTAAGTTCCTGGTAAATTTCGCAAACGCTCATCCAAATGAGTCCGGTCTGCCAAAACCTTTAACAGCGGCCCATGCAAGGTAAATTCTACAATACTGACCGAAGCAACAGGACATCCCAAACGAAAACGGAAGCGTCCCACGTCAATTCCTAGCAAACTACATAGAATAATTCTGATAGTTGCCTTGTGGGAAAGTACTAACACATTGCCACTGCTATAAAGATGCTTGATTTCTTCAATTACCTGCAAGGCGCGAGCAGCAATTGTCACTCCCATTTCTCCATCAGTAGGCGCGTTCCAAGACGGATCGGCTGACCAGCGAATATAATCATCGTGATATTCACGACTAATAATTTCTGGCGTTTTTCCTTCCCACTTGCCATAATTAATTTCCTTCAAACCATCCCTAAATTGTGGTTCTATCCCTATGGCTGCACATAGAGGTCTTGCTGTCTCCACAGTTCGTCGCATCGGACTAGAAAAGATTGCTGTCCAAGGCGTAGAACTATATACGTCTGCAAAAGCCTTTGCCATCTTTAAGCCTTCTGGGGTAAGTTCTGAATCTATAGAACCGCAAAAGGAATTATTACGACTGGATTCTGTTTGTCCGTGACGGAGGAAATAAAGAGTTAGGCTCACGGTATATTCTCATGAATTTTGCATTGAAAAGCACTAATAATCAAATGTAGTTGAAGATAGTTAATGCACGTGCTATATTACTACAATTTTATGAAATTTCAAATAATTTTCAGATTGAGCAAAGTTACCCCAGCTACGCCCCTCGTAGACATCGCCATTCAAAGGAGCGATCGCTTAAGGGACTTACAAAAAATATATTCCAAAAAAATATAATGGGCGAACTGGGAGTTATTAATCTTTGTTGAACAAAGCTTTGAATCTATAGTATTATTTATTGAAGAGTAGATTCTTAAAATCCTACCTAAGATTGAAAATACAGTATATATAATTGATAACTGCAAAAACATATTAACAATAATCTAAGAGCGATTATGAATCAGACATACATAGCAATTAGTATTGCGATCGCATTGAGTTTATTAGGGGTTATTGGCGATTATTTTCTAAAGATTGCCAGCGACAGTGACACCTCATTAAAGACATATTCGTTCTTTTTTGGCGTAATTATCTTAGGTTCTACAGCGTTTGGCTGGGTATATGCAATGAAGTACCTCAAGTTAGCAACTATTGGTGTTGTTTATTCTGTTTCCACGATTGTATTACTAGCATTAGTAGGTGTTGCTTTTTTTCAAGAATCTTTAAATCCTTATGAGATTGCAGGTATTGTGTTAGCAATTGCATCATTGGTTTTGCTTTCAGCATTTTCCTAGCTATCTTGGGTAAAGGGAGCAAGTCCACAAATCTTGCTACTAAGGTACATAAGTAAATAAATATCCAGCCTTATTAAAACGAATTACGCACTACGCTCACAAACCAAACACCAAGGCTGGATATTTATTTTTATGGAGTTTTCTAATGCTTCATCTCTGATTTCAATGTATAAACACCTTTTACTTTTTCGTTATGTTCCCTGACAATGAAGGTTTGAACTATACCTAGTTGTAAGTATTTTTCTTTGATGTTTGTTGGCAGGTAGTGAAAATCCTTAATAATTTTTCTACAATTGCTTGATGAGCATTCACAATTCATTGTCCATGAGTTTTCGCTCATAGTAGTCGAGTAATCATATAAGATTTCTTCATCCTTATAAATATCAGTTAGAGCTACTAAGACTCTGTTATTCATAATCCCTGCATTAGGATTGCAAGAATGATTCACAATAACTCCTGGTTCTTCTATGTCAATATATTCAGTAGTATTTATTTGGAGGGGATTGGATTCTTTTTCCCCTTTCCTTAAAGCTTCTTCTAAAGTGATTATTCTACCAGCAAAAGCAAGAATAACGTCACCCCGAATAATGTTTTTCTTGGCAAAAACACCTCTACCAAAATTACATTGATTGATACAAATCTTAGGGTTATTAGTGTCCAAACTATTGAATTCTAATGTTTCGCCCTAAATATAAAATATTAACATTTTTTTAAAGGATCTCTACAGATGACTACGCTTTTTTAAAAATTTTTAAATACGTAGAGACGTGATTAATTACGTCTCTACAAAAATCCTGATAATCAAGCGAGCTTCTATTCTTTACTCCTTGCTCAGAGAATCTGAAAAATAGTTTAGCTTCGCTCTCGAACAACTCATGTTTTTTTTGCAAAGATGGAATACATACCCTTTATATCCCTAAAGTTTATGCAAAAAAGTATGAATTATTAGTCAATGGCTTTCTTTACATTGTCTTTTACGTCTTCTATACCATGACGTACTTCGCTTTCAGCTTGCTTTGCTTTAGCTTCAGCTTTATCTTCTGGATCACCAGTAATATTTCCTACTGCTTCTTGAGCCTTACCTTCGATATTTTTAGCAGTTGCTTTAGCGCGATCTTCTAAGCTCATGATAATACTCCTGATTTTATGTAAGTTCAATTTCAAAGCTGTAAATAAGCTTTGAAATCTTTTTTTATTCCCTTTACAGAGTAACTTAATGTTTTGGCTAAAGCCTTCCACCACAAGGCATATTAAAGAATTCGTAATTCGTAATTCGTAATTCGTAATTAAGAAAAGTAATTGTAGTAAGTATCCTGGCTGGTGGAGGAATATAAATTAAAGTAAGCAAAGCTTAGTTACCTATGCTAAAAGACATAGAATAAGCGCAAGTATATAATCCAATACAGTTCAGATAAGACCAAAACATTTGTAGAGACGGCGATTTATCGCGTCTCAAAAACCCAAAATGGCGATTTATCGCGTCTCAAAAACCCAAAATTTTGTACCAGTAGCCCTTAACCCAAGCGTATTGGTATATAATCTGTACTTTTAATTTTTTCAATAAAAAACCCAGTTCTGTAAAGAAACTAGGTTGATAAAGTTATGGAGATATTTTTTGTCTAATCTAGAAAACCCATCAAGCTTTCAGAATTGTCAACCTCATTTGGTGCTATTGGACGATTACCGAATGTGGAATAGCTTTCAGAAATTGCCAATGAACTTGAGCCAATTGGACGAATACCAGAGAGATTAATACTTTCAACAACTTGAAATGTATTAGCGCCAATTGGACGAATACCCATTGCGTTAAAGGTTTCAACTACTTCCAACGTACCAATGCTAACGGGACGCATCCCAGCAATTGAAAGTTTTTCAGCAACTTCTAAGTCGCTAGGGCCTATGGGACGAACTCCACCAATGACGAGTGGCCCAGAAGATCCCGGCACTGGCTGTTCGGTAACTTCCTCGACTTTATCTGTATCCAAGCTCTGGTCTTGTTGATTTTCAACTTTCTCTGTAGTTTCCCCTGGAGACTTGGCATTATTTTGCCGAGAACTGGTTGCTTTGCCAGCGCTGCTAATAGTCATAAACGAATACCTCTGGTTTGTTAATTGAATTTTACAATAATTAAGGAAAGATGAAATTTTTTCCCATATATCTTAGAGTTTAACCTTAAAAAACCTCATATAGATATAAGAATCTTTAAAACTGATACATAAGTAAATTTAAATTATTAACTTTTGTAAATAAATATTACTATTTATTTGGTCTAATCAGCCAGCTACAATAAATATAGGGTGAAATCGTCACCATGAGATCGGGTATTTCCAGCAAAACTGTATGACAGAATTTTGTCTTCAAGCTCCCTTTAGTCCCACAGGCGATCAACCACAAGCGATCGCTCAATTGACTGCTAGTATCCAATCTGGCAACCGTTACCAAACTTTACTAGGAGCCACGGGAACTGGCAAGACATTTTCAGTAGCAGCAGTTATTGAGAAAATTGGCAAGCCTACTTTAGTTTTGGCGCATAACAAAACCCTTGCTGCACAGCTATGTAACGAGTTGCGGGATTTCTTTCCCAATAATGCAGTCGAGTATTTCGTTAGCTACTACGATTACTATCAGCCGGAAGCGTATATTCCCGTTACCGATACTTATATTGAAAAAACAGCAGCGATTAATGATGAAATTGATATGTTGCGGCATTCAGCGACGCGATCGCTTTTTGAACGCCGTGATGTCATTGTCGTTGCATCCATCAGTTGCATCTACGGTTTAGGAATGCCAGCCGAATATCTGAAAGCTGCCATCCCCCTCCAGATAGGTATGGAAGTAAATCAACGCCAAATTTTACGGGATTTGGCAAATGTTCAATATAGCCGCAACGACATAGAAATGGGTCGGGGAAAGTTTCGCGTCCGGGGTGATGTCTTAGAAATTGGCCCAGCTTATGAAGACCGAATTATTCGCGTCGAATTCTTTGGTGATGAAATTGACGCAATTCGCTACATTGACCCGGTGACAGGGGAAATTCTCAAAAGTTTGGAAGCCGTAAATGTTTACCCTGCACGTCACTTTGTTACTCCAGAAGAACGGTTAGAAGTAGCTTGTAATGACATTGCAGCCGAGTTAAAACAGCAAAAACTAGACTTAGAACAAGCCGGGAAATTATTAGAAGCGCAACGCATAGATCAGCGAACACGCTACGATTTGGAAATGTTACGTGAGGTAGGTTACTGTAACGGCGTTGAGAATTATTCCCGTCACTTAGCAGGAAGACAAGCGGGAGAATCGCCAGAATGTTTAATTGATTATTTTCCTAAAGATTGGCTATTAGTTATCGATGAATCTCACGTTAGCGTTCCCCAAATTCGCGGGATGTATAACGGCGACCAAGCTAGAAAAAAAGTTTTAATTGAACATGGATTTCGTCTTCCTAGTGCTGCTGATAACCGTCCTTTGAAAGCAGAGGAATTTTGGCAAAAGATGAATCAGTGTATTTTTGTTTCCGCAACTCCCGGAAATTGGGAATTAGAAGTTTCTGAAGACCATGTAGTTGAGCAAGTAATTAGACCAACTGGAGTAATTGATCCAGAAATTTCTGTGCGTCCCACAGAAGGACAAATTGATGATTTGTTGGGAGAAATTAAAGATAGAGTTGACCTCCATGAGCGAGTGTTAATTACCACATTAACAAAGCGGATGGCGGAAGATTTAACCGAGTATTTGCAAGACCACAGTATTCGAGTCCGGTATTTACATTCCGAGATTAATTCTATTGAGCGCATTGAGATTTTGCAGAACTTGCGCGAAGGCACATTTGATGTATTGGTTGGGGTAAACTTGCTGCGGGAAGGTTTGGATTTACCCGAAGTTTCCCTAGTAGTAATTATGGACGCGGATAAAGAAGGCTTTTTGCGAACCGAACGTTCCTTAATTCAAACTATTGGTAGAGCCGCGCGTCACATCCGGGGACAAGCGATTATGTATGCTGATAATTTGACGGGCAGCATGATTAAAGCCATTGATGAAACAGATAGGCGGCGTGGTATTCAAACTGCACATAATCGACTGCATGGAATTACACCGCAACCGATTATAAAAAAATCAAGTAATGCAATTTTGTCTTTTTTAGATGTATCTCGGCGGTTGAATGCAAGTGACTTGAAAGTAGTAGATGAACATATAGATGAACTACCTCTAGAACAGATTCCACAATTGATTACTTTGTTAGAAGCGCAGATGAAAGAGGCGGCGAAGAAATTAGAATTTGAAGAAGCGGCAAAACTGCGCGATCGCATTAAACATCTGCGAGATAAAATGTTAGGACGTTAGCGTAAAGTATATGTATGGTCTCCCCAGTCCAGACGGCGATCGCAGTCAAAGCGTAACTTGCAGAGGATGTGACAATTCCTTTAGCTTGTGGTGATTGCGCCGCAGCTACGCCCGTCGTAGACATCGCTATTCAGAAATTATTGTGAAAAGTTTAGGAAGCGATCGCATTAAACATTTGCAGGATAAAATGCCGGGACAAAAGCCGCCAGACCCGATTTTTTCAAGCTCCCGTTACAGGGCTATACTGTAGGCAAAGCTGTAGGAAAAAATAAAGATGACTATTAAGGAGTTGATCTACGAAGAAATTGACGGGGTTGGAGAAGAAAATCTAGCCGAGCTTTATGAAGTAGTTAAACGCTTTGTACAAGCAAAAGTAACCCAGCCTAAACCGGGGGTTTTATCCAAACTAAAGCGCGTCAAAATTCAGGCACCTGAAGATTTTGCTGCCAATCTAGATTTGTATCTAAGTGGAGAAAAGCAATTTGCCAGTAGCCAAGATCCTCGTTGACACGTCGTTTATCATTGCACTTGTGAATGAGCGTGACCAATATCACGAACGTGCTATTAAATCGGCTGACCAGTATGATGGACAATCACTGCTTGTCACTGATGGGGTGTTGCTCGAAGTTGCCAATGCCTTGGCTCGTGGGTACAAGGCGGAAGCAATTCAGGTTATTGAGGATCTCCTCTCGGCAGAAGATGTAGAGATAGTACACATGACGATTGACCTTTTTAACCGAGCATTTGATCTGTATAAAACCCATCAAGATAAGACCTGGGGTTTGGTAGACTGTGTTTCATTTATGGTCATGCGAGATCGAGGTATTCGTACCGCCCTCACTTTTGATCGGCATTTTGTACAAGCAGGGTTTCAAGTCCTTCCAAGTGATGAGTAAAAGGGCTAAGGAATCGGTGCAGCCGACGGTTGGGATACCTTGGTGAATTGACCTCAACCTTTAGCATTCAGAAACTTGTTCAAGAACATCAAGAGCAATTGCTAGTAGGCTGGAATGACTTGTTTAACGATTGAACTGCCTGAAATACCAACGATTCAGCAAGTGGCAATTACAGATGACACGCTTTCTGCGGATTTATCCGATGGGCGTACTATATCTGTTCCATTAGCATGGTATCCTCGCCTCTTACATGGATCAGTCGAAGAACGCAACAACTGGCGCTTCATCGGTGGCGGTAATGGAATCCACTGGGATCAGCTTGATGAAGACGTTAGCATCAAGAATCTGATTGTTGGGCAACCATCAGCAGAAAGTCAAAAATCCTTTCAGAGGTGGTTAAGTAATCGGATAGCAGGAGTCTAACAAGTTGCTGCACGAACGTATTGATAGCGATCGCTTATGCTAAGTCAGGTATTATTGAGTACTGGATTTTAGATGTCAATGGACGCAAGTTGTATATGTATCGTCTCCCTACTCCAGATGGCGATCGCAGTGAGAGCATATTTGCAGAGGATGTGACAATTTCACCTTTAGCTTTTGATTGATAGGTAAAACAAACGTATTTTCAAATTGGGTTGACCCAAGGAAACCCAACGTCTTTTTAGACTTACAATCTTAACTACTTCCACTATGAGAAGTGCGATGTCTACGAGATAAAATGTTAGGACATTAACGTGAATCTTATGTTGACCAATATTCGCCTAATTAGTGTTCAAGAATATCACCAAATGGCGGAAACAGGAATTTTCCATCCTGAAGAACGCTTAGAATTAATCGCGGGACAAATCATCAGAATGTCAGCAAAAGGAACTGCTCACGAATCGGCAATTACCCGCACGGAAAGGTTATTACGTCAACGTTTGGGTGACAAAGTTTTATTAAGAATCCAGTCGCCAGTGCAACTTGACGATTACTCGGAACCAGAACCAGATATTTCAGTGGTGAAGCTGAATCCATTAGATTATGAGGATCACCATCCTGATGCTTCCGAAGTGTTTTTATTGATTGAAATAGCTGATTCTAGTCTCAAGTATGATCGAGAAGTAAAAGCGATGGCTTCGCCAACGCCAAGGGCGATCGCATACTCTAAGTCAGGTATTATTGAGTACTGGATTTTGGATGTAAATAAACGGAAGTTGTATATGTATCGTCTCCCCAGTCCAGACGGATATCACAGTGAGAGCATATTTGCAGAGGATGTGACAATTTCACCTTTAGCCTTCCCAGATTGTGCTATTACTATTCGGGAATTATTGCGAAAAATCTGAGAGGCGATCGCATTAAACATCTGCGAGATAAAATGTTAGGACATTAACGTAAAGTATATGTATCTGATGAGCGATCATTAATGATACTAATTGTAAATATCACGGCGATGCCCAACTTTATGAATTGTGATGAGTTGTGCTTCAGTATCAAAGGAATAAATAACCCGGTAGTCCCCAATTCTGAGTTTGAACAAACCGTTTAAATCAGCACTCAAAACTTGAGGGGTTAAGTCCTCAAAGTTCTCAGACAACCAGCGAAGTTTACGCAAGATGCGCTCTTGAATAGTTGAGGTGAGAGCTTCAAACCCGATAGTCGCCTCTGATTTAAGTTCGATGTCGTAGCTCATTAGTAGGTCAATCCGAGGTTTTTTGCTACTTCCTCAGCAGGTATTCCACGTTCTCCAGATTGAGTACGTTGTAGGGAGTCGAGTAGTTGCTGTTTCACTTCTGGCTTTATTTGTTTGCCTTCATCGGGATCAACCATTAGAGATTGAATCGTTTCGGTAACAGTTTCTTGAATCAGAAGCTTGAGTTCTTCGATGGTCATATCTTTGACTTGCATAGGGCATCATGGATAGTGAGAACTACTATTACTGTTTTACTTGCTATTGTGGCATATTGCGGTGATCGTGGCAGCATAACAAACCGCTTGCACATCGCATTAAGCATCTGCGAGATAAAATGTTAGGACATTAGTCTAAATCTTATGCTGACCAATATTCGCCTAATTAGTGTTCAAGAATATCACCAAATGGCGGAAACGGGAATTTTCCATCCTGAAGAGCGCTTAGAATTAATCGCGGGACAAATTATTAAAATGTCAGCAAAAGGAACTGCTCACGAATCAGCAATTACCCGCACAGAAAGGTTATTACGTCAACGTTTGGGTGACAAAGTTTTATTAAGAATCCAGTCACCAGTGCAACTTGATGATTACTCGGAACCAGAACCAGATATTTCAGTGGTGAAACCTAATCCGTTAGATTATGAGGATCACCATCCTGATGCTTCCGAAGTGTTTTTACTGATTGAAATAGCTGATTCTAGTCTCAAGTATGATCGAGAAGTAAAAGCGATGGCTTCGCCAACGCCAAGGGCGAACGCCTATTCTAAATCAGGTATTATTGAGTACTGGATTTTAGATATCAATGGACGCAAGTTGTATATGTATCATCTCCCCAATCCAGACAGCGATCGCAGTGAGAGCATATTTCCAGAGGATGTGACAATTTCACCTTTAGCTTTTAGTGATTGTGCGATCACGATTCGGGAATTATTGCGAAAAGTTTAGGAGGCGATCGCATTAAACATCTACCAGATAAAATGTTGGGACGTTAATGTGAATTTTATTGTGCGATGAAGTTTGAATTGATTGATGAGGTAGGCTAGACTTCTAGCCAGGTGGTTTCTGAACTCGATTGGTAAGAACTGACAGATTTAGTCAGAGAACGATGAGATGGAGCAAGCATAGTGCCCAATAATAACGATAACAATTCACGAGTCTCTATTCTTCGTGAAGTTAATTCGCCTCTAGGATTACTTGTATTAATTGTTCTTGTTACGGAAGTAATTTTAGGAGTACTGGCAGCTAAGGCTAGTGGATTAGACTTTACACTTCTTATATTAGGAATGATTTTACTACTGCTTGCTGTTGTCTACATTATTTATAGCAAGCCAGGCAATCTAAGTAATGAACGAGATAAAGCAATTTTAGGATGGGTTGATTTGGAAGCTGCTTCAGAGGATTTAGCATCCAGAATAAAGAGAGAATTCCATACTGAATTAATAATAACCCCAGGGTTACGTGGAGGGATATTTTCGGAGTTATTAAAAGATAAAATCGATTATAATCTTCCCACTTTTGTAGGCATTAGTATATGGAAGCAAGAGCGGCAAAGTGATCTTAATTTAGCAGATTTTTTATTAATAGAAACTAACAAATGGAATGTTTACATTCCTAAGTCGATATTTAGATATGACAACCGAAAAGTCTTAATTGTTGACGATTTTGCAATATCGGGAGATTTTTTATACAATCTGAAACAACTTCTACTTTCGCAAGGTTTTTTACCTCAAAATGTAAAATCCGCTTGTATTTTAACAACCAAGCTTGCTGTGAAAAATCACAAAGCACCTGATTATTATTGGAGGCAGGTAGATCGGATTGATGTGTATTTTCCTTGGGGTCGGGCGAGGTAATAGACACTATTCTGAAGTAGTAAAGTCGTCTTTCTTAGCAATTTATGATTTTGATGACCTTTATGAGTAATTTAGTTTCCATAGCAATCTCAACTGTGAAAGAGGCAGGAAAAATAGTAAAAGAAAAGTTTGCAGGTGATACTGCGCTAACAGAAAAGGGATTCGCAAATTTCGTTACGGAAGTTGATTTTACTGTTGAAAAATTCGTTACAAATAGATTAAGGATTACCACTCCTGAGTGCCATATTTTAACAGAGGAAACTTACAAGGAAAATCTTGATACTGATAAGATAATTTGGATTTTAGATCCTTTAGACGGTACAACAAACTTTATTCACAATTATCCTCACATATCTATTTCTTTAGCACTTGTAGTTGGAGCTAAGGTTCAACTAGGAGTCATCTATAACCCTATGAATGATGAGCTATTTTATGCTGAACTAGGGGAAGGAGCATTCTTAAATACAAATAGAATTCATGTTTCCAGCCATGAATCCCTTGCTAAATCAATATTAGGTTTTGGACTACCTTACAACAGAGAACGAACTAACGAAATATTTGCATCTGTAGAGAAAGTTTTTTCAACGTGTCAAGATGTTAAACGGAAAGGACCTGCATCTCTCGACATTGCCTATGTTGCGTGTGGTAGGTTAGATGGTTACTTTGAGCTCGATCTAGAAGTGTGGGATTTATCAGCGGGTTTAATTCTCTTAGAGGAAGCTGGAGGAAAAATAACAGATTGGCATGGTAATCCACTCGCTATGGTGTCTTGTCAGAGCGATGTACTAGCGACTAATGGCAAGATTCATAACTCATTGATTGATATCTTAAATTAATTCACTAGACAGTCTGATAACTGCTTTAGCCACTCATTTTCTGTAGGTTGGGTTGACTCAAAGAAACCCAACGTCTTTTTCTACTTACAATCTTAACTACTTCCACCAAGGGAAGTGCGGTGTCTACGACGGGCTACGCCTACGCAAGTTAATCATCTTTGAGTAAGCGTTCCAGCAAACTTGGTGCAACCCAGAAGCCAACATCTTGCAACTGTTCAAACGTTGCTTCTAAATCCAGCAAGCCATATCTGGTAGCGTCTTTCAAAATGCCCAGAAGCCCAATTATTTTTAATCCACGTTCCACAGCAATTGCCTTGCTGCTTTGTCATCCAACATCACTAAATCGGCTTTCAGTTGTTCTGCAAGTAAAATTGCTTCTCGTTCACCAGGGTCAAGCTTTTCTAGTTCAACGTCTTGAGGAAGTTCGATTGGTTGTATTTGAAGCCAATTAGGAGGTTGAGCAATCCAGCTTTTCACAACAGGGGGTGATTCAGATGCTCTTAGTTCATCTGCAACGGCTTGAGGAATGATCACACATTTATATAGACGCTGTAATACAAGAATCTGATTAATTAACAGCAGGTAACAAACTGGAGAGGTATCAGAGACAACAATCATTGTACTCTGAACTCCTTAAGAGTCTAAAGATCCTGTTCTAATTCAGTTTCGTCATAATTTAGATAAATACCCATCTTCTTCAGAAAGATATGAGCACAAAGACGGGTTGGTAGCTGGAGAATTTGACGCACTTCAGCAGTGTTAATCTTGCCACAACCGTAAGCATCGGCAACAATTAGTTCTAGGAAGCGACGAGAGAGGTTCCCTTGTGTTTGGTCTAGTCGCTGGGCAATTTCATCGGGAATTTCAATGGTAATTTGCATACTTCAAGCTACATATAATCTAATCATTAGCTCTATGGTAAGCGATCGCTGCACAAGAACCTCTTTGCAGCAGACGGTTGCAAATCGCTGCCTAGCTTGTGTAATAGCTGTTGCAGGTATAGCTGTCTCAATCGCCTTCAGTAATTCATTATTTTGTATTTTTTGAGACACTAACGATAAATCTTTGAGATCCATCATACTCAGGTTTCGTACTTGGGACTAATCCCTAATTTACCTGACTTTAAGGCTTAACTGAACCGTATCGGTTTATCGGAAATTTTATCAACCTAAAAAATAAAAATTATTTTAAACAACATTGAAATATTAACAAAAAAAGATGGATAAAATTTAACAATCATCTTCAAGAAAAATATAATATACAGCGAATTTCAAGTTGATGAAGTATACAAGCTAAGTCTGAAAGCCAGATATAAAGCCTGTTTTACTTCTGAATTCTGCTGTAGTTGTACTGGTTTGCTCTCAATTTAAATGTACATCAAACGCGGTCTAGGTTCAGGAACTGAACGTCCTAAATCCTTAGCCGTTTCTATCCACTCCTGCATAACGACTTCTACATTATGTAGGGCTTCTTGATAAGTATCGCCGTCAGCAGCACAGCCTGGTAATTCTGGGACTTCGGCAATAAAGCCTTGATCTACTTGACTCCAGTAGAGAATAATTTCATAGCGAAATGTCATTTTTACTTCCTAGCTTATACTTGAGAATCACTGCCCGAACTTGTTTAATTTGATAACTTTTGGCTTTTCCTCTTTTGTGTTGCAGGTTTAATATTTCCTCAACACCGTTTTTGATAAAAATCCGATGATCGCCACGAATCCGTTCATCAAAACCTAGTCTATATAAGAGTTGCCACAGTTGGGCGAAAGGGATATCTGTATCAGAAGTCCCAGAGAGGATTTTTTCTAATAGTTTGTCTTGCTGACTCACGTTTTTCCGACTGTCTTAATGTTTATATAGTCTCATATTTATTTAAAATTTTGTTGATGTTAAGATAAAAGTGTAGACGTTTGATATTTTTAGACGATCGCACTTCCTACAGTTCCAACAAGAGGTCACTTATTTGATGGCACAGTAGTGGTCTATGTCATTAAATTTGCGAGGTTTGTAATGAGCAATTTATCGCTCAATTTCAAGGGTTAGAGCCGTTGACTCATCAGAATTAATGACATGAACCAGTAAGCGATCGCTCGGTTATAAAATAAAGGGGTTATCAGTCTTAGCGTTGGATCAACTAATAGTTTTCTTAAAGGTTGGTAGAAATTGCCTGTACGGGACAACTGGGGATACACTGTTCGCAGACGATACAGCGCGATCGCGTGAATGTCAGCTTATATGTCTCTGGGTGGAGGCTGAGGGCTTCCGTAGGACAAACCCCAGTACACAAGCCACAATGGACACACACATCTGGATCGATCGCAATTTCGCCTAAAGTATAAGAAACATTAACATTTCGCGATCGCATCCACTCAATCGCTGCATCCAATTGATCAATGTCGCCTGATAATTCCAATACTAGTTTGCCAATTTGATTTGGGGCAACTTGGGCGCGGATAATATTGGCAGCGATGTTAAACTCTTTGGCCAGGACATAAGTGACTGGCATTTGCACAGCGCGTTTCGGGAAGGTTAGTGTTACTCGTTTTTTCACAGGTTTAGTAGAGGGTTTTCTCTGTTGTAGCGTATTGGAAGTTTTATCAACCCTTCCCTACGGGATGATGCCCGAACGGGCAAGGTAAGAGGGCGCTGCCTCCTACCTCATTAATTTATTTTGCAGTTTAAGTTTTTTGCTTATTATCCGTTATATTCATTTCCATCTGGAAAGCTTTTAACATGAAAGTTTTAGTTGTAGAAGACGACGAGTTAAATGCCTATGCACTCACTGCTGTTTTAAATAATCAAAACTATGCCGTTGAAGTTGCTATTGATGGTGGTGCTGCTTGGGATTTAATTCAAATTTACGATTATGATTTAATCCTCCTGGATGTAATGCTGCCCAAATTGGATGGCATTAGTCTTTGTCGCAAAATCCGGTCTAGTGGTCTGCAAGTGCCAATATTGTTATTAACAGGGCGCGATAGTAGTCATGAAAAGGCGATCGGATTAGATGCAGGTGCAGATGACTATGTAGTTAAACCCTTTGACGAACAAGAGTTAGTTGCTCGTGTCAGGGCGCTGTTGCGTCGTGGAGGCGTAACCTCGCAACCTGTGCTGGAGTAT
The DNA here is from genome assembly GCF_015714725.1 of Nostoc sp. WHI. GTDB lineage: Bacteria > Cyanobacteriota > Cyanobacteriia > Cyanobacteriales > Nostocaceae > Nostoc. The sequence goes on from NZ_WBKM01000018.1 coordinate 20,501, forward strand.
GGGAATTTGCGGCTAGACCCTAGTAGCTGTGAAGTTATGTATGCTGGCAAGCTGCTAACACTCACCCCAAAAGAGTATGCTCTGTTAGAATTATTCTTGCGAAATAGTCGCCGGGTGTTTAGCTGCGGCATGATTTTAGGGCATCTTTGGTCTTATGAAGATACTCCACAAGAAGATGCTGTTCGCACTCATATCAAAGGGTTACGGCACAAACTCAAAGCTGTAGAAGCACCCAGTGATTTCGTTGAAACAGTTTATGGTATCGGCTATCGTCTGAAACCACTCGAAGAGGTAGGGGAGC
>NZ_WBKM01000032.1 GCF_015714725.1 Nostoc sp. WHI
ACTCCCCACTCCCCACTCCCAATTTTGCGCCATTAAGCGACAGTTGTGGCAGTATAGAAAGAAGTTAGAAAGTTAGATGTTGCCATTGGGAACTTTATCGGGTGTTTTCCCCTGCACGCCAACTTTCGACAAGTTCCGCCTCACTACCACTAGCTTCATCTGCCCATTAGGAACTAAATCAAGGTCTTCGTAACCGCAGTTACGCATTTTAAGCAAATATTCTGGCGAAAGGAAGTATTATCGTCTGAATATTTGGAATTAACTGCGAAAAGATATATATACTCCCACCTTGACTCTTAAATGAATTCAGAAAACGCAGAAACTTACATAAACCATCCAACTTGGGGTCTACTTTACAAAATCTGTATGGTTGATGAAAACCAAGATTTGTTCACCACACTTTATGCCCAGCGCTTATTTTTTTTGGTCGCAAATGACGTTAAAGGTGTTAAATTCCAGTCTCTAGGACGTACTGAGGCTAGAATGATGTTGGAAAATCGCTTACGTACCCTGCGGCGCAGTGGACAATCTCAGGAGTACGATCAGCTTCAGAGTGTTTTCCAACGCACCTTCCAATGAGCAGTTTGATTTCCGAACGTATTGTTTCCATTCGCTCCTTACTGCCAACTTCAGTCCGATTGATTGCTGTTAGCAAGCAAGTTTCTGCCCAGGCCATCCGGTCTGCATACTCCGCAGGAATTCGTGATTTTGGGGAGAGTCGTATCCAAGAAGCTGCCAGCAAACAAGCCGAGTTGCAAGACTTAGCGGATATTAGCTGGCACTTTATTGGACATTTGCAAAGCAACAAAGCCAAAAAAGCTATTGAACAATTCCAATGGATTCATTCCGTGGATAATTTGAAGCTGGCACAACGCTTAGATGAATTGGCGCAACAGCTAGGAGTAAGTCCCCAAGTTTGCCTGCAAGTGAAAATTCTCCCCGATCCCAACAAGTCGGGTTGGAGTGTGCCAGAACTTTTAGCTGATTTACCCGCACTTAATCAATACAAAAATTTACAAATTCAAGGTTTGATGACAATTCCGCCTTCAGGATTAAATGATCCTGAAATTTTGAATGTGTTTAATCTCAATCGTGAACTGGCAAAAGAAATTCAGGAGCAAAACTGGCCGCACATAAAAATGCAGCACTTGTCTATGGGTATGTCAGGCGACTACGGACTAGCAGTGCAAGCAGGCGCGACGATGGTACGATTAGGAACCATATTGTTTGGCGATCGCGCTTAGCATATTGTTGATCAACCTTGCAAATCAGTATTACATAGAAGCTCAGGATTTAATGGCAACAATTTTGTAACAGACTGGTGCAATTAGAAACAAAGGATATAGTATTGACAAGAGCAATCGCCAAGGGAAAATGGGATAAAAAGAACTTTCCTTCGGACAAACCTTAGGATATAATTTTGACTCATCATTATGTTTAGGCGATGCACAGACCTTTCCAATAAGTGTCAGTTTATGGCCAAAACCCGTACTATAGGCTACAAATAGCAATACACTTGCTGAAGTATCCACCCATGTAGCGATACGCTCCTAACTCAATCAATCCTAAGTCAAGTCAATACAGGCTATTCGCACCAGGAGAGTACATAGACAATGAACAACATATTTTCCAAACTCAGAGACTTTGTAGGTCTAAATGAGCAAGTGGAATACGAATATTACGAAGAAGAACCGGATAGAGATAGAGATAGAGATAATAATTACCAAAATCTGTATCAGCAAGAAAATCCCCAGCCAGCACCACAAGAGAGTGCAGCCGCTCAAAATCGACGCTGGCGGGAACCAGTGCCTACAATGGGAGATGATATAACCGCAGGTTCAAAGCCAATGGGGAATGTGATTGGTATGCCAGGAGCAATTAACGGAATTTCGGAAGTTTTAGTACTCGAACCACGCACCTTTGAAGAAATGCCCCAGGCAATTCAAGCGTTGCGAGAACGCAAGTCAGTGGTATTAAATCTGACAATCATGGACCCAGATCAAGCTCAACGAGCAGTAGATTTTGTCGCAGGTGGTACTTACGCACTAGATGGACATCAAGAGCGAATCGGTGAGAGCATCTTTTTGTTTACGCCAAGCTGTGTCCAAGTTAGTACCCAAGGTGGGGTTCTTCATGAAGTACCGCAACCACCAGCACGCACCTCTCGTCCTACAGGTTCTGCAAATCAAACTTGGGGCAACGAAGCTAACCGCATGGCACAATAAAGTTAAATTAGTTGTTAGTCCTTTGTCCTGTGTCAGTTCTCCTTTGTTGGTTCAATGACAAATCACCAGTGACAAATGACTAATGACCAATGACTAATGACCAATGACTAATGACTATAAAATTTGGCTTAATTGGTGGTGGGGTAATGGGAGAAGCGCTGTTATCCCGCCTTATTGCGCTTGGAATTTATCAATCCTCAGAAGTAATAGTCAGCGAACCGCTATCCTCACGCCAGGATTTTTTAAAACAGCAATATGATGTTGCTGTGACAACGGATAATACCCAAGTTTTCACTCAAGCAAAAGAAGTTGTCTTTTTTGCAGTGAAACCGCAAGTATTTAGCGCGATCGCTCAAGAATTAGCAGATATTGATATTTTTAATCCAGAACACTCACCATTGATCATTTCCATCTTAGCGGGTGTACCTTTAAGTCAGCTAGAAGCTGCATTTGGGCAATTGCCAGTTATTAGAGCAATGCCCAATACACCCGCAACTGTGGGAGCAGGAGTTACTGCAATTTGTTTAGGTGCATACACCAATCCCAAACATCATCAAATAGCACAGGAAGTTTTTGGTGCCGTCGGGGAAGTCGTCGAAGTGTCAGAAGCGCTGATGGATGCAGTTACAGGACTATCAGGTAGCGGCCCGGCTTACGTGGCGCTCTTGGTAGAAGCACTCGCTGATGGCGGAGTAGCAGCAGGTTTACCCAGAGCAATCGCTAATCAACTAGCCTTGCAAACCGTACTGGGAACAGCGAAATTGTTGCAGGAAACCAAAATGCACCCAGCAGAACTCAAAGATCGCGTTACCAGTCCCGGTGGTACAACCATTGCCGGGATTGCCAAACTAGAACAGGCAGGATTTCGTTCAGCTTTAATTGAAGCAGTAAAAGCTGCCACACAGCGATCGCAAGAACTGGGAAAATAAAAGAATAAAGAGTGGGGAGTGGGGAGTGGGGAGTGGGGAGTGGGAAATGATAGCTTTTGAAATTCGCTCTTATCAAGATTTAAAAGTTT
>NZ_WBKM01000041.1 GCF_015714725.1 Nostoc sp. WHI
GGGGACAGGGGGGTTAGGAGAATTATGCTCAATGTCCAATCCCTAATTCCTATTAGAAAAATTGGTGACTTTCGTCATACATCAGTATGGAATTATTGATGACTTTCGTCATACATCGGTTTGGATTTTTTGATCAATAATTATTATGTATGAATTTATACGATGAGGTAAATATTAAAACCTTGATGCCAAAACAAAAGCAACTGTCTAAGATTGCTTAATCCAAACCTCAGCAGAATAGAACTTTAATGTAAATCAGGAGTCAATTCCATGTTGAAACCAAACCGTGTATCGATACTCTTAGTTGCTGCTGCCTTAATTATTGTTCCCACTCTCTTGACTGCGCCTGCAAGTGCCCAGACGAAAGTCTACGTTGTTGGTGAACGCGATCAAGATTGGGATCGCGACGGCAGACGCAACTATAGAGAAGGCAGAAACCCCAGAGACAGGGGTAATTGGAACCGCGATCGCAGATCCTATCCCGTAGAAGTCAGAAACCCTAGAGATCACGGTAATTGGAACCGCGATCGCAGATCCTATCCTGTAGAAGTTAGAAACCCTAGAGATCACGGTAATTGGAACCGCGACAACCAATTAAATAGCAGGGTAGTCAGACTTCGCAATGGTGACATCAGATATTCCAATGGGCAAATTATTCCTGCTAGATCCATAGTCAGACTGCGTAATCAAGGTTACTGGAGACTTCCTAACGGAGATATTCTTCTTCCCAATCAGGAAATTGTTTCTGCTAGGAGATTAGTGAGAGTGCGTGATGATTACTTCAGACTTCCTAATGGACTGGTACTGCAAATAAACCTTTAAAACCTTAAAAACTCAAAATAATTGTCAGTATAGGGCTACCAGGCTATAGTTTAACCGTAAATAACCAGCTCGGTAGCCGTTCTTTATAGACAAAGTGGATATGAAAATTGATACATCAAATTCTCTAGATTCTTCAGTTTTGCTTCCAGAAGTCAAGAAAAAAAAGGGCAAGAATAATTGGTTATCTTGGCTACTTATTTTTGGGCTTTTGGGTGGAATTGGCTATGCAGTTTATTACCAGTTAGGCGTCGTTTCTCGTCAAGAAGCGAGAGGCCGGATTCTGACAAAGCCTGTAGAAAGGCAGAGTTTAACAATCACAGTTTCAGCGAACGGAACGGTGAAGCCTGAGCGGTCAATCAACCTCAGCCCAAAAAATGCAGGCATTTTGAAAAGCCTGTTGGTAAAGGAAGGGGATCTCGTCAAACAAGGACAGATTGTAGCTTACATGGATGATTCCAACCTGCGGGGGCAACTCACTTCTGCTCAAGGACAATTGGCACAAGCCCAGGCGAATCTGCAAAAAGCGATCGCAGGTAATCGCCCTCAAGATATTGCTCAAGCGCAGGGAGTATTAGATGAAGCCCAGGCGAATTTGCAAAAAGCGATCGCAGGTAATCGCTCTCAAGATATTGCCCAAGCACAGGCACGATTACAAAGCGCTCAAGCCGCCCTTCGCAGAGCAGAAGATGATTTTCGTCGAAATCAGCAACTTTACAATGCAGGAGGTATTTCCCTTCAGACTGTAAACCAAACCCGTGCCGATCGCGATAGCGCCCAAGCTAATGTAAATGAAGCACAGCAAGCACTAGGATTGCAAAAAGCCGGGTCACGTCCAGAAGATATCGAGCAAGCGCGAGCTGTGGTGAAGCAGAGACAGCAAGCTCTGGCACTCTTAAAAGCAGGAACACGCCGAGAAGATATTGACGTAGCTAGTGCCCAGGTAACTTCGGCTCGTGGCTCACTGCAAAATATTCAAGCCCAAATCAACGACACGATAATTCGCGCTCCTTTTGAAGGTTTGATGACGAAGAAGTACGCCGATCCGGGTGCTTTTGTGACTCCCACGACTGCTGGAAGTGACGTATCTTCTGCGACATCTTCTTCAATCTTGTCTCTAGCTTCAACAAATGAGGTTGTAACAAATGTAGCCGAGACAAATATTTCTAAAATCAGCCTTGGTCAAAAAGTTGCCATTAGGGCGGATGCCTACTCAGGAAAAACCTTTGAAGGTAAAGTGAGTCAAATCGCTGCCCAATCTGTAGTGACACAAAACGTCACCAGTTTTGAAGTGAGAGTATCACTTTCAGATCCTCAAAGGCTACTGCGGTCTGGGATGAATGTAGAAGCAGATTTTCAAGTTGGTCAAATGGAAAATACCCTAGTGGTGCCCACAGCCTCGGTTGTGCGTCGAGAAAATGCCACAGGCGTATTTGTAGCTGGAGCAGATGACAAACCTGTATTTACTCCCATCGAGACTGGCGTTACCGTGAATAACTTTACTGAAATTAAGTCTGGATTGACAGGAAACGAGAGAGTATTGCTCAGTTTTCCACCAGGATCACGACCGCAATCAACACCACGAGGAGGAGTTTTTCCCGGTTTAGGTGGAGGTGGAGGCGGAGGTCGTTCAGGCGGTGGTGGTCGTTCTCAAGGCGGTGGTTCTCCTTAAAGTTAGTTTTAAATTAATACGGTTGGGTTGAGGCAAGAGTGGAGTTTTTATGCTTGTTCACAAGTATCAAAGACTTGTTCACGAGTATCAAAGGTGGATGAACGGAGTTCAAAGACTCATTCACGAGTATCAAAGGTGGATGAACGGAGTTCAAAGACTCGTTCACGAGTATCAAAGGTGGATGAACGGAGTTCAAAGACTCGTTCACGAGTATCAAAGGTGGATGAACGGAGATAAAAGACTCGTTCACGAGTATCAAAGGTGGATGAACGGAGATAAAAGACTCGTTCACGAGTATCAAAGGTGGATGAACGGAGATAAAAGACTCGTTCACGAGTATCAAAGGCAATACGGTTCGGTTAAGATCCCCCCGCCTGCGGCGACCCCCTTAAAAAGGGGGTATAAGAGTTTTTTGTCCCCAATTTATCGGGGGTTGGGGAGAGCTTCCGGGGCAAAGTCTCACTAACTGAACCGTATTGGGATGCCAAGGATGCCAAGTAAGAGAAGAAGAAATGCTTAACTGAACTGTATTGAGTTTTAAATACAACCTTATGTTTAAAATGTTTAAGGGCTTTTATAAAGTTAAGAATACCCGCACAGTGCCATTGCTGGAAATCTTGGCAATGGCGGTAGAAACACTGTGGAGTAACAAATTACGCACAGGACTAACTATGCTGGGCGTGATTATTGGGATTTCCTCGGTCATTGCCATTACTTCTGTCGGTCAGGGTGTGCAAAAAAGTGTTGAGCAAGAGATCCAAGCGTTGGGTACAGATGTTATCCAAATCTTAGCGGGTGCAGCAAGAAGCGGGAATGTCCGTCAAGGAGTAGGTTCTAGTAGCACCTTGACCTGGGAAGATGCCAAAGCGATCGCTACACAAGCGCCATCTGCTCAGATGGTTTCTGCTTATCTACAAAGGAGTGCACAAGTTGTTTATAGAGGACAGAACACTTCAACAACCATTTATGGTGCAGATTTAAACTACCCAGAAGTTAGAAATACCCGCCCTCAGCAAGGGAGATATTTTACTCAGGAAGAATTAGATAGTGCTGCACAGGTTGCCATTATTGGCCCCACAGTCCAAAGTACACTTTTTGGACAAGGTGCTAATGTCATTGGCGAGAGAATTCGCATTCAGAGAGAGGCTTATGAAGTAATTGGGGTGATGGAACCTAAAGGTTCTCAGGGGCCGATTGATCGAGATGACCAGATTTTCATTCCTCTAACTACTATGTCAGGGAGACTTGTTGGAAATAATGCCTTGGTAGGTGTTTCTGTAAATGGAATTTTAGTCAAAGGTGCTAATCCAGAGCAGTTAGAAGCCGCTCAGTTTCAAGTCACCAATCTTTTACGGTTACGTCACAACATTTATCCGCCACAAGCCGATGATTTTCGGCTAACTAATCAAGCTGATATTGTTAGTACTTTTACTAATGTTGTGGGTTTATTTACAGTAATGGTAGTGGCGATCGCTGGGATTTCCTTAGTAGTTGGTGGAATTGGTATTGCCAATATTATGCTGGTTTCCGTTGTCGAACGCACGCGAGAGATTGGGATTCGCAAAGCCGTAGGAGCCACGAATTCTGCAATCCTTAATCAATTTTTAGCCGAAGCGATCGTGATTTCCATTGTCGGTGGAGGTATTGGTGTGGGGACTGGCATTTTATTAGCTTTTGTCTCTGCAAGCATTTTTAAGTTTCCGTTTATTATTTCTTTCTTGTCGATTATTGCTGGGTTTGGACTCTCGTTAACAGTTGGCTTACTCGCTGGGGTAATTCCAGCACGAAACGCATCCAAATTAGATCCAATCACCGCTTTACGAAGCGACTAAGCTTAAGAGTACTGAGTAATGAATAGTAAATAGAAGTACATAAACAGATTCACGCTGTAAGGAGGCAATGAAGCTTGGGAATATCTAGAAAATGGTGGGTTGATTAACGCCAGGCTATACTAGTTTCTCAACCAAAGTCCTTTACTCAGGCAATCTCGCAAACTGCTCGACACAAACTTTCATAGGCTATGAAATCCTCTCAACCTTACCAACCACTGCTTCTTCGCATTCTGCATGGACTAACAAGTCTTTTCCTAGTTGCTGCAATTGTAACTGCTTTCTGGACTTATAATACTTACGATGGACGATGGGGGAAAATTCCACTGCCTGAGTACAAAGAGATTGAAAGTTTGCATGGAACATTTGGGCTTTATGCCTTGCTCATTTTTCCCCTATTTGTGTTGTATGCCCTCCATCGGGGGCAGCGGCGACTAATTCAACCTGACTCTTTGGCGAAGTTGTCTCAAGTCGGCAAACCTATCTGGTGGTACACCTTAAACCGCATTACTAACACTTTAGCGATCGTGGCACTTAATTTTGCACTCTTCAGCGGCAAGATGATGGATGAAACCTGGTTGCCGCAAGGAGAACTGAATCATCGATGGTACTACGCTCATTTGATGGCTTGGGTCTTGATGGTGGTGTCTATAGCACTGCATCTTCTGCTGAACGCCAAAGTTGGTGGATTGCCGTTACTGCTATCGATGTGGAGTTGGAAATTTCGCGCTAAAGATAGTCCCGTGCTGTGGTCTACTCACATTTCTGCCTGGTGGTCAAGCTTGCGATCGATCTCAGAAGTAAAGGGGCAACGATCAGTTTCAGCATTAATTGGCTTGGAATTGATTGTACTGGTTAGCATTGCGATCTCCTGGATCATTCCGCTATTCAAGTAATTAATTTATTTTGAAATGCATAAAAAGTATCCTTCCCAAAATCATTACTCACTTATGACAACTATGATCTGGATGGAATCTATTACTAAAACATACTATTTGGGAGAAGTTAGTGTTCCCATACTTAAGGGGATTCAACTCTCTATTGAAGAAGGTGAATATGTCTCTATTATGGGTGCGTCAGGTTCGGGTAAATCTACGCTGATGAATATTTTGGGATGTTTAGATCGTCCGACAACTGGAGACTATATTTTTGAAGGCAGAAACTTGACGACTTTTGATGATGATGAATTAGCCTATATTCGCAACCAAAGGATAGGTTTTGTTTTCCAACAATTTAACTTATTGGCGCGATCGACAGCACTAGAAAACGTCATGTTGCCAATGGTTTATGCTAACTTACCTAAGCCAAAACGCCGTGAAAGGGCATTAGCAGCCTTGGAAAAGGTAGGACTAGCTGGACGCATTTCTAATCGTCCCAGTCAACTCTCTGGCGGACAACAACAACGAGTAGCGATCGCTCGCGCTTTGGTCAATCGACCTGCATTGGTTTTGGCCGATGAACCAACAGGGGCTTTAGATACTGAGACTTCCCATGAGGTAATGAGTTTGCTAACAGAACTGAATGAGCAAGGAATCACAATTGTAATTGTCACTCATGAGCCAGATATCGCTGCTCAAACTAAAAGAATTATCCGAGTTCAGGATGGTTTGATTGTAGGTTAATTCAGTAATCCTAGTAATTAGTAAAGATTGGAGGTATTTTAAAACTTATTTCAAATAAACTTAATTAATACATCTAAATTTAAATGTAAAATATGGTTGTTAACTGCAAATCTAGCTTTCTTAAACTTGTATGCTCACTGTTAAAGTTCCAGTCCAGAGCATCCTCATGATTAATATATGAGCGAATTACAAATAAAACTACCAACTGATACCTGGGTAGCAGCCACTTGGGATAAATATATCCAAGCAATCGAAAACCCAGCCTACGAAAAAGCTAAGTGCTACTACCACAATGGACGCATGAGGATTGAAATGCCACCAGTTGGAAATGACCATGCCAGTGACCACACAATTATTATCTTTGCTGTGAACCTTTTTGCTACTATCAAAGGCATTGCTATCAATGGCAAGGATAACTGTACTTATCGTAAAACAGGTTTTGATGATGCTCAACCTGATGTGTCTTATTACATTGGTGAAAATGTTGATGTCATTCCCTACGGCACTTCTATTATCAAACTAGATATTTATCCACCACCAGGTTTAGTGATTGAAGTTGCTAACACTTCACTTGCTGATGATAAAGGCGAAAAACGACTTTTTTATGAAGATTTAGGAGTGAAAGAATACTGGATTATAGATGTTCAGAATGTCCAAGTTATCGCTTTTGCTATAGAAAATCAAGGTAGTAGGCGAATTACTGAATCTCAGCTATTACCTGGATTGGCAATTTCACTACTAAATGAAGCATTACGACGGACGCGTCAGATGAATCAAAGTCAAGTTGGTACTTGGTTATTAGCTCAATTTCAGCAATAATTACTTGTAAATTAAATCCAGGCGTTGCTGAGTTGTCTTGAGTGAATCTGTTGGTGAGTTTTTACCCAACAATACAGATTCAATCGCCCTACCTACACTGTCAGAAATTCGATTGTAACCAGGAAAAATTGGACGCGATCGCCCATATTTTGCTTGATCTAAAAATACCTTTATTTGTGGTATTTTCTGCACAAATTCCTGATATTTTCGACTTTGGCGAGACTTTAAATTCACTGGTAAATAGCCAGTCCCCAGTGCTAATTCTGTCTGAAATTCTTCACTCAAAGCATACTCGACAAACTCAAAGGCTGCTCTTTCGCGTCTCGGTGTGGTTTTGAAAAAGAAGAGATTTTCACCACCAATCACAGTTGCAGGTTTTTGCCTAATAGGAATAGGAAAAACATCAAAATCGACACCAGTTGCTTGAAATTGTCCCAGAAGCCAAGGGCCATTTAATTGCATTGCAACTTTACCAGCTAGCAAGTCATCTGTCTCATAACCCCGTTCTGGGGCAGATAAAATAGCGGAACCGTCTTTAATTAAATCGCGCCAAAATTGCAAAGCGGCGATCGCACCTTGATTATCTTGCAAATCTACTCCTGCCGCATTCTGTAAATCACCATTCACCAACTCGCCGCCACCACTCCACATAAACGGTAACCAAGTGAATACTGTAAATTCTCCCTTTCCCAAAGGCAGAAACATCCCATATTGATCTGTTTGTCCATCGCCATTGGTATCACGAGTTAATTTCTGGGCAACTTGTCTAAATTCCTGCCAAGTGCGGGGTAATTCAGTAATTCCTGCTGCTTTAAATAAACTCGGACGGTAAAAAATACCAACATTATTTGTCGCAAAGGGTACAGACCAAATTTTCCCGTTGTATTTCATTGATGTGTACAAAGCGGGGTCAATTTCGGCTTTTATGGGAGATTTTTCGAGCATTTCATCCAAAGATAAAATAGCACCGAGTTCCACCAATTGGCCTGCGATCGTCGGGTTATACCACAATAAATCTGGGGGTGCATTTCCTACCACTGCTGCCAAAATCTTAGGCGTTTGCTGATCTTGTTGCCCAATATAAAGGGACTCTACTTGAATATCTGGGTGCGATCGATTGAATTTGTCTACCAGCTTTTGCAGCACATCCCGATTTGGCGGCGGATTTACACCTTGCCATAGGGTTAAATGAATTACTTTATCTTTTTTAACGCCGGGTAGAATATTTTGACATCCAGCTAAAGCTAGTATGCCCACCAATAATACAAGCAGCAAGCTCCTAATGTAGCGTGACATTTTCTTTCTTTTTCGCTTGGCATAGTGGGAATGCGAAAAAAAATTGTGCATAATTTAGTCAATTCTCCGAGTTTCCTCACAACAACTTTGCCACTCTGATGTAACCTTGCACAATTATCTGAAGTGATGGTTTTTGCAAGCGTTTATATTCTAATCTTGAATAGAGTTTTGATAATTTCAGATTATGTCAGGACACAGTAAATGGGCAACTATTAAGCGCCAAAAGGCGGTAGTAGATGCAAGGAAGGGACAAACCTTCACTCAGTTATCCAGGGCGATTATCGTTGCGGCTAGAAGCGGCGTACCAGATCCGGCGCTGAATTTTCAACTTCGCACGGCAATTGACAAGGCAAAGGCAGCGAGTATCCCCAATGATAATATTGAACGAGCGATCGCTAAAGGTGCAGGCACTTTTGGCGGGGATAATGCTATCTTTGAAGCGATTCGCTACGAAGGTTACGGCCCTTGTGGTGTAGCGATTTTAGTCGAAGCCCTCACAGATAATCGCAATCGCACTGCTGCTGACTTGCGTGTAGCTTTTAGTAAAAATGGTGGCAATCTTGGTGAAGTAGGTTGCGTTAGCTGGATGTTTGAGCAAAAAGGTGTTTGTGTGGTGCTGGGTGTGGTTGATGAGGAACAGCTTTTAGAAGCATCTCTCGAAGGTGGTGCCCAGTCTTATGAGATGACTGAAGATCAGATGGCTGAAGTATTTACTGATCTGGCAAATTTAGAAGCCCTCAGCCAGACACTCAAAGATCAAGGCTTTAAGGTGACTGAAGCTGAATTTCGCTGGATTCCTAGTAATAGTGTAGAAGTTACTGATCCCGATCAGGTGCGATCGCTTTTCAAGTTAATTGACACTCTAGAAGGCTTAGATGATGTCCAAAATGTCACAGCTAACTTTGAAGTAGCAGATGAATTAATGGCTCTCAGCATTTCTTAATCATAACCTATCAAGCTATTTAGGCGCCGCAGCTACGCCCGTCGTAGACATCGCTTCTCAAGTGAATCGACACCCTAGAAAACCTAGATGATGTGCAAAATGTTATATCTAACTTTGAAATGGCAGATCATCTAAGGTTTTTAGCTCTTTTTTTCATAAGGGGATCGGTAGAACCAAAAATTCTACTTCGTTAGACATAATTTTGATAGCAGTAGTTACCGCTCATCGTAATAATTGAAATGTTTTTATCTTAGAAAATTATTCTTAGAATTTATACATCTTATACAAATTATACGCTATTAAAACATTTATTCAAACATGAACTACAACAACATCCTAGTTGTTATAGTAAATATTGTTAAAAAAGTTATGTTTAGTAAGTCAAATAAATAGTTGATATTGGCAATGCTGCCATGAAAGCTATTCCTTTAGTGTAGTAGTCGTTGCAATCAAAGCTGCTAATCTGATAGATATTTTCAAAGGTAATAGTCAGTTCACAGTTTTGGTGTCTACTGATGAGACGTTTGCTGAACTTAAAGCAAGCACAATAAATTAGGGCTTACTCACTGTAAAAACGAATCATATTGCGTATTAACACAGGACTTACGCAAACAATAGCCGAAACCTTGATTTTCAGGTAGGGGCAATTCATGAATTGCCCCTACAGCGTGTAGTTTTGCGTAAGTCCCATAACATAAATACCTCGTTTCACCTTTTTATAAAGCACCTTTCGTTGGTAGTGTTAGGCGTAGCTTGCCGCAAATATCGTAAAAAGATAGTTGAAAAATTTAGCTATAATCCTTGAAAACTATACTTCCTATTTTGGTTTTTCTGTCAATGTGTAACTCTTATAAATATACTGTTTAAGGACATTCCAAAGCTCAATAAAACCTCAATATTGGAACTGTAATGTATCTAAATAATAGATTTCCTACTCATCTTTCATTTCTTCAAGGGCTACGAGTACTCCTTATAGATAATGATGCCAATTTCTGCAATTCGTTGACGGCGATGTTGCAATCCTATGGTGTAAAGGTGCAAACGGCATTTTTAGCAGAGCAAGCTCTGGAAACATTTGTGCAATGGCAACCTGATATCCTCTTGCATAGTATTTCCTCGCTAAAGGACGATGCCTATGCTCTGATTCACCAAGTTAGAACACTTACGGGAAAGCGAGGCAAAGCAGTGCCAGCCATTGCTCTAACAGGCACTGTAACTGAAGATATGTATCAACGTACTCTCTTAGCTGGGTTTAGTCTATGCCTTGCTAAACCCGTAGTTATTGATGATTTCGTTGCTGTGCTTGGCATTTTAGCGATTGCCAATAATCCTCGTTCCCTATCATGCTAACAAGCTTTAATTAATATTTAAGATAGAGTAATCTAATTTTTAAGAAGTAATGATATGGATCATTTATTTATGGGCATCATGATTTTTTAAATGCTAATAATGAACTTGAGAAGCGATATTAACGATAGTATGAATCTCAGGAGTTTTAAGATGCGTGTTTCTAATCAATTAGTTTTACTCTTCAGTAGCGGAGTTATTGGTATTGCATTTATTATAGTTTCTTACTTATTAGCAATGACTTATATTTAAAAAAGTTAAATTGTTTAATGATAAGTTATTCTTATTAATAATTAGTAGTAGCTCTGCAACAAAATTTATACTTTATTTATCTACAAAATAAGTAAAGCTGTGTAACCTCACTGTTGTCCTCAGTCATCAGTGGGGTTTTTCAATGTTTGCTGCTATTAACTTGCCTTAAAGGGTGCGATCGCGTCAAAATAAGAGTTAAGATTTAATATTAAATCAAAATAAAAATGGTTCTACCATACTTCTTATGCCAAATAGTGTTCAAGGAGCATAAAGAAAGTCGGTAGAACCACAAAACCTTGTTACAAACCGTCGTTAATTCTCAATATTTAACTGTTTGCGCTTCCGTGTGGAAATAACACCGAAAGCACCCATTGCTAAAAGACCAAGTACAGAAGCAGGTTCAGGAACTGTTTGGAAACCTGCTGGTGGTTGTTCTGCAAAGTAAACTTCGTCCAAAAAGTTCCCCACTGCGGGATTACCACCAGCAGCAGAAACCGATTCAAACTGCCAGCGTGTTGTACCACCAGTCGCAACAGTTGTGCCCTGATACTCTACCCAAGCTGTTCTATCAGTGTTGTATACTTGGCTGAAGAGAGTTGAATTAGTCGTAAGGTCAATGATAGACAAACGCATTGTATCTACACCCTGACGACCGCGATGAAAAAATCGCCAAAACATAGTTGTATCAGATGTAGTATTTACATCTTGAAATAAGCTAGATACCACAAAAGCATTGAGTTCAGCATATTGATCTGTGCCTAATGCTCCGGCATGGAATAGTCTACGAGTTTGAATTTCAATCTGATTATCTGTAGCTGTAGTCTCCCACCCAGGAACAAGAGATTCGTCGAACGGTGCCCATAACAGGTTACTAGGGACAACAGGCTGCTCAAAACCGCCATTAATTAAGGCTGTAGCGTCAGCTTCTTGTGCATTTCCAACAATACCCAAGGAGAGAGCTACAGATCCAATAGTTGCCAAAGCCAATTTGCTAATGCTTTTCATGTTCACCGACGTATGAGTGTTTCTATACCTCTCAAATATAAGTTTTACTACTCAGTGTTTGGTAAAGACACCGTAAAATAGCGGTCAAAACATATAAACAAAGTATGTTATTTTACTTAAAAAGCTTAAATTTTTACCGTGATAATACTGACTTTGATTTTGGATGCTTGCTGGCAAAGCGACTCAGATTGTTATATGTCTGGCATAAAGAGTCTGTTTCGCTTTCGTAACCTTTCCTGGAAGTTAGCAGCGAGTTTTTTCAATATTTGCCCCTTCAACTTGCTCAAGGAGGGGCGATCGCGTCAAAATAAGAATTAAGACGCTGTAACCTAACTTAACAATGCCCCTAACGCAGCTTGAGCAAATTTCCCCTCAACCAACACCGCCAGATGAACGGGGATATGAATATGATTTGGTAATTGTCGGCGGTGGAATTATTGGGTTAACTCTAGCCTCTGCTTTAAAAGATTCTGGTTTGAGTGTCTTGCTGATTGAGGCGAAAGCGGCATCAGTGGCTGTAGCCAAGGGGCAAGCCTATGCAGTTCATCTGCTTTCGTCGCTAATTTATCAAGGAATTGGAGTTTGGGACAAAATGTTGCCTCAAATCGCCAAATATTGCCGGGTTCATCTTTCTGATGCCGATTATCCCAATGTGGTGGAATTTGCCACAGATGATATAAATACACCAGAGTTGGGTTATGTGGCGGAACACCAAGCGCTGTTGCAGCCCTTGCAGGAGTTTGTCCAAAATTGTCCAAATGTAACTTATCTATGTCCGGCTGAAGTGGTAAATACCCATTATCAGAAAGACATAGTAGCGATAGATATTAAAGTTGCCGAGCAGCTACAGACAGTTCGCAGCAAATTACTTGTAGCAGCAGATGGAGCGCGATCGCCGATTCGTCAAGCTGCTGGAATCAAAACTTTAGGCTGGAAATATTGGCAGTCTTGCATCGTTGCATTTGTCAAGCCAGAAAAACCGCACAACAACACCGCTTACGAAAGATTTTGGTCTAGTGGGCCTTTTGCGATTTTACCTTTACCGGGGAACCGTTGCCGCATTGTGTGGACAGCCCCCCACGCAGAAGCCAAAGCTTTATGTGCTTTAGATGATGAGCAATTTTTAAGAGAACTAACCCGTCGGTATGGTGATCAGATGGGAAAATTGGAATTACTAGGCGATCGCTTTGTTTTTCAGGTACAACTCATGCAAAGCGATCGCTATGTTCTCCCCCGACTGGCATTAATTGGTGATGCGGCGCACAATTGCCATCCTGTCGGTGGACAAGGTTTAAATTTGGGTATTCGGGATGCTGCGGCTTTGGCACAAGTAATCCAAGCAGCGCACCAAGCGGGTAAAGATATTGGCGATATTCAGATTCTTAAAGGTTATGAACGCTGGCGTCAGCTGGAAAACCTGACGATTTTAGGTTTCACCGATTTGTTAGATCGGATGTTTTCTAATAATTTCTTACCTGTGGTGGTAGTTCGTCGCCTGGGTTTATGGTTTTTGCAGCGAGTACCTGCGTTAAAGGTGTTTATGCTGAAGTTGATGATTGGTTTGAAGGGGCGGACTCCAGAATTGGCAAAACGTTAACAAATAAACGCTAGACAATACCAGCTTGAAAAATCTGGTTTGGGGTGAGATTCAATTCGGGAAAAGTTTGGGAAACAATGCGATCGCTATCTCGAAACTTACTTATTTGATATTCCCCATCAACTAAGTTACAGACGGAGATTGTCGGTTGTTTGGGATTGCCAATAAAATTACGTCCACCCAAGGCAGCATAATCGACAATCCAGTATTCGGGGATACCCATCTCTTCATAATCAGCGTATTTTAAATAGTAATCGTCCCGCCAGTTAGTTGATACAACCTCAATTACCAAAGGTATTGATGCACCTAAACTAACGATAGATTCTTTTTTCCATAATTTTTCGTTTACCAAATTTGCACGGTTTAGCACCAACACATCTGGGAAGTAACCAGAATCTTTTTCAGGAGGTCTAATTATAACTTGGTTGGGCATGAAGTACGAGAGGTCTAATCGGTCAAACTCAACTGTTACTTTTCTTGCTAAAAATCCTTTAACTTCTTCGTGTTCCCCTACTGGTTGCGCCATTTCAACAATTTCTCCTTTATGTAGTTCGTAGCGTACTCGTCGAATTTCGGGTAGCCAATCGACGAATTCCTCAAAGGTTACTAGCTTGGGTATGGCTTGAGTCATAGATGATAGAGAATTACTGATGATATAAATATTATCTCTCATTTAAGGAGCTGCGGACAGCTTTTCAACTTCAGCGATGCCTACATCTGGCACGCCTAAGTATTTGCTATTTAAGAACAACGCGCTAGTTCTGTTATAAATTGTCTGCTTCAGTGAAGGGCGATCGCACTTACACCTCTCATGGTTTTGAATTGCGATCGCCCAAGTTTACTTACTCAAATATTTAGGCTGTAAGTTCAATGGGATTATATACAGTTCTCCCACTACTAGAAGTAGCTCTGAGAACCTGCCTGCGATTTCTTGGTTCAGCACTAAGATGAATCCATCTCGGATTGTCTAAAGTGCCAAATTCTAGAATAATTTGGTCGAATTCACAATTGTCATTCACCCATTTTGCAAGTTGTTTTGTTCCTACATTTAGTGGAACGACATCAGCAGCCAAGCCTTGACGATGGGCGCTGTTGTTAGCACCTCCTACAGCTTTATTAAGTTCTTCTGAACGAAAACCAGAATTAATTTTTAACGGCCCCAAGGCATCCCGTGCAGGTTGTAAGATTTGCTGGCAGAGTCTCTCTAAGTTTCGGATTTCCCCTGGCGTTGGTGTATTATCAACTCTCAGTAAATCAGCTGTCGGAGATATGACAAATTCCCAAAGTTTAAAATTAGTACTCAAGTTAATGTCTAAATTAACTCTAGTTAGTGCATCTAAAAACAACCAACTGTCATCACTAGCAACTAGCTGATTACTAGCATCAAGTCCCTTGGCAACAATCCGTCGAGTGCCACCACTGGTAAAATCGTAAGAAAGTGACCATTTGCCATTATTGACTGAAGTTTTACCTAATAACCAACGATCATCAGCCCATAATTCTACTTGAACAATATTTGTACTGGTAGTACCTTCAAAAAGGATTGGATTTCCTAGTTCTAATTCTGCATCTTTTTCAGGTTTATCGATTGTAATCGCCATTTATACTCCTTCTCAATCAGTTAATTTCCAAGATAAAGGTGGTTGATACTGACCATTTTTGTAAAATGCAGTTACGTCAGATAAGCTGGGGAAGAAGAATTGTTATTTTGTGATTAGATGTTTAAAAAAATACGGTTCAGGTGCATATTAACTCCCAGATAATCATTTGTAATTATACAATTGATACTTCCAAACCAATCGCTCTGTCAGTGAGAAAAAGTGAGTAATTCCTGTAAAGGAATGTGACTTTTTGTGTAAGTAATATGTGTCAAATAGTACTATTATCAACCGTGGGATTGAAAATTAAGATTTTTCTACATAAAATTAAAAATCTAAAATTAAAAATTGGTGATACTGATGGTTAGGAGTGTTAGAGTTTCAAGAAATTCACCAGAACTTTTCAGCGAGTATTCATGCTGAAGAAACTACAGAAAAAGCAAATTTCGATAATTGCTGGTGCGGCACTGTTTGCCTTTTTAGCTGGGGCAATGGTATCAGCACCGCAGATTGGCAGATCCCTTGGGCAATGGCTCAAACTGGGTCAGAATCAACCAGAGTCAACATCTGAAGCTAGCATTGCCCAATCAGCCGTCTTTCCACTGATATCAGAATCTTTGCCAGAACGGGCGGCAAAACTAGCAGCGATCGCAGGACAGTCAACTTCGCCAGACCGAAATCGCGCTCGTTATCTTTTAGCGAGTGATTACATTGAAAGAACCCAAGCGAAAAAAGCGCTGACTCTACTCGAAGGACTAGAGAAAGACTATTCCATCCTTGCACCCTACATTTTACTAAGACAGGCACAGGCTCAGGATCTGCTGGGCGAGGATGGCAAAGCTTCGGATCTCAGGCAAAATGTGCTGAGACTGTATCCCAAAGAAGCGGGCACAGTGAAAGCCCTATATCTGATTGCCCAACCGAAGCAACAAGAAACGGCGATCGCTCAATTTCCTTCCAACCCACTAACTTGGGAAATTATCCGTAAGCGGTTGCAAGAAAATCCCAATCAGCCACAATTACAGTTGATTTTGGCTAAATATGCCTATGATCAACCAGGTATAGTAGGCGTTTTGGATCAGTTAGTAAAACAGTCTACCCTGAAACCTGAAGACTGGGAGCTGATTGGGACAAGCTATTGGGAAAATAATCAATTTCTGAAAGCTGCAAATGCTTATGCCAAAGCACCCAAAACACCCCGCAATTCCTACCGTACCGGACGGGGCTTACAGATAGGGGGCAAAGACAGGGAAAAAGCGATCGCCACCTATAAACAATTGGTGCAGCAATTTCCAAATACTGAGGAAACGGGGACTGCACTATTGCGGTTAGCAGAAAGCGCCAAAACTTCTAAAGACGGCTTACCTTATCTTGAGCAGGTAATTAAGAAATTTCCCAAACAAGCTGGTACTGCACTGGTACAAAAAGCTAAAATTCTCCAAACCCTCAAGGATCAAAAGTCAGCTAGCGCGGCGTGGCAATTACTCATAGGCAAATACGGCAATTCTGATGAAGCCGCAGAGTATCGCTGGAAAATCGCCCAAGATAAAGCCAAAGCCAAAGATTACGTCGGTGCTTGGCAATGGGCAGAACCAATTGTTACCAATAACCCCAATAGTATTTTGGCTCCGAGAGCAGGCTTTTGGGTAGGGAAATGGGCAGCTTCACTAGGGAAACAGGAAGAGTCTAAAACTGCTTATGAGTATGTGATTAGCCAGTTTCCCTACTCTTACTATGCGTGGCGATCGGCGACGATGCTGGGGCTAAATGTCGGCAACTTTGACAATGTGCGCCTAATGAACCCGGAAGTAATCGCATCCCAGCGTCCACTACCTCCTGCTGGTTCTAAGACTTTCAAAGAATTGTATCTGTTGGGTCAAGACCGCGATGCTTGGTTGCAATGGCAAACGGAATTTCAAAACAAAATCCAGCCAACGGTAGCAGAGCAATTTACTGAAGGATTGATGCGACAGGCAAGGGGAGAAAATCTCATCGGAATTGACAAAATTTCTAAATTGGAAGACCGGGAAACACCAGCCGAACTTGCCCAATATCAGGCTCTTAGTAAACAGATTACCTACTGGCAAGCCCGTTATCCATTTCCCTATCTCCAAGCAATTGAAAAGTGGTCTACTGAGCGTCAACTCAATCCCTTGTTGGTCACTGCTCTTATCCGTCAAGAGTCACGGTTTGAGTCAAAAATTAAATCTGTCGCTGATGCTACTGGCTTAATGCAGGTGTTGCCGAGTACAGCTAAATGGATCGCCCCACAAATCAAGCTCGATAGCAAAACAATAAATTTAGAAAATCCTAACCAAAACATCATGCTGGGTACATGGTATTTGGATCATACCCATGAGCAATATAACAATAACTCCTTGCTGGCGATCGCTAGTTACAATGCTGGCCCCGGCAACGTTTCTAAATGGCTGCAAACTTTAACTACTAAAGATCCAGATGAGTTTGTTGAACAAATTCCCTTTGATGAAACCAAAAATTATGTGCGGCAAGTATTTGGCAATTACTGGAATTATTTGAGGCTTTACAACTCTGAGATTTCTGGCATCGTAGCAAAATATTCGACTACACATCCAAAACTACCGACGCGCTAATCTTAGAGAGTTGTGAGTTTTGAACTTAAGCAATTTTTTAATTCAAAATTCACAACTCACACGCAAAAAGACTCGCTCAGTCACTCCACTTTTACTTAGTCTTAAAAAAGGCTAAGAAACCGGGTTTTTTCCTGCTGTCAGAGTTATATTTCTGGAATACAACCTTAAAAAACCCGGTTTTGAGGATTACTGAATTGAGATTTTAGACGAAAACAAAACCACTGCTAAAGTCTGAAATCGTAATTCCTTGAACAACTGCAATTAGGTCGCCGTTGGAGGATATTCCTGTCCCAACCACATTATTAACAGAGGTGACACCCAAGCTCAAGGCAGGAGCAGCTTGAACCCCAGTTAGAGCGATCGTGTAGTCTCCACCTGAGAACGTATTTCCTGTAAAACCGCTTAGTGGTGAGCCACCCCCAATCTCAGTTGGCCCTACAACTACTTCATCAGGGCCAAAACCTGTGGGGAAAATAAGCCCCCCTTCACTAACTGGATCGTTATCGAAGCCAGAAATAGCTAGAAAGTAGGTTCCAGCCGCTAGTGTTGTAACCTCAAACAGCGTGGATTGGCCGGTACCGCTGGCTTGGTCGTTTGCAAAGACCCCAATACCATTTTGGTCGAACAGGAACAACTGTGTATCAAAATTAGTGCCAGTGCCAACTGTTGTAGCAGAAAATGTTCCACCGCCAGTTATAGTGATTTGGAACAGGTCAACATCGCCCCCATCAGAGACTGTTCCAGTGATGGAGCCTAGCGTTGCCGAGCCTCCTGGAATAAACTGGGCGTTAAAAAGAGATTGTCCTGCATCAAAGCTCTCAGCCACAGTAACCGACTTAGGAACTTGACGTAGTTCGATCACATCCTCGTTGATATTAAAATCAGTAATCAGGGCGAAGTCACTATTTCCCAAATCATCATAGAAAACCTCAGTGCTTGTTCCTAGTACAAAGGTATCGCTTCCTGCCCCACCAGTTAACGTATCAAGTTCACCTGCACCGAATCCAAATCCTGGGACAAAAGGTTCAACGCCAATCAGCCGATCGCTTCCATTACCACCTGATAGAGAATCGTTGCCAGCCCCACCAATCAATGTGTCTATACCGTCTCCACCAGTGAGGGTATCATTTCCAAAACCAGTGCCACCAAATACTATGTCATTACCAGTTCCGCCCTCGACAAAATCATCCCCTGCATCACCATTGAGTTGGTCGTTACCGACACCACCAGATACGTCGTCATTTCCAGAACCACCAAAAACGCGATCATTTCCAGCGTCACCACTAATTATGTCTGCACCATCCCCACCGTTGAGGTTATCATTGCCAGCATTACCATTGATAAAGTCATCTCCTGCGTCGCCGAAGATGCGGTCTGCGCCATTGCCACTGATGATGCGGTCATTACCATCTCCCCCATTGATGACATCAACACCGTCGCCGCCATCAATGAAGTCATTGCCGCCATCACCAAAGATTTGGTCGTTGCCGCTCCCTCCCTCAATGTTGTCGATTCCATCTCCAGCAACTATGAGGTCTGCCCCGTTGCCACCAAATATCTGATCGTCACCGGCTAAGGCTATAATACTATCGTCACCATTTAGCCCAAAAATGCGATCGCTTCCACTAGTACCCGCAAGAAGATCGTTCTCATCTGTACCAAAAATAGCCATGTGTTTTTTCCTTTAATTTTTGTGAATGATGTGAAAAGGCAACAGTATTATTTAGACAACTTGGGGAACATCACCATTAAGTATTTGGACTGAACACACGAATCTCAGATTATTTTGATTATTCAAAATAGTTTCAATCAAGCCGAGTCTTAGTTGACTTCGCTGAAGCAGTTAACTTCATATAAACAGCATATTTGCTTTTACGTAATTTTAAAATGTGTCTTAAGGTAGAGGTTAATACTTAATAAACAGATACTTTTTTATTAAAAATAATATTCGGTTAGGTTTAACTCTTCAGCATCGCTTTTCATAATTCTTCTGCATTACCTACCAGAACACAAGGCGCGATAAGTAGGGACACTCTTTCCAAAACCGAGTGAGATTGGTCTAAACTAAGAAAATGCTAGAAGACCCAGAAAAACCAAAGGAACTTTGGACTGATTATGTTTGGGCTGACACGGAGATGCAAGCTATGCAGAAATGTCAGATGAAGGCAGAAGAAGCGACTGTTGAAGGAAAAACAGTTGTGAAGTTAATCGGTAAACCAAAGAAAGTAGGTCAAGGAAAACGCTACGAATGCAGATTTGAGGGAGAGATTTATGACGCTTGAGCTTCCAGTTATTCCGAAACCTGGGGAAGTATTTTTAGCAGTAGAACTCACTGCTGTTGAAAATATGACTGTTGTACAAACCCTGAAGTTACTGGAGGATATGGGCTACAACCCGACTCTGCGGTATCGGCAAATTCCAGACGGAAGGATTTGTGTTTATGCCTTGCTCAGACATGAGAATGTCGATCCAGAAATCTTGCAAAATTCTGATTATCTTGGAGAACAACTAGACGCATTGGCAGAGGTAATTCAACCTGCGGATGCCATCACATCACCTCGCGGAATTAGTAGCGCGAAAATGCTTGCTCCTGTGTAAATTTCTTCGTTGCTAATCAGCGACTCATTGCAAAAATCTGTTCCGCCGTTAAGGGAATGTTCGGAAACAATCTAAAATCAATTAGATCCTGCCCTCGAAACACCTTTGGGGGTAAATACTCTCCATCTTCAAGTTGGTAGATTGTAATGGTTGGCTGCTTGGGAGAGCCAATGAACCGAATGCCACCAAAAGCAGCATAGTCCACAATGATATACTCCAAAACGCCCAAGTCTTCATACTCAGCAAGTTTTGTCAGATAGTCGTCCTTCCAGTTGTTGCTAACGACCTCAATGATTCCGGGTGGTGGAATATATGCAGCAGCAGAACTAGAGCTAGTTTTCATCCTCTGCCATTCAACTCTTGCAAATATAACAATATCTCCTTTCCGGCTTTTTTCCTTTACTCCTGGTGCTGTTTTCAGCCGAACCTGCTTGGACTGGCGCGACACGTAAGGTAGGTCATTTTCTTGGCAGTGATTTTCTAAGTAGGCACACAATCGCTCGATCAAATCCTCATGATTTGCATTTGGTTCTGATAATGGCACGGGAATCCCATCCAATAGCTCAAACTCTCTGCCTGAACCATCGTCCCAGGCAAGAAACTCTTCAAAAGTCAGTGGTTGTGTGACGGTTGCATACATCGCCCTCGCTCCCTTGCTGACGGGTACTTCACTCAATGCTACCGCTTTGTCTATGAGTTCTGGCTGATTTTCCTGCCGTAGTTATGAAACAATAGCTTGAGGTTGGGTAACACAGAATTCTAATAAACCCACAAATTAAAATTAAGAATTAGCTATTCCAAATATATCCTATATATTGACGTAGATAATGCAAATATCCTTCATTAACTTGAATAAAATAGTTTAACGTATTAAATTCTTCACCATCAGTATTCTCAGTCTCTATTCCGTTATCTTCTACATATATATATTTATGATTTGGGATTTGATCCTTATGTAAAGTTGTTTCTATTAAACTATAATCAAGTCCATGCTTAGACATTACTAACATTTCAAATAACTCTGAGTTTTTACCTTGTAGAGTAAATAAAGGATCGGGTAAGGATGCTATTTCAGAAGCAGATTCTATAATATTTTCTAAATTTTCAGGGTAAGTTCTTCTATCCCATTCGATAAACCCTGTTAAGATAATAACTTTATTATTCTGTAAATCATCTACTACAACCTCTAAAATAGGCTGAGAATGAACACTATATAAAGAAAGTAGTATATTGCATGGGTTATAAATAAACACTGAAACATTCGCTTCCTGATTTTCATTGTTTATTTTATCTAAAAACCATTTTAATCCTGCTTGCCAGACTTCATTCCCTAATAAACAATAGTGTATTTTGTGAATCGTACTATCCCAATAAAGCTGAAATTTTGGGTTAATTATAGAGAAAAATATTTCAGCATTCCCACCTTTTAAACCCATAATATTTTTTAGTAAGTCTTCATCATTTATTAAGGTTTTAGATGCAGATGAAGCTAACCTACCTTGTCTGCAAATCTTTTGTATTTTCCATGATTTTTGTAAGCTAGCAAATTCTTCTGGGTTACTTGTTCTTGTTTCCTCATATAAATGACTGGATTTTCTACAAATTTCAGAAATAACTAATTCTTCAAATTCCCATTCCTCTTGTTCGATGAAATAATTTTTGGGAATCCAACTATCCTGAAAATAATTCTCATATTTTTTATTTAAAGAATATGTTTTTTCTATAACTGCTTCTTTTTCGTGTATTTTAAGCTCATCAATTACAAGATATTGAATAAAAGGGTATGTATCATATACATTTTTATTTTTACCTTCATAACACATTGCCAAAATGCAATAGTTTTTTATTCCTATTTGTTCTAAAATTATTGCATCAAGCTTTGACAATGCATCATCTCTTGTACTCTGTCTTTCAAATGAAAATATTAAATGTTTAGGACAAATATTATTTTCTTCACTTTCTGGTATAGGCTTTACTTTTTTAGCTTCATAAGGTACATCTTCTGGATCTAAAGAAAGACTATAGCCATCAACCGGATACTTAACATTACGTTTAAAATCAGAGAATGGTAGTATTAATTCATGCCAATCAGTAGAAATTAGAATACATCGCAAGTCTTTATCTGCTATTTTTAAATTTTGTTTTATCAATGCCACATATTTGCATAACTGATGTGAAGCGTTTTTTGCGGAAGAATTACTTGTTTTGATTTCTATGATCACTATTAGACCAAGTTTATCTTTAGCTATGATGTCAACTGAACCATCTGAACCAGAAATATTTGGTAATTTAAATTCTGTTTCGATAGCATTTAACCCATCTTCAATTAAATGTAAATTATTTACGAGAAAATCTCTGATTTTTGCTTCCTTAGTCATATATGGTTATTGTTGAATTCATTTTAAATTAACGATCTGAATGGGAATAAAATCTCCGTCACCTACTAGAACACAAGGCGCGATCGCCATTGGGATTTACCTTAAAGCCTTTGACAGATCGCATCTAAAATTCACGTTATTTTACGAATGCGAATACTTTTAGATGAAATAACACTAAAAGCTCCTAATAATTCATCTGCGTGTTGATTAATGGCATTGGCAATAATTTCTGCTCTATCATTTAAAGATAAACCGAATAACCGAATTAACACCACACCTGCTGCAATTCGACGCAAACGGAAAACTAACTCACCAAAATCTTTATCTGATGTCAATAAAATTGCATCTTCATTATTAGCTAAGTTCAAAACTTCATCATCAGGAATTCCTGGTTCCATTTCCACAACATACAAAACTTCGTGACCATCAATCCGTAGACGTTCAACGATTTGCCAATCTAAATTTTCGTCCCCTAAAAACTTCAAGAAGCTTTCTCAATCGTTGGATAAACCACATCATACCGCAAAGCTTGAGCCGCAAATGCCAAAGCTGCTTTAATTCCTTCATCGCTAAGTCGCGGATGCGCTTCGAGTATTTGCTGAGGTGTTTCACCCGCAGCAAGCTTTTCGAGAATTAATTCAACTGTAATACGAGTTCCTGAAATGACAGGTTTGCCCATCATTATTTTTGGATCGGATACGATTTTTTGCATAAATTAGGATTATTTCAATAGATAATTAAAAAACAGAATTCAGAATTTAATTCTGTAATCCTGGTGGATAAATAAACGGGTTTAAGTCCCCCACTCATTGATTCTGATGCCTCGGCGGAGCGTCTCCGGCTCCGCTCCTGAATTCTGACGAATGTATTCTTCTTCAATATATATCGCCTTTCATTATTCTTCTGCATTATCTACCAGAACACAAGGCGCCGCAGCTACGCCCGCACTTCTCTACGAGAGGCTGCGCCAACGGCAAGCTCAGTGACCATCGTAGACATCGCGTTTTAATCGTCTCACAAGATAATTAAAATAGTGGGATATATGGAAAATAGAAATGCAGAGAAGCTATTAGCCAAAGACTTCAACATTAATATGAGGACATAAGAACGCTTGAACAACAAACACACTATGCGGATTACACCTGACGGTCAGATTACCATCCCTCCTGAAATCCGAAAGGTGCTAAACATTTCTCCTGACGTAGAATTAGGGTTTGAAATCGAAGGCGATCGCCTCTATCTCAAGAAAATACAACCTACCGATAAAATCTCAACCTGGATTGACACGATGCGGGGTTGCGCTGCTGGAAACCTCACCACTGACCAAATCATAGTTCTCACCCGTAGCGACGACAATCCATGACCGTTTTGGTAGACAGCAATGTTATCCTCGACATTCTTACCAACGATCCCAACTGGTTTGATTGGTCAGCCCTTCAATTGACAACCTATGCCCGTCAAGACCAACTTGCCATCAATCCCATCATCTACGCTGAGATTGCTATCGGCTTTCCCAGAGAACAGGAACTCATCACTGCATTGCCAGAAGATATATTTCAACGTCTCTCTTTACCTTGGGATGCGGCATTCCTGGCAGGTCAAAGTTTTCTTAACTACCGTCGTCGTGGTGGCGCAAGAACCTCCCCATTGCCTGATTTCTACATTGGTGCCCATGCTAGCACTGCTAATTTGCCTCTCATTACCCGTGATGTCAATCGCTATCGCACCTATTTTCCCAACGTTAGGCTCGTTTCACCTGAATAGCCATTAAATTGAACGAGCAAAAACATTAGTAGAACAAGGTATAAATAAAAAGTAAATTCGATAATCGGCGTTGCATAAATGCGGGATGAATTGAGATTTTTTACCAATGCTAAAGATTGATTCTTCGCGCCTTTGCGCGAAACAAAATTCATCCCATCAATCAGCAACGCCCGATAATCAAATACCTATCACCTACCAGAACATAAGGATTGATCGTTCTTCATTACTTTCTGGTTAGTCTGTAAATAATTCTGTAGTAAATTGCAACCCCGTGCCAGTAATTTTTCCAGTTTGATATCTGCCAAATTCTGGAAAATTACTGTGCCGTTAGCACTACCCGCAGCTAGAGTCTTGCCGTCAGGGCTGAAACTGACGCTGGTTAACTCATCCTTATAACCTTTTAAAGCAATCAGCAATGTTCCTTCCCGGCTCCAAAGTTTCACCTTGTCATCACTGCTAGCTACTAGAGTCTTGCCATCGGGGCTAAAGTTGACGCTGATGAAATTATCGCCATCCCCAGCAAGATCATTTAGTAAATCACCGTTTCGGCTCCAGAGTTTGACTGTACTATCAATACTTGCTGAGGCGATCGCCTGACCATCTGGCGACCAAGCAACTCCATTCACCCGGCGGCTATGACCAGTTAAGGTGTGTAGAAGTTTACCCTCAATACTCCAGATTTTCACTGTTTGGTCATCACTGGCTGAGGCTAGCAACTTGCCATCTTGGCTAAAGCTTACCCAGTTCACTGCATCTTCATGTCCCTGCAAGGTTTTGAGTAGTTTACCATCGCGGTTCCAAAGCTTCACAGTTTTATCTTTACTAGCCGAGGCGATCGCTTGACCATCGGGCGACCAAGCTACACCCAAGACGGCATCATTATGACTCTGTAAGGTGTTAAGCAGTTTACCGTCCAGACTCCAAAGCTTCACCATTTTATCTTTACTAGCCGATGCGATCGCCCCTCCTTCGGGGCTGAAACTAACGCCCCAAACTTCACCTTGATGCCCCTGGAAGGTGCGGAGTAGTTTACCGTCTCGACTCAAAAGTTTTACAGTTTTGTCACGGCTTGCTGCTGCCAAGGTGCCACCGTCTGGACTAAAACTGATGCTAGTCACCCAATCATCGTTATTAGCTTTGGGTTTTCGCAATAACACATCGTCCCAACGCCAGAATTTAATAGTTTTGTCTCGACTGGCAGAAGCAAGGGTGCGACCGTCTGGGCTGAAACTAACACTATTTACCCAATTATTATGTCCCCTCAAGGTGTCGAGTAGCACACCTGCAAAACTCCAAAGTTTCAGCGTCTCGTCGGTACTTGCTGAAGCGATCGTCTTACCATCACGGCTGAAGCTGACGCTGGTAACTCCAGCACTATGCCCCGATAAGGTTCTTAGTAGCTTACCTTCCAAACTCCACAGTTTAATAGTCTGGTCTAAACTAGCAGAAGCAATAATTTTACCATCGGGCGACCAAGTGACACTCAAGACTGCATCATCATGCCCCTGCAAGGTTTTGAGCAGCTTGCCATCCCGACTCCACAATTTCACCGTCTTGTCAGCACTCCCGGAAGCAATAGTTTGATCATCGGTTGACCAAGCGACACTTAAGACTGCACTATTATGTCCCTGCAAGGTTTTGAGCAGCTTGTTATCCCGACTCCACAACTTCACTGTCTTGTCGCTACTCGCCGAAGCAACGATTTGACCATCTGGGCTAAAACTAACACTATTCACTACACCCTGATGTCCTAATAGGGTTACAAGTAGTTGACCCTCTCGACTCCACAGTTTCACCGTCTTATCTTGACTGGCAGAAGCAACGATTTGATTATCTGGGCTGAAGCTGACACTATTAACTATATCTTTATGCCCCGACAAGGTTGTGACCAAGCTACCATCAGGAAGCCAGAGTTTGATTGTAGTGTCTGCACTGGCTGAGGCAATTAAAGAGCGATCGCTGCTAAATGTAGCACTATTTACCCCAGATGTATGTCCTTCTAAACGGTTATACTCTCTAACCCCAGAAACTGCTTGATAAAGCGCCGTTTGTACTTGCTCTCTTGTATAGGAATCTACCCAAATTGTTTGTTGTAATTTTCTTCCCGCCTTTAAACTTTCTTTTAAAGCATCAATACCTTTTTGCGAGGCAAAGAGGGCTTCACTAGATGCACTGAGAGTTTTTATTTCACTATCTACTGCTGTCACAATGGAAACACTTAATCCCAATATGGCGAGAACGGAAGCAGTAAGGGCAATTTTCAACGAACGATTTAATTTAGCTTCACTGAGCCTTTGTTTTTCTTGACTTTCTGCAAGTTGGGCTGTTAACTCTTTTTCTTTAAGTTCACCTCGCAATTGCTCAATTTCTAATTGACTAAATTCTTCGCGCTTGCGTAACTCCCGCAGTTCTGTTAATAAGTCTAAACCCGGTTGGGGATGATGATCTATCAGTTTGGAACGCTGCTTATTTTGGCTAAGTTCGCTTTTAAGTCGTTCAATCTCAGATTGACTCTGTTCCACCTTGTAACGCAGTTGATTAAGTTGTACTTGTAAACTTGATTCTTGTTGTTGCAGGTAGCGAATCAAGTCTACTAAATAATCGTGAATTAGTTGATAGCGTTCTGGAACATCAGGGAAAAGAACCACTAAACCGGAACGCACTAAAATATCTAATACTAACTCTAATTTGCCAGCATCTTCTAACTCTGCCAGCTGCGCCGCTAATTCAGCACGAGTTTTAAAAGGTCGGTTGTTACTTTCATCTGTTAATAAGTATAAGACGATTAAAGCGGCTCGTTCATTTTCTGGGCCGCAGTCTTTGATTAGTTCCTTAAGATATCGCTCAATAAGTTTGTTGGGTCTATATGGCTGATATTCTTCTAATGTAGTAATCCGCTCATCTTGAATTTGCGCTCCGACAACTTGCAATTCAATGGGGCGGACTTCTCCAAATTCTGTTGATAAATCTTCGATTAAGGCATCAATTAAAGCAGGTTCTAAATTAAACTGCGATCGCTCTGTTAATTTTTGGATAATTGCTTTAGCATATTCTGGTGAAAAGTTATTTAGCTGATAACGAATATGCTTGTCGAGAATATTGTTATTAATCGCTTCCAGTGCCGAAAGATGTTTAAAGTCTAATAACCGATGTAAATAATCTTCTCGCAATGAAAGGATAACTTTTACAAAGGGTATATTCAGGCAGTCGCTAATAAATTTATCGAATTCTTGCTTTTGATTGCGATCGCTATAACCAAAGAAAAATTCTTCAAACTGGTCAAAAATTAAAACTGTGATCAAATGGTGATCACCATTTTCTTTTAGTTGTTGTAAAATTCTGAAGATGGTAATTGATGTAGCAGAGTTGGGCAAAGCTGACTGTTCAATCACTACTTCTGGCTTCATATCAGCGTAGATTGCAAGGGATGCGTCACTAGACATCGCCTCACTTAAACATTTCTTTAATTCCCGCGCCCAATCGGTATAAACTTGCAGCACTACAGGCACAGCTATTTGATCGCCAATGGCTTGATTTTGCAGTGCCGGAACTAAACCCGCCGTTACAATAGAACTCTTACCAACTCCTGATTGACCGTGAATCACTGTCAACTTTTGATCGGCGCGGCTAATTCTGCCAATTAAGTTATTAATATCACGCTCCCGGCCAGAAGCGATAATTTCTAAAGCAACGGTGCTACTGCCAGAAGGTGACATCAAGGCTGGGTTTGTCGCTTGTCTTTGCGGTTGCAAGCGCCCTGCCCCGATAAAAGCCCGAAAACCGTACTGCTGCTCAACAGAACGCCGTTTCTGTCGAATGTAATAAGCTTCCAGATAGCGTCCTTCTTCAAAGTACAGCGATCGCAGTGTCCGCAATAAGCGAATATAACTACGGGCATTGTATTGATGGGCACTGCTTTCCAAGGCCGCTGGCAGGTCTTTTGTTGCTTTGTCCAGGTATTCACGAGCTACTTCTAGCTCACCTAAATTTCGCTGCGCTTTTGCTAAAACCAAATAGTAAATTTGTCCTAACAGCAACGGAAACAAGCAGTCATAAGAATCGTTGTGCTTTTGCGCTTCACCTAATTTCAGCAGTGATATGTGTGCTAATGTAGTCGCCTGTAACCACCGTGACTGCTGCACAGCCACTTGTGCCAGAAAACCATAGTCACAAGCTAATTGGATTTGATTACCATAAGTTTGATGTAACTCCAGAGACTTTTGAGCAACAATCTGCAACTCTTCCCACTCTTGCAGATATTGCAAAACCTCAGCAAGTTGACCAATAAATCTAGCAACTATATCTGGACGCCCAGCCACTTGCAAAACATTCAAGCATTGCTGAAAATAAGATTTAGCAGTATACCAATGGCGGCGGTTTTCTGTTTGATTTTGCTCTGCTAAACGGCAATAACACAGCCCAATATAAAACAGTAAAACTCCCTGCCGCAAAAGTAGAGAAGATGGACGCTTAGGAGGCGTAGGCAAAGAAAACACTCCCGCCTCCTCCCCTG
>NZ_WBKM01000071.1 GCF_015714725.1 Nostoc sp. WHI
CCCCACTCCCCACTCCCCACTCCAAAATTCTATGAAATCTTCCCTAGCTGTAAATGCTGCTCAAGCACGTCAGACAAAAGAGCGATTCGCCAAACCAGAGGAACAACTCACCTATGAATTGGGGAAGGCGGTACAGGAATTGCCACCCCTGTACACTAGATTATTGGCGGGAACCATGACATTTATTGTATTTGGGGCGATCGCTTGGGCATATTTCTCGCAAATAGATGAAGTAGCAACATCATCAGGAGAATTAATTGCTTCCACACAGGTAAGGCCAGTGACAGCCTTGGGTGGAGGGTCAATTGTCGGCGTCAAAGTCCAAGAAGGCGATCGCGTTACCAAAGGTCAAATTCTGATTCAAAAAGATCCAGACTTGCAGATGACGGACGTTTCTCGCCTAGCTAAATCTACCAGATTGATTCAAGACGATTTGCAACGTTTGGATGCAGAACGGACTGGAGGTAAAACTACTGGAACAAAACTGCAAGATGAACTTTTAAACTCCCGCCTCCAAGACTACCAAGCGCGTCAAGCAGCCGCCGAAGCAGAAGCAAATCGCCAAACAGCACTCATCAATCAAGCCAAAGTCCGCTTGACTCGGTTGCAAGACAACTTAGTTAATGCCAAAAGCAGCGTTGGCAATGCCAAAACCAACCTTGTCAACGCAGACAGCATCCGGGTCAAAATTGAAAGTAATTTGGCACTCGCCGAACAAAGGGAAACAAGCCTACGCACCCTAATTACTCCTGGCGCTGTACCTCGTGTCGATTACTTGGATGCTCAAGAAAGACTAACTCGTGCAAAGACAGAAATCACTAGATCACAAGATGAAGTTACCAACGCCCAGAATAGGATAACAGAGGCTCAAGATAAAGTCACATCATTAGAAAAAGATATTGCTGCCCAAGTCCAAGAAATTCGCCAAGCAGAACAAGCCTACAAAGCTGCACGCAATCAGATCCAGCGTGTAGCATCAGAACGCCAAAGTGAAATTTTGACCCAATTGAACAAACGCAAAGAAGAACTGACAACTGTTCAAGGTCAATTAGAGCAGGCGAGAAAGCAGCAAGCTTTAGAAACAATTGAGGCTCCCGTTGCCGGTACAATTTACAGAGTCAAAGCCACCAAGGGGCCAGTACAATCGGGTGAAGAATTGCTATCAATTTTGCCGGAAGGAGAAGAAATGCTCCTAGAGGTGAAAGTCCTCAACCGCGATATTGGATTTATTCGTCAAGGGATGAAGGCAAAAGTAAAAATGGCGACTTTCCCCTTCCAGGAATTTGGCACTGTGGCTGGCGAAGTCATGCAAGTCAGTCCGAATGCAATTGTTGATAAAGAATTGGGCTTAGTTTTTCCCACAAGAATTAAGCTAAGTAAACACTCAGTCAACGTCCGGGGTCAAGAAGTAGAATTTACACCAGGGATGGCTGCTACAGGTGAAATTGTCACTCGTAAAAAGTCAATTTTGACATTCATCACTGAGCCTGTGACACGGCGATTCAACGAGGCATTTTCAGTTAGGTAGGTTTGTAAGCTTTCCTGTTTTAACAAAATCGCCCTCACCCACCAAGGGCTACGGTGTACACACAAGTCGAAAAAAGCTCGATTTCCTATTGTTCTCTCGTTCCCATGCTCTGCATGGGAATGGCTAATTAGGGGCTGCTGCCTCCAGTTAGACATTGAGCCAGAGACTCAATGAATGCATTCCCAGGCGGAGCCTGGGAACGAGGAAACAAGATAGCTAATAACATTTACTCGCGGCAGCAGCCCAATGAGGTGCATTTCCAGCCAGAGGCTGGAAACGAGGTTTTAAAGGAGCTTTAGCTTACTACTAAGCTTATACTCTTATACAAACTGATTTGAAATCATACTCACATCAACGCATAACTTTTGCCCCAACTTGAGCAACTGACGGCACCGATGAGTATCTTCTTCATTGCTAAGGGTGGTGATACACAGAGGTATGATTTGACTGTGCAGACAACTAAAATATAATTCTTGCGATCGCTGTAGGGAAATATCAATATTTAGTTGATCCCCAACATCAATCAACCGCTCCAATAGTTGAATGTCTGCATTAAAACTACCATTGGCATCATGCAACAATTGCCAGAGCGATCGCGCAATTAACTGTTCTAACATTTGCTTACCGTCGGGAATATTCAGCCGACAATGCAGATGTTTTGCTTCGGTGGCGATCGCTTCCAATTCTACTATGTGATTCCAACTTTTTTGGGGATCGGCGATGTCTTGCTCAAGCGATCGTAATGTCATCAGACAGCGATGCCCTAAAGCAATGTCTGCTACTACCTGCAATTCTTGCGGCACTGCTATTTCATCTCGATGAAACGCCATCAGCACACCATAATTATCGCGGTAGGCTTGGGTATACAACTGTCCTAAACGTGTCAGTGTTTCCTGGCTGAGTAACTGCATAATCCGGTGGCGTTCTTCAGCAAATAGATTTTGCAAGCTGAAAGTCTCTTCCCCAAATAGCTGCGTCATCGCCAAGATAGTATGAGCCGCACTAGCTTGTTGTAATGCCCCAAACAGCTTTTCTTTTAATTGGCTGTAGTCAAGCCGTCCGGTAAATTGTTGAATGCAGCAGTGGAAATCCCAACCTCCCAAATGCAGTACAGCAAATACCAAATGCTCACTTTCCCAAGTAATCTCTGATACCAGCTTTAAATTGCCTACAGCCAGAGTTAGCGATCCCATGCGTTGCAGTTGGTAATCTAGCTCATTGGCAGCGTAGCAATAAACCCGCTTATAGTAACGCTGAGACTCTTTGTCATCAGCATCTTTTACAAACAAAGAATTGTGCGTCTCTGCTGGTTTGTGATTGTTAAACAGGGAAGTAATGGCGTAATGCGCTGCTACTTGTTTGAAACCAAGCTGGGCAGTTAGCACCAGTTGCCGATAAATTTCGGCACCGTGTTTGAAGTGATCGACATTACTGGGGGCTAAACCAAGACGTTTAACGAAGCCTTTTTCCAACTGTACACCTGCCACATCCCCCGCCAATTCCAAAGCACGGGCAGCGTACCGGAGAATTTGCGTCCCTTCTGGACGGGAAATTTCTTCAAAAAACCAACCGCAACTAGTGAACATCAACAAAGCGTGACGCTGCATTTCTAATAGACGTAGAGCGTCTACTTGTTCAGCTGCTGTTAGTTTGTGGGTTTGATGACGGGAGAGAAAACGGTTAACATTAGCAGCAGAGCGATCGCGCATCACTTGGATATATTCATCTCGTGCTAGCCAGGGATCACGAAATAACTGCCTGCCGTGTTCCTCATACACCTCAGTTAGCTGATCCCGCAGCCAATTTAGGGCATCCCGCAAGGGACGACGCCATTTCTGATGCCAAACACCGCCTTCTCCACCGCAACCACAGTCATCTTGCCATCTATCTACACCGTGGGCGCAACTCCATGCTGTGACTGACTTCAATTCCACTTCCCAATCGGGAGAATTTAAGCTGAGGTAGTGGGCGAAGTTTGTCACTGTCCAACTCTGTTGGGGAAACTCTTTTGTAAAGGCAAAGGCTAAAGTTTTCTCAGTTCCCTTTTTGTGATGTCCAAAAGTTTCTCCATCCGTCGCCACAGAGATCAACTGTGCTGGACGATGATCCCCACGCACTGCCGAACCGATACGTCCGGCAAAGCGACTAGAATTATAAACGACATCACTAAAACCCATGTCCCGCGATATTGGGCCATCGTAGAAGAAGATATCAATATAAGGCGGGGAGTGGGGAGTGGGGAGTGGGG
>NZ_WBKM01000101.1 GCF_015714725.1 Nostoc sp. WHI
GGGGAGCAGGGAGCAGGGGAAGATGAGGGGACAATTGATCTCCTATGCCCCATGCCCAATGCCCCATGCCCAATGTCCAATTCGTTGTTTGCTGTTCAATACGCCCATGCACGTTGCTGTTCGCTAGTGCTTCTGGCTCATCGAGAGGGATTGATTAAACTTAGACAACCAGTTGCAAATACTAGTCCAGTTTTTTGGGATGTTATTTCCCCTAAACCTCTGCCTTGGCTCAACTGTGATGGAGTACTGCGACTAAATCACCCAGATGAGTGTCGTCTAATTGGCGAGTTAATACAAGTGATAGACAACACAGAGTGTCCTAATATTAACGGTTCTGTGAAATTGGAAAAAGTAGCGCTGAATTTGAGCCAAGCTTTTGAAAAGTTCTGGTGTAATTGCCGGATTTGGGGTGAGGTGAAAATTACGTCGCTAGAGCTAGCCCAAGCCAGACTTGGATTGCTTATGGTTACTCAGTCAGTATTAAAATATGTGCTAGAGGAAAACTTAGGGGTTTTTGCGCCCTTGGAGCTATAAATCAGTAATGTCGCTTAGGTAGAAAATAAAAACTTTTCTAACAGCTATTGACTCAATGCATCACCTCGGCTACATTAGCAAGTGTGTGAGGAGCGAACCAGTAGGGACACCGAGACGAAACACGGCCAGTCGTCGGTGTCCTTTCTGATTTATGTGGATTAAGTTTGAAAAAGTGTCCTTACTACAGCAAAAACTTTTTAATTGCTACTGCTGCTCCGTCTTCCTCTACGCTAGGAGCTACCCACTGGGCGATCGCTTGCACTGCTTCTGGTGCATTGCCCATAGCTACACCAAGTCCAGCATATTCTAGCATTTCCACATCATTGAAGTTATCACCAATGGCCATAATGTTGTCTATCTGTAATCCTAGTAATTCTTCGGCTAGGTAGCGCACAGCAGTTCCCTTATTCACAGAAGCGTTAGTTACTTCAAAGAAGGTAGCAACCGATGTTGTAAGATAAAGTTCAGCAGGTGTGTATTGGCGGCGTAAATTACCTAATAGCTGGTTGATTACATCAGTGTCATCACACAAAGCGAGAATTTTTGTCGGTTCATTCGTTAAGACTTGGCGTAAATCACCCACGGGAATCGGTGTAACACCAGAACGTTCTGCATAAATTTGAGTTTCTTTGGTTAACTCCCGCACGTATAGGTCGTCATTGATGTAGAAATGGACAGATAGGAGCGATCGCAACTCAGGCTGTTCAAAATAGTCGATTAGTTTGTGGGCAATTTCCCTGGAAACAGCCAAATGGCGATGAATTTTTTGGTTAGTCGGGTCTTGTATCCAGGCTCCCTGATAGGCGATTAATGGTAGAATAGAGCCGATTTCTTGGTGAAAGCGCAAGGCTGAACGATACATTCTACCTGTGGCGATCGCTATTTGAATTCCTCGTGCTTGCGCCGCAACAATCGCTTGCTTTACAGGTTTGCTGAGGGTGTTAGAGTGTCCAGCGATCGTGCCATCTATATCCAAAACTAATAGTTTAATGTCTTTTGCAGCAGCCTGATTATCAGTAGATGCTTTCTGCATAAATTCCCTAAGTTTTAAGTTTCAGTAAGAGGTTAGCAGGCTCTAGCCACCAGTGGGGAGTACTAGAAAAAATTGGGAAATGACACTCATCAATGAACTTTAGCCTAGCAAAATTAATTATAATCATGAACTAGCATGACTCAGAAATGGCTTTCTATCGTCGGCATTGGAGAAGATGGGTTAGAGGGGTTAAGCGCGATCGCTCGTTCTCTAGTCGATCAAGCTAAAATTATTGTGGGAGGCGATCGCCATTTGGCAATGCTATCTACAGATGATCAACGTGAGAAATTAGTCTGGAAATCTCCCATTAGCGCTTCAGTTGAGGAGATCATCCAGCATCGGGGCCAGTCGATTTGCGTACTTGCAAGCGGCGATCCTATGTGTTACGGCATTGGTGTTACTTTGACGCAGCGAATTCCCATTTCCGAAATGACGATTATCCCCGCACCTTCCGCCTTCAGCCTCGCCTGTGCCAGGGTTGGATGGTCTTTAACTGAGGTGGAAACCTTGAGTTTAAATGGTCGTCCATCCTCCCTGCTCCAGTCTTACATCTATCCGGGAGCTAGGCTATTAATTTTGAGTGAGGGAAAGGACACACCTGCCATTGTTGCTCAAATTTTGACAAATCGCGGCTATGGTGGCAGTAAAATCACCGTATTGGAGCGTATGGGTGGCATTCATGAAAGAATTGTGGAAGGTACGGCTGCATCCTGGAATCAAACCGAAGTTGCTGCTTTGAATGCGATCGCAGTTTATTGTATTGCTGATGCTGGGGTTGTGCCTTTACCAAAGTTAGCAGGACTACCAGATAACGCCTACCACCACGATGGACAGTTAACGAAGCGTGAAGTTAGGGCAATCACTCTAGCAGCTTTGGCACCCACACCGGGAGAACTGTTGTGGGATATTGGTGCAGGTTGCGGCTCCATTTCTATCGAATGGATGCGGAGCCATTTTCGGTGTCGGGCGATCGCGATCGAGCAAAACTCGTCTAGACTAATTTACATTGCCGATAATGCCGCCACTCTCGGTACTCCAAATCTGCAAATCATTGAAGGTAAAGCACCCAATGCCCTGAAAGACTTGCCAGCACCAGATGCCATCTTTATTGGTGGTGGGGTGACAGCAACCGGACTTTTTGATGTTTGTTGGCAAGCACTGCGGCCGGGTGGACGTTTGGTAGCAAATGTCGTGACAGTAGAAGGTGAGCAAACTTTGTTTCAATGGCATGAACAAGTCGGTGGCGATTTAACTCGTCTTGCCATCCAAAGGGCGGAACCTATTGGTAAATTTTTGGGCTGGCGGGCAATGGCACCTGTGACGCAATGGATAGCTGTAAAATAGTATTCAAGGACTTGGCAGTGTTCCTAAATATTTACTAAGAGAACTCCACAGAATGATTGATCTTATGATCAGAGAAGGATAATTTCATTGTGTAGGCTACTCCATCATGTTGAACCTGACATTCACCCGATGTATAAAAGTAAAATCCTTGGTGGTTTCAACAGTTTTTTTTCTGACTGTGCAGACTTCTGCCAATGCTGAACAAGCATTTTTGCCTTTGACTCCAGCACAAGCTCAACATTTATCCCGTGACTTGGTTCCACATAGTTCTCAAGATTTTTTTAGGCAAGGAAAAGATTCGATTGAGAGAGAAATTCAAATTCTCAGGCAAAGGCAACTGCCCTCAACTCAACCTGTTCTTAAGATTGATCCAGTACTGCTGATAAAAAGACCGTTTACCCAGCAAAAACCCTAACATCTTAGCTCTGTTTCCTGCCAACAGAGTTTTTGTGTTTTCAATCAACTTTGCAACACAACTTTATCAATTTTAATCGTCTAGCAAACTCATCAACGCTTGAAATTCAGAGTCTTGCGGCTCTGACAATTGACCCTGTAACTTTAACAATTGATTTTGTAACGCTTCTGTTACATAGACCATATTAGATTCTTGGGCAATTTTTAGCTGATTTTCTTTAATTTTGATTTGTTTAAGCAAGTTGTTTTCAACATGAATTGAATTGTAATGTTGAGCAATCATAACTTTACATTTCTTATCTAGTGTGAAATTAAATTTACTACCTACGCATTATTCCACACTTGCATCATTTTTTAAATGTCTGGTGATTTAATCTTCATTACTCATGGTATTTTCGGGTATAGCGTTTCTTCTTGACGAGTAGTATAGTTTCTAGGGTCTTTTGGGCATTGAATCGGATGCTCAATGCCATTTTGCTCTATTTTCGCAAAGAGGAGACTTTTAACGATAAATTCTCAAACAACAAAACTGTATAGTTTTTCCACAGATCCATTTATTCATACCGGGATTCATTATTCAGCTTCAAGCCATCCTTTAATTGTTTCAGCAGGAATACTAAATAATGGATGATTAAAGATTGCCTTTAGTGCTTCCAATCCACCGGCTTTTAGGGCTGATTGCAATCTTGCTTTTAGCGTTGGATTACGTCTAATTTCTTGATAAATAACTTCTGTAACTGCTTCATTTGTTGTAGGGTTAGTCAAAGATAATTGATACAGAAGTTGTTGAATTTCTGCTGCTGATTCTGCAAGATTTTGTTTCTCAGCAGCACTATAGTAATTACCGTGTATATAGTTTCCTTGGATTTGTTCATTATAATTTCCACCAATTCTGTTAATGTTACGCTCACCAGCCATGTTTGTTCCTCCTTGGTTTTGATAAGATTCAGCGTAAAAACTAGGTCGTTGCAGAGCCGTTTCTACCAAATTTTCTAGACTACGAATTCTGCTATCTTTTTCTGCTATCAATTTTTGTAATTCTTGTTCTGTTAATGCTTTAAGTTGATTATATAATTCAAAATATTCCTCACTGAGTAAAGACTTGTTAACTTCAAGCGCAGTTTTAACACGAAGTAAAAAATCTGCACCCCGTTTTTCCGTTGCCACAATTTCTAAGTCGGCATCAGGGTGATTCTCAGCTAACTGCTTAAATGAAATTGCGATCGCCCTTGGGTCAACACCTTGATTATGGTAAAGGTCGAGGGTGTCAAAAATTGGTTGAATAAAATCACCAAACTCCCCATCTGCAAACACTTCTTTGTTATTATCAGGTTTGCGGAGAGCGTCAGGGTTTTCTTTGGTGGGAAGTCGCATATAAACGTACTCACATCTAACCCCATCAAATTTGGTGTCAGTGGTAATGCCCCAATCTTGAATGTATGCCCCAGTGAGAGTAGCGCCTGTAAAATCGGTTCCGTCAAGTTGTGCTTGAACTAATTTCGCCCTTGATAAATCAGCGTCTTGTAAATTAGCTTGACTTAGGTTAGTACCAACAAAACTGGCATCTACTAAATTTGCTCCTTGAAAATTTACCCCTCGCAAGTCTTCACGGTCAAAATTCTTGTCTTGCCCCTCACCCATAACCAAAACTTGACGCATTTGTGCTTTTTGAAGGTAACTTGTTCCTGGGCGAACACGGTCAAGTTTTTTGGTTTTGCTAAAACAGGTACGAGTCAACTTGGCTTTTCTAAAATCTGTGCTTTTAAGGGTGGCTTGTGTAAAATCAGCATTGGTTAAGTTGGCATTGTAGAAGCTTGTACCGCCAATAGCAGCAAAAGCCACAGCAATGTTGTGAATCAGTGTGTATTTTGGATCTCCCTTCAGTGCACGCCAACTTATATATATACTAAATAATACTACGGCTCCGGCTATGACTATGACTACGGCTCTGGCTCCGGCTCCGGCTCCGGCTCCGGCTACAGCTACGGCTCCGGCTACGGCTCCGGCTATGACTACGGCTCCAGCAAAGGCTACGGCTACGGCGAAGGTTACAGCGAATGCTCCGGCTACGGCTCCGGCTGCGGCTCCGGCTACGGCTCCGGCGAACGCTCCGACGAAGGTTACGGTGAATGCTCCAGCGAACGCTCCGGCTACAGCGAAGGCTACGGCTCCGCCTTGGGCTACAGCGAAGGCTCCGGCGAAGGACAAGGCTCCGGCGAAGGCTCCAGCGAAGGCTACGGCTCCGGCGAAGGTTACAGCTACGGCTCTTAAACCCGCTTGTATTCCTTGGGAAATTGTCACAAAAAAGAAGATGATTAATATAGCTATAACAGTACAGCCTGCAATTTGATACGTTATTTCAGAACTTTTCGCTGGTTGAAATATTAAGGCCGCCACAAAAATACCAGCAAAAGTTGATAAAAATCCTGATAGCCCCATCAGCACCCACGAAATAAGCACTAAGAAAATAGCCCTCCGCTTTTGCAACCCAGCTTTTGCATAACTAAAATTTGCACCTACAAGGATGGCATTGCTAAAATCAGCGCTTCGGATATCTGCATAACTAAAGTCCATTCCCTCAAGGTTTTTATCTTTGAAGGAATGCCCTCGAAAATTTTGACTGGAATAACCTGCTTGCATAGCTGGGAAGGGAAGATGTTTATACTTAAGCTTTGATACACATTGAATATGCAGTTTTTCAGATTATAAAGCTTTGACGACATATTAGATAAACCTACCTCAACCTCTCACCAGTTGTAACTTCTGAGGTTTTAGAAGATTTATTCTTAGGAAGTCCCCTATTACAATCCAAGTTCAGCAAACACCTCTGGAGAAAACATATCCCACAATACCTGGAAATATGGCATTAAAGTTTCAGCTTCTTCAGAAGTCAAGCTAATGTCTATTTCTTGTCTCAGCAAATGTAGCATTTGACGAACTACTTCCCACTGCACTTTTAACCTGGGATAGAGCATTACACATAAGGGAAATAACTCTTGTTGGATAGCTCCACAGCTTGCTTCTAAAGCACATACCCACAAGTATATTTGAAACATTTCTACATCCCGAACACTGGAAGTCTTAACTATTGGATTACTTAATCCACCAGACATTGAGTTGTAATTTGGATAAAGTTCAATTACTCTTTGGCAAATCCTCTTAGCAATTTGTGTACTAATTGGTAGTAACTTTTGCACTGCGGATAATGCTACAGAATCATAATCATGGTTAGCTGCTGCTTCATAGGCACGTTGCAGTGGCATATACAAATGGTCATCAATAACTTTAAAGTATGTACTAATAAGTGATTGTTCTATTGGCTCAAGTGATTGTATGAGCATTTGACCTGTGTAATGAAACTGCATACTTACAAAGCCAATAACTCTAGGATCATTACTTGTGTATTTCTTTCTGAGCTTTCCTATATCCGCACCAATTACTGTAGCCAGCTTGCTAGGAGCCACTTGTTCTGTATAAACATCTAATGCCTGTTCATAAAGTGGATTCTCCGAATCAACCAGGTTTCTTACCAAAGAAAGAGGTTGTGATGTTGTTTGTTGAGTATATACATCCAAAGCTTTTTGGTAAATGTTAAAGGAATCTCCGGCGATTTCCCACGGATTAATTAGGTTTAAGTCTATGCCATGTTGTTTAACTTCTTTTGATAATAATGCCTCAGTTTTATTCCAGGCTCTAGCACTAACACTTCGCAAAGAATCCAATACTTTTTGAGCAGTTTTCTTTCGCCCCTCTGGTGACACTATCTTTGATAAATTAGGGATTTCTATTTCTTCTGTCTTATCAGTATCAACCTTGAGATTCCCTATATATTTTTTAGCCCATTGTTGCGCTAAAGATTCAACGGCCGTCTTGTTTCCTTGACTAGAAATTGATATTAAATGATTTACTGGAAATTCTTTTACAATGGCCATTACTTAAAATATCCTCATAAAGATGCTCCTGTTACAAATATTAACACTAATTAATGTATATAGCATGTTTTTATACAAAATTAAGCTATGTAATATTACTTATGAACTTTTAAAATATTTTAGTATCAATGTATGTATTTGACTTATTAAATGAGCAAATTTTTTATGGATAAATATTATTACTGTTAAAATCGTTAAGCAAATATTAAGTAGATAAGTACGAAAACACCAAACTATGTAAAGATAAATAAATACAGTAAATGGAAAAATAGAACTGTGTTGATCAGGAGAATGACTATTGACGCTTCTATGCCTTGAATGTGTGAGATTCTTGGATTAGGTCGGTTGATAAAGTGGGTTAGCGATCGCACCCTACGTATATAGGTTATTAAATTTACGCTACTAAGCAAAAGTCAGGTGCAGGGGTTTACCAATGTTAGTTATAGGTAAATCTGACAGGCAGAAAGAAGTATAGTTTGTATAGTTAGCTTTTTACTGAAATTTTAGTTTGACACTAAGGAATTAAAAAATGTCCACTGAGACTGACATCGTCGCTTACGTTCAAGAAAGTGAATTTGATGCTCTTTTAACTGAAAGTGAAGAGAAAGTCGTTGTTGTTGACTTTACTGCTACTTGGTGTGGCCCCTGTCGCCTGATCAGTCCGTTAATGGAACAACTCGCCCAGGAATACAAAGGTCGTGTCAAAGTTGTTAAGGTAGACGTTGACAGCAATAAGCCGATTTTCAAGAAATTCGGTCTTCGCAGCATTCCAGCAGTTTTACTTTTCAAAGATGGTGTTTTAACAGAAACCATCGTGGGAGTTTCTCCTTACGAGCAGTTCAGCGAAGCTGTTGAGAAGCTTCTTCAGGTTGTTTAGTGAACACTTTTTTGCATAAAGTTTTGAATTAGTCGCGTAGCTAGTTCAGATTTATCGCCTTGAAACATAGGCGGCTTACAAAGAAGAAGCGAAATTTTTCAAGATTCCCCTGGTACACCACTGCTGATTACCAAAAGTCAGGGTCGTGACCAGCATGACCATTCGTGTGAATATACAGTCATTATCGGGGCGATCGCTTTATTTTAAAGTCTCTTATTAATTTCAGTATCCCGAAAACTTT
This sequence comes from Nostoc sp. WHI, assembly GCF_015714725.1. Taxonomy (GTDB): domain Bacteria; phylum Cyanobacteriota; class Cyanobacteriia; order Cyanobacteriales; family Nostocaceae; genus Nostoc. The sequence continues at coordinate 8,376 of NZ_WBKM01000101.1, forward strand.
TGCGATCGCTCTGAGGCAGTAGACTGATTTAGCTAACTGCATAAGCAATCTGGATTTCAGCTTGGAGACGAGATAAATTCTACTCACTGGGAATTTTTAGGAGTAGCAGCAAAGATGATTCCACATCCAGCTTGAGGGCTGTGATATTATGGGAGACTGCTGCATACATTTGAAAAAATATAAATTGAATCGATCATGGCTCTGACGCAACTGCGGAAACAAGAAATAATTTCCAACTACCAAGTTCACGAAACCGATACTGGTTCGTCCGAAGTCCAAGTTGCCATGCTAACTGAGCGCATTAACCGCCTCAGCGAACATCTCCAGGCAAACAAAAAAGACCATTCTTCCCGACGGGGACTGTTGAAGCTAATTGGTCATCGCAAGCGTCTTCTAGCCTATATATCGCAGGAAAGCCGAGAAAAATATTTAGCTTTGATTGCTCGCCTCGGTATTCGTGGATAAGGACTACCGCTTATGTCTGCTGAAGAATCTGAACGTAGGGTTTTGCCTTTTGAACCAAACAAAAAGCGCCAAAAACCCCCAAAAACTCAAAGTAAACTAGCAGCAACACAGCCACAAGAATCTGGCAAACAGGCTGATAGAAAGCCGCGTTACACCAAAGAAGAAATGACTATTCCCCAAGTAGTCAGCCAGAGGATGATCCGACGGGTAGCTGGATTCTGTGGTGTACCAACAACTTTGGGCGTTTCTAGCCTGATTGTCAGCTATCTGCTTGCCATCTACTCCGACATCCAACTACCTCCCATCGTCGTGTTATTGGTGAACATGGGATTATTTTGTTTGGGGGTCTTAGGGATAACTTATGGCGTTCTTTCTGCTTCTTGGGATGAAGAAAGAGTCGGAAGTCTGCTGGGTTTGGGTGAGTTCAGCACCAATTGGGGACGAATGGTGGCAGTTTGGCGCGAAACTCGGCAAAAAAACTCATAAGGGACAGCGCTCAGGTCTCAGATAACTACGGTATTGGGTAAATTTTAAAGTGAATGTTGAAATTTTATTAAGAAAAAATTCTTTTTCAAAACTTCAACATTGCTAATTAAAATCATATAATTCTTTTTATACCCATATCCAGTTATTTGATAGTAAAACTACTGAGCGCTATGTTTTGTAAATAAATTTCATTTTTAACTATTCGTAATTAAGTTAAATAGGCAACAATAAAATTACGCCCATTTACGGAAAATTTTACTCAATTAATCAGGAACTTTTACATGATTATAGTAATGAAAAGTGGTTCCCCGGAGGCGGAAATAAACCGCATTAATAAGGAACTAACTACCTGGGGGCTAACTCCAGAAAAAATTGTTGGTCAACACAAAGTAGTTATTGGTCTAGTAGGTGAAACCGCCAACTTAGATCCACTGCAAATTCAGGAAGTTAGCCCCTGGATTGAGCAGGTGTTGCGAGTAGAGGAGCCTTACAAACGGGCCAGCCGCCAGTACCGCCACGGCGAAGCTTCGGAAGTAGTAGTTAATACTCCCAGTGGAGTAGTGGTATTTGGTGAACACCACCCCTTGGTAGTCGTTGCAGGCCCCTGCTCCGTAGAAAATGAAGAAATGATTGTAGAGACAGCACGGCGCGTTAAGATAGCTGGAGCCAAGTTTTTGCGTGGAGGGGCATACAAACCCCGAAGTTCACCTTACGCTTTCCAAGGACACGGCGAGAGTGCTTTGGATTTGTTAGCAAAGGCGCGGGAAATCAGTGGACTAGGTATTATTACAGAAGTGATGGATGCCGCCGACCTGGATAAAATTGTCGAAGTTGCTGACGTTATCCAGGTGGGAGCAAGGAATATGCAGAATTTCTCTTTGCTCAAAAAAGTAGGAGCGCAGTCGAAACCAGTTCTCTTGAAGCGAGGGATGGCGGCTACGATTGAAGATTGGTTGATGGCAGCCGAGTATATTCTGGCATCTGGTAATCCCAATGTAATTTTGTGTGAGCGGGGAATACGCACCTTTGACCGCCAGTATACGCGAAATACACTGGATTTATCAGTAGTGCCAGTGTTGCGAAAGCTGACTCACCTGCCCATCATGATTGACCCCAGCCACGGCACAGGTTGGTCTGAGTTTGTGCCTTCAATGGCAATGGCTGCGATCGCAGCTGGCACAGATTCCCTGATGATAGAGGTTCACCCTAACCCTGCCAAAGCTTTGTCCGACGGCCCCCAATCTCTGACACCAGATCGTTTCGATCACTTAATGCAAGAATTAGCAGTAATTGGTAAGGTGGTAGGACGCTGGCAGCAACCAGCAGTAGCTCTGGCTTAAAATTTAACTGCAACTCCTCGATCTATCGCCCTTGGCGTCTCCCCTTGTCTACGCTACGGTGTACACACAAGTCGAAGAAAGCTCGATTTCTCATTATTCTCTCGTTCCCATGCTCTGCATGGGAATGGCTAATTAGGGGCTGCTGCCTCCAGTTAGACATTGAGCCAGAGACTCAATGAATGCATTCCCAGGCGGCAGCCCAGGAACGAGGAAAGCCTTATCAAGTTAGGTTTGACAAAGTATTAGTCAAAGAGCATCTATCATAATAGATGCTCTTTTGCATATTCGTCTAATAGCTGTTACTGCACACAATTAGGATTACTACCAGGAGTAGCATCAGGATAGAAAGTGCGGATACCGCCACTTCTTCTTACAAACACTGCTATAAAAGTTTTACCTTCATCAGTTACAGTTAAATGACAAGCAGTGTTAGTAGAACTGGTATTGGGATTGTTCTTATAAGCTAAAGCTGCTACTGAGAGAATTTCTTCAGCATTAAGAGTATAAGGATAACCCTTGATAGTAGACTGAGCAGTACTACTGCCTACTTTCATCACAACACCCATTGTGTAAATAGTGTTGGGATTCACTTCCTCAAGAGATGTATTATTATTTAGTCGTCCAGCCAAACCCTTTTGTTGAAGTTCTACATAACGACCAACAAAGTGCAATCCACCTATCGAACCTCCTGCAACCGGTTCCCCGCAGAAAATATGCTCAAAGCCATCAACGTTAAACCAGACGTTAGTCAAGTCAACTAAGAAATCTGTATCGGAAGTGCGGCCTGGAACCAGAAATCCTCCCACAGACTGCTTGATACTTGCCAAAACAGTAGGATTGCTGTTCATCATCGTCTGGAAGTTAGACGGGCTGACAATTGTACCAGGTTGTCCGCAAAGATCAGTCACTGCCGTATCAAAGCTATTCAAAGTTGGGATCGGGGGAGTGACATCAGCTGGGCTACCGTATGCTAGTCCAGATACAGGATTGTTGATATTGTCAAAGAATGGCACAGAACCGGCGGGTAGAGAAGGAGAACCAGCAGAGCCATAATCGGTAATTACAATATCGTCGATGTTAGTTCTATTGGAAGTTCCATCGGTCTTGCCAACTTCACAGCGAACTATGCCAGAGATATTAGGTGTGAAAGTCGCTGTTTGGAGTACTTTTGAGCTTGTAGTGACGGGTGAACCTACAGGTGTCCATGAAGTGCCACTATTGGTAGAACACAACAATCTCCAAGTTGTACTAGCATCATTACCATACTTGGCATGTTTAATGCTAACTGTGCCTGCGCCTGTAGTGCGATCAAATTTCATTGTTAGCTTGCCGTTGCTGCGAATCCGGGTAGATTGCGCCCCGTTTTTAACATCATCTGGAGTACTGCCAATCAACGCCTCATTCAAATTCCAAGTACCTGAACCCAGGGTAACATCAGCCGTAGCATAAGCTGCTTTTTGACCAGACTCAAACCCTTCTGAAATTGTGGCACCAATTGCTCGGAAAACATAAAACGAAAGCAGGAAGACGGCTCCTCCTGCTATTTTCAAAGGTAAACCTAATTTAGGCATAGTAATTAGAATTAAGTATTTAACTAATAAACTCTAAATAAATTATAAAGGAATTATAAAGCGAATTGGTTATTGAATGATTAACTTCTTCTTAAGAATAGAAAACCTGAGTGAGATTGGGAGGATCTTATCACTAATAGGACTTACGCGAAACAGCACACTGTAAACGCATTCATAGTCGCAAACTTAAATTCGATTTTATTTTTACCTTTAATTAAACTTGGCTTAAACTCATGACCTTAGTATAAAAAGATTCTAATAGAAATTTTTCTTTTTTACTAGAGAAAAATTACTTATTTTCATGACTGTTTTAATCGGGGATGAATACCCGTTTGGAAAATAAGAAAGTTAGAAATAGACTACTTTGATTCTTTGAAGTGTGCATTTCTGGCAGAAATTTATCATGAGGAAAACGGAAATGAAATTTGTTCCACAATTAGTGCTTGCGGCTGCTAGTCTTACTTTAGGTTTTGCTGCTGTAGATGCAAAATCTGCATCTGCTGCAATTGTTAATTATGCTTTCACCGTTGATAGTCCCGTAACTAAGGGCAATGGCTTTTTTAGCTTTGATGATTCAACTTTTACTAATGAAGAGACGATAGTAAAGTCGCTTTCTTTAACATTCGATGGTGACTCTACCGTTTATACCGAGCAAGATGATATCAGCTATCCAGAATTTCCTGTATTTTCAATACAAGAAACATCTTTTGGATTAAACTATCTGTTTGACGATAAATCTAATCCTTTGAGTTCCATAAGTTATGAAATTATTGGTGAAGATTTTACAATTTTCTCCAGAACTTCTCCAGATGCTGAAGTCATTTCCGGTCAAGTTTCTTATAGGAAAGTACCTGAGCCTACAATCTTAGGTGGCACTCTCTTAGCTTGTAGTCTTGGCTGGATTATGAAGAAAAAGGTTAAATTTTAACCTTTGCTTGGTTTTGGAGACGGGTAATATAATATATTCCTCCACTAAAAAGAATAAATAGTTACGGCATCTTCAAGAATGAAGGATGAAAAATAATTACTAATTCGTAAATATGTAGTGATTACGAATTATGTTGATTAATTCATTCTTCATTTATTAATGCCTTGTATCAAACAAAATATTTTTCCTCAGCATAAATTAAAAATATACAAAGGGTTAAGTTGATATTAACGCTTTCTTTGCAAAAAATTAATCTCTTCCTAGTAGGCTTTTATGTGGCAAAACAACATCTAATACATTGATACCAGGATAGGACTTACGCAAAACTACACGGGGTAGGGGCAATTCATGAATTGCCCCTACCTAAAAATCAGGGTTTCAGCTATTGTTTGCGTAAGTCCTACAGGAAAAAAGCGGGAATTAAAACCTGATTTTGGTAAGGGAGTTAGTTATGAAGTTTGCCTACAGCCACCCTGCCTTCTTCGTGTTAGCTGTTGTTGTGCTTTAACTTACTTGTTAGTCAGGAGTAGACAATGGTAGATTACCGGAATTTTGAGCAGTTCTTGCATAGTTCAATCAAACGACGCAACTTGATTATCGGGGCAGGAGCTTTGTCTGGTTTAGCGATCGCTAACCAATTTTCTCATCAAAAAGCGATCGCTAAAAGCAGATTTTCCAATTATCCTTTTGCTTTGGGTGTAGCGTCTGGTGAACCCTATCCTACCAGCGTAGTGATCTGGACTCGTCTAGCTCCTGAACCCTTAAACGGAGGTGGAATGCCACCTACTAATGTGCCACTTCGCTGGCAAGTGGCAACTGATCCCGATATGAAGCGGATTGTCTCCAGAGGTACGGTACTGGCAACCCCACAACTGGGTCACTCAGTTCGAGTTGTGGTAGAAGGACTGCAATCTGATACTTGGTATTGGTATCGGTTTCTTGCCGGCCAAGACGCTAGCCCCATTGGTCGCACTCGTACAGCGCCTTTAGCAAATAGCTACTCAAGTAAATTTAACTTTGCCCTTGTCTCCTGTCAGCACTACGAGCAAGGATACTATACTGCCTACAAATATCTGGCTCAAGACGATCTGAATCTAGTAGTGCATGTTGGCGATTACATCTATGAAGGGGGAATCACAGACAATCGCCCTAGACAACACAACAGTACAGAAATTTTGACTTTAGAAGATTACCGCAACCGTTACGCTCTATATAAAGGCGATTCCAATCTGCAAGCGGCTCATGCAGCGTTTCCCTGGATTGTTACCTGGGATGACCACGAAGTAGAAAACAACTACGCTAACGACATCTCCCAAGTTGATACTGAACCAGATCAAGATCGGGCAATCTTCCTACAACGGCGAGCTATTGCTTATCAGGCTTACTACGAACACATGCCATTGCGCCCCTTCTCGCGTCCCGTTGGCCCTGATATGCAGCTTTTCCGTCGGCTTGACTTTGGTAACTTGGCGACCTTCCATGTCCTAGATACTCGCCAGTATCGCACCAATCAGCCTTGTGAAGATGGCACCAAAGAACGTTGTCCAGAAAATTTCGATCCACAGGCAACGATTACTGGTAAAGTACAGGAGAATTGGTTATTCGATGGTTTAAATAGCTCACAATCCAAGTGGAACGTTTTAGCGCAGCAGGTACCTATTGCTCAACGAGACATGACACCCGGAGTAGGCGGAACCTACAGCATGGATAAATGGGATGGTTATTTGGCTTCGCGCGATCGCCTCATAGATTTCCTTGGACAGCGCCAGCCTTCTAATCCAGTATCCTTAGCAGGTGATGTGCATTCTAACTGGGCGATGAATCTGAAAGCTAACTTTAATAACCCAGAATCCGCCACAGTTGGCAGTGAATTCGTTTGTACCTCAATTAGTTCCGGTGGCGATGGGGCAGACACTACCCCCACAGTTGCAGCTTACTTACCCGATAACCCACATATTAAGTTTTTCAACGGTCAACGGGGGTATGTTCGCTGTGCACTGACTCCTACAACCTGGAAGACAGATTATCTTGTGATGTCAGAGGTGGAAACTCCATTTGGCACGATTAGTAAGCGGGCTTCATTTGTGGTTGAAGATGGTCGTCCAGAAATACAACAAGCTTAATCGTTTGATTCCCAGGTATTGACACCAAATAATCACAGATAGATACAGATAAACATTGATGATTTATCTGTATCCATCTGTGGTTTTATTTTCATAAATTATGGCTCGTTATTTTGACGCCTTCCTGATATCATGTCGGCTTAATCACTTACGATATGTCATTGCGAGTGTAACGCAGTGGAATGAAGCAATCGCAAGGGTTTGGAGATTGCTTCACGACCTTCGCAATGACAAGTGTTCAACCGGACATGATATGACTCGTGGCAGCAGCCCAATGATGTGCATTTTCAGCCCTGGCTGGAAACGAGGTTTATGGGATTGGTGCAAAATATTAGATTTTTCCGGTTGAGCCAAAATATAACTGAATAATTACTTTACATGGAATATGTATAGCTAAAACTCATGGAATTACCCCAACGCGTATCAGTCCGCTACAAAGACGCGTCCTTCAATACTAATGAAATCCGCTTGAGAACCTTCCGACTGGGGTTACAAATATGGGAAGAACAAACTAAACCCAGAAAAACGGAGCTTTATGAGTTTATATCGTCCTGCTTGAAACAAGTTGACCGCCAAGATCGTTTTATGTTTTCTCTGCTGTTCATAGAATTGACAGACCTTATACGCAATTCTTCGCTGGAAAGGGGAACGAAAGAGGTTTTGATTAAAACAGCTTTTAGGGAGTTCGCTTGTGCCATAACAGATTTTGAGGATGTTGCCAAATAAGGTTGGCAAAGTCTTAACAGGTTAGAACGTTACTTAGATTGGTTTCTTTGCTAAATGCGCGGATGGGTAGGTGTTGGGGAAAGGGTGACTACAAAAATGCCTGAATTGCTCTATGTGCAAGAAGTTGAGAGCGATCACGTTTCTAAACTATCCGCGCACCTTATGGGGACTGCTTTTCAGCTATTTGCATCTAGCCAAGCGATAACTCTTCGTGTTATGATTTTCGCATTCGCGCAATTGAACCTTGAAAACCAAATAAAACACGGCTTTCAGACGCCAGCCATTGCAATCAACTAAAATCCCTATTAGGGATTGAAACTTGCTCAACTCGCTGATTGTCCCGACGCTCTCGCCTAATTGCAATCAACTAAAATCCCTATTAGGGATTGAAACTTAACACCTGTAACCACCAGCCCACCCAGCCAAGAAAATTGCAATCAACTAAAATCCCTATTAGGGATTGAAACAAGCGTGTTGTTGCACATCAAGCACTTTCTTGATTAATTGCAATCAACTAAAATCCCTATTAGGGATTGAAACCGTGATTCGATATTGCAAAAAACAACAACATCTGGCATTGCAATCAACTAAAATCCCTATTAGGGATTGAAACAAGGACAGTACACCTGTTGATAAGTAGCATCAAAAATTGCAATCAACTAAAATCCCTATTAGGGATTGAAACAGGCAAATGATTAATACCAACTGTAAAGTTGAAGAATTGCAATCAACTAAAATCCCTATTAGGGATTGAAACGCATTCGCTGTAACTACATACTGCTGAGTATCGCCAGATTGCAATCAACTAAAATCCCTATTAGGGATTGAAACGCCAAATATACCGCAGTATGCACCCACAGCAATAGGCATTGCAATCAACTAAAATCCCTATTAGGGATTGAAACGTATGCCCCAGTGGAAAAGAGACTTGGTACAGTGATTGCAATCAACTAAAATCCCTATTAGGGATTGAAACGCCTTCATTTCAAAAGGCGGGTCGGTGAATACTAAAATTGCAATCAACTAAAATCCCTATTAGGGATTGAAACGCCAAGCAACACAAAAAAGTAGCTGATAAGCGTAAAATTGCAATCAACTAAAATCCCTATTAGGGATTGAAACAACGATAGTACGTATAGGCTCTATACAGAAAAATTGCAATCAACTAAAATCCCTATTAGGGATTGAAACACGAGATTGGCATGAACTTGCCAACTCGATTAGTAGGATTGCAATCAACTAAAATCCCTATTAGGGATTGAAACGGCGGTAGGCTAGGGAAACAGCTTGTCAAACAAAAATTGCAATCAACTAAAATCCCTATTAGGGATTGAAACTTTGGCGACTGCCAACTTAAGCGATCGCCGCCAAATTGCAATCAACTAAAATCCCTATTAGGGATTGAAACGCAACAGTAGACTAAAACCTTAAGTACTACTTTATTGCAATCAACTAAAATCCCTATTAGGGATTGAAACGCAACGGGCATTCAGACCTTCGCTAGCACATACGAAATTGCAATCAACTAAAATCCCTATTAGGGATTGAAACCTAAATTCACTCTTCCCAGAATCATTACTACTATTGCAATCAACTAAAATCCCTATTAGGGATTGAAACGCGGCGGCGGGATACCATCTCTTGCAGGTACAGATTCCAATCAACTAAAATCCCTATTAGGGATTGAAACAAACTTTTCTTGTGGGCAACAGCACGACATACATTCATTGCAATCAACTAAAATCCCTATTAGGGATTGAAACGGGTGTTACCAAGGTGGGACAAACCCGCCAGTTGAATTGCAATCAACTAAAATCCCTATTAGGGATTGAAACCTCGTCGTTCACGCCAACAATGCACCGATTTCCATTGCAATCAACTAAAATCCCTATTAGGGATTGAAACAGAAGGTGTAAAAGGCAATTGGTTAAAGCGTTTAATTGCAATCAACTAAAATCCCTATTAGGGATTGAAACCAGTATCCTAGCATACAGAAGTACTAAGGTTAGATTGCAATCAACTAAAATCCCTATTAGGGATTGAAACCTAGTCCTCCTGGCAGTGAATCTACCTCAAAATATCATTGCAATCAACTAAAATCCCTATTAGGGATTGAAACCAGAATGCAAACTCGATCCTTGCAACATTGAACGCATTGCAATCAACTAAAATCCCTATTAGGGATTGAAACGACATATCTTTTTATTGGCCTAGTGATGAAGAGGATTGCAATCAACTAAAATCCCTATTAGGGATTGAAACCTAGGTTGATACTCTATCTCATTTTTTAGTACTTTATTGCAATCAACTAAAATCCCTATTAGGGATTGAAACTTATGTATGACAATTCTTACCGACATGAATTTAATTATTGCAATCAACTAAAATCCCTATTAGGGATTGAAACACACGTATCTTGAAGTTTCTGTAACGTGAGTAAGGAATGATTGCAATTACCTTAAAATCCCTATTAGGGATTGGAACAATTACCTTCTAGCAAAGTCCAGAAGTAGCCATCTGGGGCGACAAAGGAGAAACTCGTCTCGCCAAACTCATTGCTAATGATGTTTGTAACTTCTTGTACAGTACTTGCCTTGATGCGATCGCAATACTCCTGTATTCCTTTTACACGATAGGTATATAAAGACATACCCAAGCTACCTGGTTTAGCTGCCTCAAAGCGCGATTCTAAATTAATATATTCTGGAAATCGAATGATATAAAGTCTACCACTGCGTGCAGCCATCAAATCAGACTTGGAAGAACGAGGATCATCAAAGGTAGTGACAATAAACTTTTCACCAGGATTAAGGTCAAAAATATCCCGACCGGCTGGCGAAGATTCATAGCTAGTTTCGACATCATCACGCACACGCAGCAAACCCAAAACTTCTTCATAAAACTTCAGGGTTTCTTTGCTGTCATCTTGAACGATTATTCCTATATGGGTAAACTGACTAGTTTTAAGTGCAGCATTCTGGTTAACTTGTCCATAATGCGGCAGTGTATAGCCGAACCGTTGAAATAGAACCTGGCGAGTTAAGGGTTGCAATAGCAGCATTTCTCGCACACCAACGGCTTGCTCAATAAAAGGACGGCTTTTTCTCTCTTTGTTGTAGATGACTTCCCAATAAGGGCTGGTGTACCTGATAGGGAAACCTGCTGCTTTTGCATCTTCAACATGATTTAAGATATTTAAAACATCCGTCGTTAAGGTTGTCGCCCAGCGATTTCCCTTAACTTTCATCGACTCTATTCCCAAACCTAGATGCGTGGGATTTTGCCAAACCATCAGCCGAATTAAACCATGATCTGCATTTTGATGGTAAAGGCGGATTGAGCGTAATGATGAATTCACCCCATATAGTTGATGGGCTGCATCTGCGGTTAATTCACCCACTTGACCAATACGATAGCCAAACTGCTCCCAATACTGAATTGCATAAATTGGCTCCGGGATGCCAATACACACCTCATAGATGCCTTCAATTGTAGTTTGTTGTTCGTGATTCATAATACGAGAGACGCGATTAATCGCGTCTGTACAAGAGTTAGAGTAGCGCTTTCAAGGTGAGTTTTTTATTTATTACTAGCTCAGAACTCGGAAGTTGAGCCTTTGAGGGTGGAAGTTGAGCCTTTGAGGGTGGAAGTTGAGCCTTTGAGGGTGGAAGTTGAGCCTCTGAGGGTGGAAGTTGAGCCTCTGAGGGTGGAAGTTGAGCCTTTGAGGGTGGAAGTTGAGCCTTTGAGGGTGGAAGTTGAGCCTTTGAGGGTGGAAGTTGAGCCTTTGAGGGTGGAAGTTGAGCCTTTGAGGGTGGAAGTTGAGCCTTTGAGGGTGGAAGTTGAGCC
>NZ_WBKM01000162.1 GCF_015714725.1 Nostoc sp. WHI
TAATAACATCTTCTATTGGTACTTGCTGCCATTCAACTTTTTGAGCAGTTAACCATTTAGTCACAGTCTCAGCTTTCTGGTTGTCAACAGCCAAGCCCATGACTCCAAGTTTTTTATTTGATTCTGTCGAAAATAAGAAAGTAGGACGCTCTTTAATCTGATGTAGAATTTTCGCACTACTATCAATCATCTCTTGTTGTTGAGCATTAACTGATTGAGTCCCAAAAGCCTGAAATTCCTTCGTCCACTTTTGGGGATATTCAACGGTATTAGGGTCAATTTGAGCGCAAATAACAGAAAAATTACTTTCAATAATAGCGGGTGCGGGTGTAAGTTGTCCGGTTTTGAGTAGTCCAAGCTGTCTGAGCGCGTCTTTGTCTTTTTTAAAGTGCAACACTCCCAAGGGTTCACCATTTAAAAACACGGCATCTCTGGTTTTAGAAGCTGAGGTTTCGATAGTCAGTTTTCGGTAATCTTGATCATTGAATGTCTGACCAGAAAAATCATAAAAGTTAATTTTATTAATTTTGAGGAGATTCCCATTAGGAGACTCACCCAGCACAAAAGCTTGATCTCCAGTTTCAGAGATAGACGTGAGCTTTAACTTTAGAGGATTACCATTTTTGAGATAATTAATTTCTTTTAACTGTTGGGCAGAATCACTGTCTAACTCACCCAAAGTTTTGCCATCAAGTTTGATTTTTACTGTTTTGTCAATCACTGGCACAGCGCCAAATTCTAAGTTGACCGGTTCGGCATTAAAAACAAGTCCTGCATAAGAGAAGTTCTTGAGTTCACGGATAGTAATTTCAACTGGCTCGTTTCCTGGCAGTCCAATAGTTGCTTTGGCAGTAGCAGGTTCTATCCCAACCATACAAGAGAGCGCTTTCGTACCAATAGGAAGCTGTGCGGTTCTGGTTTCGAGCATGGCGAATTCCTTATATTCGCCGTCACTATCCTGGACAAACATTAGCCTGGAAACATGGCGCTCATGTCCGACTGGATGGTGACTAGCTCTAATTTCTATCGGGTGTTTTTCGGTAGGATTCCAGTCTCGACCCAAAAATTGATTCGCTTCATTATTCAGTGTGACTAACTTCGGTTCGGTAAATTGCAATTTATCTAAGCGAGAGATAATCTCATTGGGGAAAGCAGCGAAGGCAAAATTAGAGACTTTTTTAGCGTGAGCCTGGGGGTTTGCGTTTTCTTTTCTTGCAACTTCAAGTTCATCCTGGCGGGATGCACAGATGTTCCAAGCGGCGGCAGCAGATGCAAGTTTTTCTGACTCTGGGATAGAGGCATAAAATGCTTCTGCCGTCTCCTGCGCCAAGGCAAAGAGTAGTTTAGTTTGGCTTCTGGTAAGTTCTGGTTTTAGTTCTAAAAGTTTAGCCCCCTGCGTGGTCATCCCCGCCTTGAGGTTGTGGTCAGTTACAGATTGTTGGCTAACTGTCCCCAGGTTGCGGTAAGCGGGTTTTCCATCTTCCCTTACCTCGCCATTAATTTGTGCGACTGCCAATAATTTATGGGGGCGTTCACTGTTTGTAAATTTAATTTCATCTAGGCGAATATTCAACGTCTGGGCTTTCCAGATTAGGGGATGCCCGTAGCGGGTGAGGTTGGTAATTTCGAGTTGCGTTCCTGAATCCGTTTGAACAATTGCGCTAGGGCCAGACTCTGTTTCTCGCCGCCTTGAGGCACGAACCGCAGCGTTGAATTTCAGATCGAACTCGTACTTGGCGGCGATCGCTGCAAATTTCTGCTGTGGTGTAAATTCTACTCCTTTGAATAAGTCTTTAAACTGGACGATGGGACGCGATTCTAACTGTGATTCTTGGAAATATTTATTGGTTTGGCTAATCAATAATTCTACTGGTGAGTAGCCCTTTGGTGTTATACCTGTGCTTAAATAAACTGAACGCGACTTTTTATCTTTAATATAGTTAACATCACGATACAAGTAGCGGTTGTTTTCCCTGATTTTATCCATCTCAGGTTTTTTAGCACTTTTGAATAAATCAACTGCTATTTGGTTTTGATAACACCCTTCCTCAATCATGCTCCGGTACATCAAGCGGTTAACATCCATCGCCTGCTGAATATTTTCTGGGGTTCTTTCATCCAAAGCAAGTTCAACAACCCCTTGCATATAAGGCTTGTATTCTTCTCGAATTAACTTTGGATCTTTCTGGCGTTCTTGCTCAAACAGGGTTTCGTAATGGTTAGAAACTTGGTCTAGATAATTTGATTTCTGCTCAAAAGTACCGTAAGTCTTTAGTACCTCAATTTCTGATTCTAATGCCTCCAGTGCTGTCACTTGATTGTTGATTATGCCCACGCTGATGCTATCGCTCATGTGGATAGCGATTTTTTCAAATGGGGGCTGGGTTCCATCTTCCAAATAAAATGACTGTTTTTTAAGTTTGACTGTCGGAGTATAAGCATTCTGGGGTTGGTTTCTGTACTCGGCTTCGGCTGTTAAATTGGGATATAACCTAGCTCTTGCTACACCAATACAGTCACCATCGTAGTCTCGTGCTTGGCGTTCTGATTCGGTTTCGAGGGGATTAACTTCGTTGTGTTCAATGCCTTGAGTTTCTAGCGCCTCAATCCTAGCAAGTATACGTTTGTGGTCTTCATCGTTGACTACAATTATTCCTTGCAATGGTTCACCATCTGGAGCTAAACGGTCTAAAACATGTTTATTGGTAGATACACACAACCCATTAGAGTTGAGAAAGGGAGAACGAAAGTTTAATACTTTTTCCTTTTCATCCATCCAAGAGACACAGATTTCACCATTTTTTAGTTCTTTGGATGGGATAATCATTCCTCGATCAAATGTTAAAGTTCTCCCAAGTGCTATATCTCTCCACTCACTTTGGACAAATTTACTCAGTTCTTGTTTGACTTTTTCAGTTTCTAAAAGCTGATTATGTCCCCCAACTAAATCAGCCTTTATGAGTTTATACATTAACAAATCATCTTTTGGAGATTCATTATTTTCATCAGTTGCCTCATATTCTCCATTAGCATCATTCGATGTCACTAGTTCTAATTGTTTAGCTAATGAGCCATCAGCAGAGGCAAGAGTAATTTGTTTTTTTAAAGATGCTTTTTGTGACTCGGTGAAAGCCTTACGTTTTTCGTATCTCTCACAGTAAAGTTGTGCAACAATCCTTGGGTCATCCTGATTTTCGGCTAGCTTTTGAGCCTGTGCCTCTAGCTCCTCAGCGAAATCTTTGATCCCTTGGGGAAATGATGCCAACAGTTGGGATATAGCTGTCTGGCCCCGCTCTGACTGAGACTTCTCACCTAACCAGACTTTTTGTTGATATAGCCCTGGTTGAATTTGGGGTTTACTAGCACCATTGGGATTATCTTTGTCTGTACCTTTAAAACTGGATATGGGAATGATTAAGTCGATTTTGGGTGTATTCTCTTGCCAAGACAACTCTTCTAGTTTAAATGGTCGTAGAGTTCCTTTCCCAAAACGGTATTTAGTATCTTCTCCATCGCCTTCTCTCCAACCAAAGCGATGCTGAATCACTCGATAACTTTTATCTTCATGTTCTTTTTTTTTAGTTAATTTAACATAAGCTTCATTTGAAATCTGTCCATAGCAGTCTCCCACTAATTTAAAAGCATCTTGGTCTTTAATAAAGCCTCCATTTTCTCCCGTATTATCATCTACAACTAAAATGTTTAACTGTTCATTAATTGAATTTTTACAAGCACCTAAAAAAAATGAACCGTAAGCACCTCTATCTTTTCTATCAGGGCATAATTTCTCAATTACTTCTAAGCATTCTGGAGAACCATACAGAAGCCTGGTTTTAGAAGATAATAAAAGAATATGTCCCTCTGGGTGATTTTGTAAATCTTCTGGCTTACTATATTCATCAATATGTCCAAAAGAAAATTCTTTATTTGGAAAGTATGATTCTAATAAAGTATTGTCTATTTTCTCAGTTAAAATTGAATCAGGGTTCTTCTTGTCTCCGTCATCATGAATCCATTGATTTAACCTTGTATCAAAGTGTTTAAATTCTAGAGCCATACATTTATTTAAATTTGGAAAAATTCTTGGGGGTAAATATGTCAAGATTAAAACGCTGGTTAAATATGAACCAAGAAAAAGTCAGTGGAGATGGTTCTTTAAAACCAGAGTATCTTCAGCAGTTAATTGCTGATAATATGCGTCCTGAAATGATCGATAAACACGCTCAAATCTTGAAGAATAGGTATCTTGAGTTAGAACATCTAGATGAAACCGACCCAGAGCTAAGGCCAGTCTACACGGCATACGATTTCTTCACCCCAACAGAGAAAACACAGTTCAACCCTGACGGTTCTCTTAAACAGGAGTACTTTGAATCTGAGCTTAAAAAGGGTACAAACCTTGGGTGGCTAGAAGAAATGGAACGACGCAAGAAAATAGAAATTGATGATTACAACAAAGTATCTGCTAAACACGCAGAACAGGGTATTAATTTTGGTGCATGGCAGATGAGGGGAAGGATTGAAGATAGTAGAACATACGTCCAACGTCGGCAGCAGATGGAGCAAGACCTGCGTAACTTTGAGGATGTTGACAGTCTACCTTTCGACAAAGACACAGCATATTAGGCGGGAGCGATGCAGAACGAGTGATAATATAAGCTGAAAGCATTATCAAACAGCGCTTTCAGCTTTTTAGTTACATCCTTTTAATGATATTGGACAGCAGGCAGGTTAGCGTTGCCGATGGTTTGACAGAGCGAAACGCCCCGTTAAAAAAGGCAATCATTCCTAAAATGGCAAAGGGTGTAATGATTAATATGTGCAGTCAATTGAATGCCGAGCATTCTCTGACTACTTCAGATCACATTACTTTCAGTTGCTCTTCCGTTGTCTGCTGGGCGAAAAAGCGAATTGTTTGGTTAATTGGCTTGCCGTTCTATAGCTGGAGGGATTACCCCAGACGATCGCACAACTGACTTATTGGAAGCGGCGGCAAGGAACGCAAACATCCCTAAAATGGCAAAAGACGTAATAATCACTTGCTGTAGGGAGGCAAAGACCGACTTTTCTTTCTCCTTTTGGACAGTAATGCGATTCAGATTCTGTTGAAATGCCGAGAAATACAAATAATTCAACACTTTCTCACACAGGGCAGGGTCTTCACCTATTTGTACTTTCTGGCACAGGAGAATTTCTAGATGCTCCCGGCGGCGATCGCTTGTAGACAAATCGCGCTCATCCCACAGTTTTACCTGGGTTGTATCTAAAGGTCTATTAATACCTAATATAGTCATAAATATGTCCTCACTTGATTTAGGAGTTAGTTGAGGGAACAGGTGTAATTGATAAGTCAATTACACCCTAGTAGTCTGCCAACCCAAAGATGCGCTTGTGAGGGCTGGGGAAAGG
>NZ_WBKM01000334.1 GCF_015714725.1 Nostoc sp. WHI
AGGATTTTCTACATAAACTTAGTTATAAGTTGGTCAGCGATAGCCAAGCTGTCATAGTAGAGAATCTTCATGTTAAAGGCATGGTTCGTAATCACAAATTGGCGAAATCAATATCTGATGTAGGGTGGGGAACATTCACCAACTTTTTAGCTTACAAGCTAGAACGCATTGGTGCAAAGTTAGTTGAGATTGATAGATGGTTCCCCAGTTCTAAACTATGTTCTAATTGTTTCTATCAAATAGGTGAGATGCTGTTGGATGTCCGTGAGTGGACTTGTCCTCATTGCAATACTCATCATGACAGGGACGCGAACGCCGCGACAAATATTAGAGCAGAAGGCATCAGAATGATAAAGGCGGAAGGTTCAGCCGTCTCTGCTGTAGGAGGGGAGGTAAGCCCTACTCTTGGACGAAAGTCTAAGTTTAGGCACTCCCCTATGATTACAGAAGCCCCAACTTCAACCGTACTCGGTAAGTTGGGGTAGTTCACTCGTTATACTAGCTGTGGGAGGCTGTTTATCTAACCAGCCAAATTCCATAATTTTGTTTTTTATAACTTGCTGCACCATGTCCTTCTTCAAAACTCCGCTGATTGGTTTAAAAGCTGACTCATTTCGTCATCCATTAGACCTGGAAGCTACTACAACCCTCAAGCAGATACCTGGCATAGATATAATGGTGCGGAATTTGCTCGGGCCAATGGCAGAGCAGGTTTTCTATGTAGAAAATATTGCGTCCAGCATTCTGGTGGGTGAAAAGCAACTGCCTGATTTGTACAAGTTGTTGTTAGAAGCCTGCAAAATCCTAGATATAGAGCCTCCCCAGTTGTACGTCCGGCAGCATCCGGCTCCGAACGCCTATACTTTTGCTGTGCGAGGTAAGCAGCCATTTGTTGTGCTTCACACATCCCTGATTGATATCCTCACACCAGAAGAAATACAGGCAGTAATTGCCCATGAGTTAGGGCATCTCAAATGTGACCATAGTGTTTACTTGACTCCTGTAAATTTATTAATATTAGCTGCGTCAATTGTGCCTACTATTGGAGGCTTCATTGCCCAAGGAATACAGGCACAGCTTTTAGAATGGGTACGTTGTGCTGAGTTTACCTGCGATCGCGCCGCATTACTAGCAACCCAAGACCCCAAAATTGTCATGTCAGTGTTGATGAAGCTGGCGGGTGGTTCTCCAACCTTAGCGCCACAATTAAATCTCGATGCCTTTGTTGCCCAAGCCCGCGCTTACGATGATATCAGCAAGACTGAACTGGGTGAAATGGTCAAAGTTGCCCGCACAGCCCAATTAACTCATCCAGTACCAGTGCTGCGGGCGCGAGAAATTGACCGTTGGGCAAGTAGCACAGAATATCAATCTTTAATTCAAGGTCACGAATTTAAGTCTACTAATAATGAAGTTGCGCCCAAAGGCGGCTGGCGCAATTGGTAGAGCAAAAACTAACAATGATCTGAAAATGGTTTAAGTAAGGTTTCTGCTGCTGATGTATTTCAAGTACGTTCAATCTCGCAACAGAGATTAGTTCGCCAACTGGGAATTTTGTTAGATGAGCAAATGCTGAATATCAGTAAAGTTTTAGCAGTAGTCTTAGGCATTAATTAATGTATTTGTCAATATTTTATATAAATGCGATGTCTGGCGACAAGCCCTCCGGGTGACGCTCGATGACTCGCTACCGCTACGCTAACAGTAGCTCATGGGGGAAACCCGCAAGACCGCGCTGCTTCACCGCTACGCGTCTACGCACTCATGTAAAATACTAGTACAGCCAGCCAAAAAATTAGCCAATGACCAGGTTCCCCTACGACCAGTTTGCAAAAGACTACCTTAAAGAATTGTTACAACCACTGGGACAAGTGGAAACAAGTCGGAAAGTTACGGCTGAAATCCGAGAGATTGATGTATATTTTGCACCTTCACTTGCATCCACAAGCGATAAAATAGAATTAGGATTATTAGGAAAATTTGCGGCTGAACCTGCATTAATTGAACCATTTAGGAATGCGGCTACAGTTGCAGAAATTCGCAGTTGTTTGAACAAGTTATTTGATATATTTGCTGATTTAAAACGTCAAACCAAAGGTGATAAAAACCGGATTGCAGAATCAGAATTACCACGGTTATGGATTTTTTCACCTACAGCTTCTGAATCTATATTGGGCGGTTTTAGAACTAGCATAGATGAAGAAAATTGGGGAGTAGGAGTTTATTTTTTAGGCGATTATTTGAGAACAGCAATTGTGATAATTCACAAATTACCATGTACGGCAGAAACACTATGGTTGAGAATTTTAGGTAAGGGAAGAGTTCAGCAACAAGCGATAGATGAACTAGAAGCACTTCCCCAAAATAATCTCTTGCGTTCTAAAGCAATTGATTTATTATTGAGTTTAAAGACTACGTTAGAACTCAATCAAAATATAGATAAGGAGGATAGAGATTTAATTATGCGCTTATCGCCTATTTACGAACAAAAATTAGCAGAAGCCAAACAAGAAGGAATCCAAGCAGAGCGTCGTACTGTTATAGAGAATTTGTTGCGAGTTCGGTTTGGTTCTTTAGATGCGGAGCTAAGAGGAATTATTGAACCTTTATTAACATTATCTCCAGAGGAATTTACTCCTTTATTATTGCAACTATCTCAAGAAGAATTATTGGATAGGTTCAATTAGAAAACTCAGTCGAAGAGACTGTATTCTGCACGTTGACTAAGAAATCGATGATTACTGAAGCATTATTAATCGGACAATTGGATTAAACAATATCCCCTTGATTAACCCACAGGCGCTACCATGACAGTCGCACCCAACACCGATCGCTCTCAACCCATTAACCTTTTTGAGTACGAAAAATTAGCAAAAGAGCATCTGTCTCAAATGACACTTGATTACTATAGCAGTGGTGCTTGGGACGAAATCACATTGCGGGATAATCGTGCTGCCTTTGAGCGAGTCAAGCTGCGGCCTCGGATATTAGTCGATGTCAGCGATGTCTACGACGGGCTACGCCTACGCAATCTAACTACATCCATTTTAGGACAACCCCTACAACTACCTTTGTTAATTGCGCCGATGGCTTTTCAATGTCTAGCCCATCCAGACGGAGAAGTTGCCACGGCTCTAGCTGCGGCATCAGCTGGTGTGGGCATGGTGTTAAGTACAATGGCAACAAAAAGCATTGAAGAAGTAGCGACTGCGTGTGATAAATTTCCAAATTCTCTGCGATGGTTCCAGCTTTACATCCACAAAGACCGAGAATTGACTCGTGCTTTGGTAGAAAAAGCCTATAAAGCAGACTAAAAAGCACTTTGTCTGACTGTAGATGCGCCTGTTCTCGGACAGCGAGAGAGAGATAGACGTAACGAGTTTGCCTTACCCCTAGACTTGCATCTGGCTAATCTTGCAACTATATCAGGGCTAGATATTTCCCATGAAAAAGGCGAATCTGGGTTATTTACCTATTTTGCCCAACAGCTAAACCCAGCAGTAACTTGGCGCGATTTAGAATGGTTAGAGTCTTTATCTCCATTACCTTTAGTCATCAAAGGAATTTTACGCCCAGATGATGCTGTGCGGGCTGTAGAATATGGAGCCAAAGCAATTGTGGTTTCCAATCATGGGGGCAGACAACTCGATGGTGCGATCGCCTCTTTAGATGCCTTGACTGAAATAGTAGCAGCAGTAGATGGTAAAGTAGAAGTATTGTTGGATGGAGGTATCCGTAGGGGTACAGACATTCTCAAAGCTCTGGCATTAGGAGCAAAAGCGGTACTGATCGGACGACCTATTTTGTGGGGACTAGCAGTAGCAGGACAAATCGGTGTATCCCATGTCATCTCACTACTACAAGATGAGTTAAATGTAGGAATGGCACTGAGCGGCTGTGCTAAGTTACAAGATATTGACCCTAGTTTATTGGCACTCCCACGCTTTTAAGTCGTCGGATTCTAAAATCAATAAGATAAAATTATCTAGCATATCTCTATATTAAGCATAAATTACTATTCTGAGCCATAGCAAGTAAAAAAATAGACATTCTAAATACACACAGTCTCAAAGCCTAAAAATGCTTGTCAGCTAGGCGATAGAGCCATACAGTATATTTGCTCAATTAATTTAAAAGCTATTATTCCAGCAAAATTTTTAGAATCACTTTTTAGACTTGTCACAACACCACTTAATATAGTATGATAATAAAGTTGAATATAAGGGCGGGTGGCGGAATTGGTAGACGCACCACACTCAAAATGTGGCGGCCTTGCGGTCATAGGAGTTCGATTCTCCTCCTGCCCATTATTAACAGCTTAAATAAAATTTTTAGTAGAGAGCGTAATTTAATATCTACGAATGTAGAGATTATATAAATGTCTTCAATTACTTAAGAGTAAATATCAAATACAACAGAGGTTAAAAATTATGCGCCTGAAAAGATGGGAATCTCCCCGTAAAGAAGGCAGGAATGACAAAGGTAGAGGCGGTTCTGCAAGGAAGCGGCAACTCAAAAAGCAAAGGCAGATGTTACGGCAAAGACTTAAAGAAGCTAACAAACCAAACAATAACAAAAATAATACAACGGGGGAAGATAAGATTATCTTCCCCTTATTTTTTTAGTTTTCCTTTCATAAGGAATATAAAATGATGGTGAGTTCAAGGCGATCGCTCACCCTTTGAACTTAAAACTTCATGCTTTGAACTGCAATATCCGAGATCCAAGGGTAAATTATGGTGTGTGCAAGGCGTAGGCGTAGCCCGTCGTTCGCGTAGCGTCTCGTAGAGAAGACATCGCTTCTATAATTCCTAGCGTAACGAACGGTATAAAGAAACCTGTGCGAGGTTCTATCTCAACCGTAATTGGCAGCTATAAAAGCGTTGTCAGCAAAAGCATTAATGTTATTTGGTACACCAAAGGGCAATCAATCTGGCAACGCAATTTTTATGAACACATTAGCCGGGATCAAAAATCTTTGGATCACATCCGACAATATATCCTAGACAATCCTTAGAGGTGGGCAGATGATCCAGAAAATCCACAGCATAATCCTGATGATTGTGAATTCCTATTCGATATACCTTTCTGATTCATTGTAGGGGCACGGCATTGCCGTGCCCCTACGTCGTGTTGTTGAAGCTTTAAACTCCAACTTCTATCCTTTGAACTTGGTAATCTTTTTGTATGTTTGGGAACTCTAGGAGTAAGCAACATACTGGAGACTAATTTTTATGTATACAGCCCCAATTAGTGCAACACTAGCGCAATCAGAGAGAGATGCTGTGTTGCAAGCGATCGCCACAATTAAAGAAAAGCTACCATTTTTGATTGATTTAAGTAATGAGGAGCGGAAAGCTTTACCCAAGATGGGAGATAAAAGCCGCGCCTTTGTCAGCAAAGCATTAGAAGTGGCGACACAGAACCCAGAGTTTTTACCGCGATCGTTTGACCTGGATGAAATGCGGAAGGATGTACAATTGTTTGAGGCATTGTATCCAGTATTGCTCTCTCTGTCACAATTCCATGAATTGGTGGATGATACATTTTTAGCGGTGGGTAGTGAAGCCTATGCAGCCGCGTTGCAGGTGTATACTTATGCCAAAGCTAGTGGACAAGGCGCTGGTTTAGAGACAGTAGTTGAGGAAATGGGGCAAAGGTTCGCCCGTAAATCTCGGAAAGTCAAGCCTCAAGCAGCAGCGTTGTAGAAAATAACTCGGCGATCGCACTTCAAAGGTGCAATGTTAAGGCTCAGAACTCGGATGTTGGAGTAAATTGCTCGACATTCCGAGTTCTGAACTCGAAGCTTCAACCTCTGAACACAAAACTTCGAGATGAGAACGCGAAACTTCGTGCTTTGAACAGCAACGTCCGAGATCCAAAGGCGATCGCTCACCCTTTGAACTCGGAACTTCGTGCTTTGAACAGCAACGTCCGAGATCCAAGGGTGAATGATGGTGAGTTTAGGGCGATCGCCAATACTTTTCGGTTAAGGTACACAGTCTTTAA
>NZ_WBKM01000242.1 GCF_015714725.1 Nostoc sp. WHI
ACTCCCTACTCCCCACTCCCCACTATGTACCTCAAAACTATAAACCTCCGACAATTTCGCAATTATCAAGACCAAAAGGTTGATTTTACTGCTGCTAAAACAATTTTGGTAGGTAATAACGCTCAGGGAAAGTCGAATTTGTTGGAGGCGGTGGAGTTGTTGGCGACATTGCGATCGCACCGAATGACCCGCGATCGCGATTTAGTTCAAGAAGGGGAAGTCATAGCCCAAATTAATGCCACCCTTGAGCGAGAAACAGGCGTTAGTGATCTGACTTTAACCCTCCGCCGCAATGGTCGCCGTAGCGTTGCTCTCAATGGCGAATCTATCCGCCGCCAAATGGATTTTCTCGGCGTTCTCAATGCAGTCCAATTTTCCAGCTTGGATTTAGAACTGGTACGCGGCGGCCCCGAAGGTCGCCGCAACTGGTTAGATACACTCTTAATTCAACTCGAACCAGTTTATGCTCACATTTTGCAGCAGTATAATCATGTGTTACGCCAGCGCAATGCATTTTTAAAGAAAACTCAGAACTCAGCACTCAGCACTCAGCACTCAGCACTCAGCACTCAGCACTCAGCACTCAGCACTCAGCACTCAGAACTGGCTCTGTGGGATGCACAGTTAGCTACCACAGGAACCAGGGTAATTAGACGACGCGATCGCGCCATCCAACGACTAGCTCCTATTGCTACCGCTTGGCACGGCAGTATCAGTGGCAGTACGGAAATTCTGCAAATTAAGTACTTGCCTAATATTCCTTTAGAGGATAAGCATCCAGAAGAAGTGCAGCAAGCTTTTTTAGTGAAAATTCAGCAGCGAGCCGTTGCTGAAATGCACCAAGGTACTACCCTTGTTGGCCCCCATCGAGACGAAATAGAATTAACTATTAACCAGACACCCGCTCGTCAATATGGTTCTCAAGGTCAACAACGAACGCTGGTTCTAGCCTTAAAATTAGCAGAATTACAATTAATTGAAGAAGTTGTCAAAGAGCCACCATTGCTATTGCTTGATGATGTTCTTGCCGAGCTTGATTTATCCCGCCAAAATCAATTGCTTGATGCTATTCAAGACCGTTTTCAAACCCTGATTACTACCACTCACTTAGGTTCTTTTGATTCCCAGTGGTTAAAGTCCTCCCAAATTCTTTTTGTGAAAGCAGGAGAAATAATTCAACATTTATAATAATTTTGGTTGAAAAGGTTTAGCTTTTCGTCGAGTGAAAAGCCACTGAATAATTTTAATCTACTTTGATCCTCATTGAGTTATTGACATTTTAGAAAAATTCAGTTTTTGATAAAACAACCTGCGGAGGGCAAAACTTTGAGTGGATCTATTCATGCAGAATCTGTGTAATATCGAAATTTTGTCCGGGTAATGTATAATAAAAATTACAAAAAACAGAATATGTCTGTAAAAGTGCGGTATATCAGATAACTTAGCTGGATTCTTGATGTCGCAAACTTTTCAGCCTATTCTTTTGCACCATCAAGGAGTAAAGATTCTTGGAAAAACTGTCAACAACTTCCCCTGCAAGTAATCCAGAGACTTCAGTTGGTGGAAATGCACATTCAAGATTTTACATACCATCTCTCGATGGGATAAGAACTGTTGCTTTCTTACTTGTGTTTGTATCCCATGCAGGACTTGGAAATATTATTCCCGGAGGCTTCGGTGTAACAGTATTTTTCTTTCTCAGTGGGTATTTAATAACAACCCTTCTAAGACGAGAGTATGATCGCTACGAGAGTATTGATTTTAAGCTCTTTTATATAAGACGAATACTGCGTATTTGGCCGTCATTTTATCTAGTGTTAATTTTAGGAACTACCTTAACTGCCTTAGGGTTATTTAAGGAACAAATTATTTATTTGCCCGCGCTCTTGTCTCAAGCTTTGCACTATGCCAACTACTATATAATTTTTGGATTAGCTCAAGGAGTAGCTCCTGGTAGTTGGGTATATTGGTCTCTCGCTGTCGAAGAACACTTTTACTTACTTTTCCCACTGCTTTATCTAGCTCTACGTA
Source organism: Nostoc sp. WHI (assembly GCF_015714725.1). Lineage (GTDB taxonomy): Bacteria > Cyanobacteriota > Cyanobacteriia > Cyanobacteriales > Nostocaceae > Nostoc. Next base: position 2,032 of record NZ_WBKM01000242.1, read on the forward strand.
AACTGCGTATGAGTCCAGCTAGACAAATGCAAATCCTTTGGGGATTATGTTTAGCTGTCTTACTTTGGCGATGCATTCTGGTTTATGGTTTTGATGCCTCCTCAACACGTGTATTTTACGCAACAGATACTCGGCTAGATAGTATTCTATTTGGCTGTGCCTTGGCAGTTAATCATAATCCGATAATGGACCCTCAACATCACTCTAACAAGTTATGGAAGTATTTCTTTCTGCCTGGAGGAATAATCTTAATTCTCTTTTCATTCGTATATCGCTCACCTGAATTTCAAGAAACCTTTCGTTATACGATACAGGGAATTGCATTATACCCAATCTTTATTGCCGCTATTCGCTTTCCCAATTGGGGATTATTTCCATTGTTAAATTTGAATTGGGTGCGTTTTATTGGTTTACTTTCTTACTCTCTGTACCTTGTCCATTTCACTGTAATATTCGCTGTTATGAGACATCTACCTCAATTTCCTAAAGTTATCCAAGGAGGGATTTCTCTATTAATTTGTTTTGGATTAGCCTATGGGATTTATCACTTCATAGAGTTTCCAATTGGACAGTTACGCAAAAAGTTTTCACGTTCATAATTTGGCACAAAAGACAGCTTTACTGAGGTATATTATGATTGCTGGCAAGATTAACGCCTAATTTCTCCAGCACCGAGAAATCCCCTGAATCACGCGGCTGAGTGCTGGGTAACCCCATAATAAATCTAGGTGATTGAAATAAGGACGCTTTCTCTTGAAAAGTTTGGAGCGCTGTGAGTAAGCATTGCCAGCGCTCCAAACTTTACATCGTGTAACTAGCAATTAATTACTAACTAGGTCGGCAAAATTAAACGTAAATGCTGAAAACTCTTTCTAATAAGGAGCCAGTGGATTTACGTATGATAAAGTACCGGGAGGGAATGGCTGTGGCTACAAAAATAGATAACTGACAACTAACAAATTGAGTGGATAAACTCTACTGGCTAGACCAAATTAAACTACCAGACCGCGTCAAAGTAGGTGAAAAAGCGTTTTACTTAAGCAAAATTATCCAGCGTGGCTATCCGGTGGTGCCTGGTTTTGTTATTTCGGCGGAAATTTTGCGACAATTTCTCGAAAATCTTAACAGTTCAGAGTCATTAGTTGCTGACTTACCCCATTCTTCGTTATACCTAGATGTAGCTAATTGGCGTCAACTTCAACAAGTGGCTGGTCGCTTGCGCCAGGAAATTCTGACTGCCACAGTACCACAGCAGTGGGTGAGTACAATTTTCCAAGCAGCAAGAGAATGGCAAACTGGCTGTTTGATTCTCCGACCTACTCTAGCAGTATCAACTGCGACCCCAGGTATGGGAAATATATCTGGGTTGCTAGAGTCGGTGTTTTGTCACTGCGAACCCGAAGCGATCGCTTTTGGATTAAAGCGTACCTGGAGTCAGATATTTCGTGCGAGAAGTCTACTATATTGGCAGCGAGCCGGAATTGACCTACAACAAATAAATCTAGCAGTTTTGGTGCAACCTGTTGAAAATGCGATCGCTAGTGGCTTGCTCAGAGTCAACCCCTCTGGGTGGGAAATTGAAGCTACTTGGGGATTAGGAATTGCGATCGCTCTTGGCGAAGTCCAGCCAGATATGTACTACATTCAACCGGAAACTGGGGTTGTGCTTGAGCAACAGCTAGGCAAGAAAACGCTGGCTTATGCTGTTGATGATGCAGCACCTGGAGCTTTTTCGCAACCTGTGCCGAAGTCAATACTAACCTCAGATAACACTTGTCTGATTACCTACCTACTTCAGGAAGCCCAACAAAAACAGTACGCTTTACAAGAAGAATACTTACAACAAATAATTGCTCTCGGAACTCAATTGGTGAGTGAACTAGGTAAAACATTTACCATTAAATGGACTATCGCTGGGCAAACCACATCTGGCAAACTCTACGTAACACAAGTTAGTACTCCCCAATCTGTAATTTCCCACGTCCACTTTCTCAGGGGACTAGGGGCAGCAGGGGGACGTGTTGTGGCCAATGCTCTGGTAATTACTAATCCACAACAGAAACCCAAACAATTACCCAAGGGAGTGATTTTAGTAGTATCAACAATCACACCTGATTGGTTACCGTTATTGCAACAAGTTGCTGGTATTATAACTGAACAAGGGGGATTAACCAGCCACGCCGCAATTCTTGCTAGAGAATTAAGTATCGTAGCAGTAGTGAACGCGACATCTGCCACAACCTTAATCCAAACTGGCGAACGACTGCTGCTTGATGGCAATAGAGGAGAAGTTTATCGGATCAAAGGAGACTCAAAACAGGAGATGGTAACAGGGAGAGAGGGCGAAGGGGGAAAAGTGGGAGAAAATTTTCTTTCTTCTCATCACCCTAAAGCATCCCATTCTCATCTACCGATGATTGCTACTCAATTGCTGGTTAACTTGAGTCAGTCTAGTTTGATAGAGCAAACGCAAAGCTTGCCTGTGGATGGGCTAGGATTGTTACGCTCAGAATTGATGGTATTAAACATATTGGAAGGGCAACATCCTAATAATTGGATTTTGGGCGGGCGTCAAGCAGAATTGTTAGAGCTATGGTCAAACCAGATTATGGAGTTTGCCCGTGCCTTTTCACCAAGACCAGTTTTTTATCGTTCTTTAGATTGGCGATCGCCAGATTTACCATCATTGAGTGATAGTTTACAATCTTCACCGCAGTCTATGTTGGGTGAACATGGCACTTTCAGCTATTTACGTAATCCTGCTGTATTTGAGTTAGAATTGAAGGCTTTGGCAACTGTACAGCAAGCTGGCTACAGTAATGTCCACCTACTATTACCTTTTGTTCGGACTGTGGAAGAATTTGTTTTTTGCCGTCGCAAAGTTGAGCAAGCTCTTTTAACTGAGGTATCGCAGTTTCAATTGTGGATGATGGCAGAAGTGCCAAGCGTACTGTTTTTACTGCCAGAATATGTCAAAGCAGGTGTAGCTGGAATTTCTATTGGTACAAACGACCTAACCCAATTACTGCTAGGAGTGGATCGAGAACAAGGACAGCTAGCAAAAGTATTTAATGAGCGTCATCCGGCAGTTATGAGTGCGATCGCTCAACTCATCAAAATGGCTCAAAGTGCTGGTATACCTTGTTCAATCTGCGGTCAAGCACCAGTTCTCTATCCAGAAATTATTGATAAGTTAGTGGAATGGGGTATTACTTCCATTTCTGTTGAACCAGAAGCAGTAGAGCGAATATATGAAGCGATCGCTCGTGCTGAACAACGTTTAATTTTAGCAGCAGCACGACGAAAACTCCATTAGTTAGGAGTAATTCAATTTTGGATTTTAGATTTTAGATTTTTCCTTCAATCCAAAATTGCCAGAGTTACGTAAAATTTTAAAATGTTTTTGATGCTAAATATGCATATTAGTAAATATCATAAACCATCATGAGTGTTATGAAAGTATTAGTTACTGGCAACGAAGGAATGATTGGTTCAGTTGTTGAAAAAGTTCTGCGTACTGACGGATGCGAAGTGATTGGTTTTGATATTGCAAATGGTCATAATATTCTAAATCCAAATGAAATTCGTTCGGCACTTCAAGGCTGCGATGCAGTTGTTCATCTGGCGGCGCTACTTGGAAACTCTGAGGATGTGTCGGATAAGATAATGGCGGTTAATCTTCTCGGAACTTGGCATATTCTTTCAGCAGCAGCAGAGGCAAAACTCAAACGCGTTGTTTTCTTCAGCAGTGTTGATGTATTAGGAGTGTTTAAAGGCGAGAGAAAACCGGATTATCTTCCTTTAGATGACAATCATCCTTGTTATCCAACCACCCCTTATGCCGTTTCCAAACGCCTTGGTGAAAAAATGTGTCAATACTTTACTGATAGCACAGGTATTTCAACTATTTGTCTGCGACCACCAGGTGTTTTTGATGAAGACACTTACGATTTTATTATTTCCAATCGGCAAGCTAATTCCAATTTTGAGTGGAATCCATTTTGGGAATACGGTGCTTTTCTGGATGTGAGAGACGCCGCAGAAGCAGCGCGATACGCTTTATACTGCCCTAATCCAGGTCATGTTACCTTGCTACTATGCGCTGATGATATTTCTTCGGCGCATCGAACTAGTCAAGAAATGGCTCAATCTCTACTTCCTGAAGTGGATTGGCGCGGAGGCGATGAATATGAACATGAACCTTACAAAGCCTTGATTAACACCCAACTCGCTAAAGAAGTCCTTCAGTGGGTTCCGCGTTATAAATGGCGACCATGAGATTGGGAATTTTCTGCTACAATTTTGAGATCATCAAAGTGTCGGCGAGTCACACAATTTCGGATTTTAGATTTTAGATTAACCTCATACCTAAAGTCAGGGGCTTGTCATTTAATTTTGGATTTTAGATTTATTTCACGTAGCTTGCTTCTCGCGGAGCGAGTATAAATTCGCTTGCTTGTAACCTTTTTTAAATTTTAGGCTTCGCCGTGAGCCTCAGCCGAACGGTTTTGAATTTTCAATCCAAAATCCAAAATTCAAAATCTAAAATTCGATCATCCTACGTTTGGGGTGTTAGAATCGGCTGATTGTGTCTTGATAGGATATGCATTTTTTGGTTGCCTGACAAAACCCAAAGTTACTCGTTTCATAATCCAGTACAAACCTGCAAGTATCACAAAACTGATAGCAATAATTACCAATGGCTGTTTACCAAGGATCTCTTCAACACCTTTAGTCAGTACGGCATCAGGTTGAGTAATAAAATCCCAACTGTTGAAACGCAAAAATCGCCCCCAATAGACACCAACAGCACAGAGAGCGTGGGTAATCAATTCAACCCTCCAGATCCATTCGCTTTTACCGATGCGATGTAAATAGTGACCCCAATTAATTAACGATATTACGTAAGCTTCAAATCCACCGAGAATTACTAGCAAATATACAGGAATTAGTACCAAAGTAATCATCCACACCGATTGAATCGTGCGGATATCATCTATCAGGTGAATTACATCAGTTAGCAAATATGGGGCATTTGGTAAGAAAGCGTAGAAAACTAAGAATCCTAGCCACCAAAGCCAAGTGCCACCCCGCTTGATGCGAAATAGCCACACACTCAAAGCCAAAGGTATAAAAGCTAGAAATAAATTCCAAGTCATCCAACTCATATTAATTCGCAAGACTTGCACAACTCTGGCTATCAATTCTTCTTTCATAGGTGCTAACTCAGAAGACGTTTGATTGATCTAGATTTACTTTGTCGTTTTAGGGTTAATCTCAGTGATTGACTGATAAAGTTTTTCTAATACCCAAGGAAATTGATTTCCTCTAACATCAGACAAGATTTTTGTGTCAGTTAAAAGTAAATGCACACTGATATAGATGTCCGAAACCTAGAGTTTTTGTGTATTTCAAACTGGGGAATGAAATTTATCAATCAATCGGCTTAAGCCACTAGTATAGCTAGAAAATCATCCGGGTAAAATCTACCACAGAATGGAAGCATGAACCACAAAAAGGCCACTAAATAACTTCCGGTCGAATTTCCTAACTGGAATGTTGCCCCTATCCTAGCTATTATTATTGATTTCATTCTGCCCAATTCGAGTTCCAGAAGCACCCTAAAGCTTTTGCCAAGAAGCCTAGAATAATTGTGCAATCCCTTGAGAACTAACGAGGTTAAATAACTAACGCAGTAGCACTCGACTCCGGGGGCCGATCGCTTGTTTGGGTAAGGTCGGTATTGTACAGCTATTAGTATAATCCTGTAAACAAGTAGTTTGAGCAAGGGTTTCAGGGTTCACAACTACTTGATTAACCTCCAGAGAATTACCACTACTGAATTCTATGTTAGGTGTAGTAGAAAGCGATGGAGAATTAGCCCCCAATGTGTACGTTGTAGTTATCGGGGAAGCGATCGCACTAACATCACTAACTACAGGTGGAGGAGCGATCGCACTAACATCACTAACTACAGGTGGAGGAGCGATCGCACTACTATCATTAACTACAGGTGGAGGAGTGGGTGTACTACCACCGCCAATTACAGGTGGAGGAGTGGGTGTACTACCACCGCCAATTACAGGTGGAGGAGTGGGTGTACTACCACCGCCAATTACAGGTGGAGGAGTGGGTGTACTACCACCGCCAATTACAGGTGGAGGAGTGGGTGTACTACCACCGCCAATTACAGATGGAGGAGTGGGTGTGCTACCACCGCCAACTACAGGTGGAGGAGTGGGTGTGCTACCACCGCCAACTACAGGTGGAGGAGTGGGTGTACTACCACCGCCAATTACAGATGGAGGAGTGGGTGTACTACCACCGCCAATTACTGGTGTGGGAGTTATGAGAGTTGCAGTTGCAGGTACTTTGATTGTTAATCTCGCCAAGGGTGAGTTAGTCATTTCCAAAGAAGTTACCTTTGGTGAACCTGGGATATCAGACTTGAAATCAAAGACTGTGGGGGTTGCACCACCATTGCGATCGCTATATCGCACTCCATAGCCACTTACTTCAAAAGTACCCTGATACTGGTTTCCAGTGTTTGGATCGGTGACAGTACCAGTGTATAAGGCTTTTGTGAGATTAAATTCATCCTGAACTACTCCTTGAAATGTGGTTCCGGCCAATCTTCCCTGGTATTTATAGGGTGTCAACTCACCGCCAGAGAGAATCGGCGAAGTGAGAACGCCGTTGAAGGAGACAATCGGAATACCTTTAAAGTCAACAAAGTAATGCAGGCTACCATCAGAGCGTGTTCTCATCTGTACATAATCTGACTTATATACAGGAACGTAATTAGGACTGTTCCTGGAACCTAAGTTCCGGGAGTAAGTTCCCGTGTCGTCTGTATCAACACGAGTAGTGCTTTGATTGAAGTTGGGATTAATGCTGGGAAGTTGGATAGTACCTGATAATGTCCCAGTGCTTTGAATTGTGATTTGAGCGAAAGCACTTGTTCCACCTAAACCGATGATGACTGCGGCTAAACTGCTGCTGCTAAGAACAACACAACCCAACTGATAGAATTTTGGATTTTGGATTTTGGATTTTGGATTGGGAATTGCCTTCTGCATATGGGTTGTGTAAATCCATTTGTCGCTAACATTTTTCCAACTGGTATGAGTTGATGAATGTAATTTCATGAAAAATTTGCTCATTTAATGACATATCAAAAAAATACGCACAGATTTTCCCTGCTCTCATTGAGTGATGAAAGCATTTCATACTGAATTAATCAGTATGGAAACAGCATATTTAATTACATTTACATCGGTATAAAATTAAAACCGGAAAGTTGCTCTCAATGCCCCAACTACTAAAGCATCGTTAGCAGCATTGTGATCAGGATTGAAAATGACGAATAAGCCCGGAGTCAGGGCAATATTGTCGCTTAACTGGGCGCGGTAAAAAAGTTCTACGTGAATTGATGTGTCACTACGTCCGCCTGCTGTCCCCCCATCAGAAAAGTTGGGAAAATTAAAGCCTTCGGGTAAAGTACTCGAAGTAATTTTAGGCGGTTGTCCTACGAGAACGCCTCCTAAATTCCCAGGACGCAGCAAATTGGGAAAAGCCGCGAATACCATCCAGTTGGTGGTTTCCACACTTCCAGAAATGTTGAATGGTTTGGAGGAAGTAAAGCCACCCCAACCGCCCAACTGCAAGTTAGGGTTAACTCGCCAAGCAACGGTAGTGCCAATTGCTTGGGTATCGAAAGCTGTAGCATCTGCAAAAGGCGAAATCAGTTGAGAATCACCGATGCCATTTCCCAGTAAGCCATCTGGGGAGTGGGAATAAAGATAATGCACGCCGATATCGATGTTATTGGTAGGTGCTAAACTTAACTGAGCGCCAGCAGTAAATCTACCGCCAAACAGTCCGCCTTGGTTGATGTTGCCAGGAAAACTGGGAATTTCCGCACTATAAACGCCTTGTAAACTAATGCGATCGCTAATTTGCCAGTCAAAGCCTATACCACCGGTGCCGTTGCCAATACCTAAAATTGGGTTACGTTGACCAAGTAGAGAAATTGCACCATCGCTAGAACCTTCTAAAGGGCTAATACCGCGAAAGGTGTTGATGGGGTTGACTCCCACTGTACCCAAGACAATTCCCAAGTTATCCGAGGCGAGAAATCGATAAGATAAATCACTAATAACTAAATTGTTGTCTGTATTTGACTCGAAACCTAACCGCCCCATATTGGTAGATACTAACGATGCAGCAGAACCCAAATTACCCGCAGACAGCCCTGTTAACAACAAATCTCGCCCTGTAAACGAAGTTGCTAAGGTTAGTTGGGCGCTACTTGTGAAAGTTAGATTCGTTTTTCCCTGGCGTTCAGGTACACCATCTCTAGGAAACAAATCCACATCAGGGCTATTGGTTCCCTGAACGCTAAAAACGGCTTGTCCAAATAGTCTGGTAGTTGTGGAAAACTGATTACCTTGTAATTCACTAGTCCGGTTTTCGACAGCCTCGACACGCTGCTGTAATTGCTGTAACTCTGGTTTGAATTCGCCTTGCAACCTTTGCAGCAAGATTAAATCTTCATTATTTATTTTATTGTTAGCGTAGGCGTAGCCCGCCGCAGGCATCGCTTCGTTAATCTTCTCTAAACAAGCATTTAAACCAGCAGCAAATTCATAACGGCTAATGGTACGATTCCCCAAATAAGTCTCATCGGGGTATCCAGCAATACAGCCATAGCGTTCTACCAAAGACTGCAAAGCACCAAAAGCCCAGTCAGAGGGTTGCACATCCTCAAGTTGCGATACTGAGTTGACTTGAGACATTTGGTTATCTGAGTCTGGAGGCTGAGGAGATAGAGAAAATTCTTCTGTGTTTTCTTGGTTCTGTGCTACTTCTGTTACAAGTTGAGTGTCTTTTAATTCAGATAAGTTAGGGGAACTTATGAATTGAATTTTTCCTCGACTTTTTTTAAGTATATTTTCGTACTTATTTTTTATGGCTGATGAGGTGGTTATATTTGGCTGCACAAATTCAGGCGGTGTAATTTCAGCAGGTGGGACTACTTGAGATAAATTTTCCTGTGCTGACTGTTCCACTAAATTATTCGACTCAATTACAGGCTGTGCTGGTAGATTGAGCGCAGATATTGGCGCTGTTGTTAACACGCCCATCATCAGTAGGCTAATATCACTCATGGTATTTCATTTGACTTGCACCAACATTTCTTTTGACAGACAAAGTTAGTGCGTATCAGGAATATTCCTAAAAAAAGAGTGATAAAAGTTACTATGAGTCTGAGAGGCGATCGCCGTGTTAGCGAAAGTTGGGGAGTTAGAGAGACAACATTCTCTCGTTCCCACGCAGAGCATGGGAATGGCTGATTAGGGGCTGCCATTGGTGACAAGTTAAGGCTGTAAGTCTTTTGTCAAGAGGCTTTGAGAGAATTGTTGCAAAAAAGCTGGTCAGACCCTCGTTGGAGATCAGGAAAAGGAGCGACAATTAACTTAACGTTTGGTTTTCGCTTCTGTTTGATAATACCTAAGTCTCGATTTTGGGGGTCAGCAAAATACTTAACGGGGTCTGTTGCCTTACTGTCTAGATTGAGTTTCTCACGATTTTTGACCTATCGAAATACCACCCTTGACAATTTCCTCTTTTCCTTAACTTGTCACCAATGTATCTAATAAGACTTTCAAGCTTATCCCAGTTTTCGGTTCGCCTGCTACTCAAGCCCCATTAATATATATTTAATCTCAAGCATTTTGCTAGGAAATATTTGCATATTCAGACATTTTTGTTAACTGTCTTAAGTGTCCAAAAATTATTTCTTAACTGTCCTTGTATTTTTGCTCTAATACTAATAATATTTCAGGGTTATTCCACGCTGGAATAGACACACAAAAATTAGTAAATAGAAGTAAAACTTATGTCTGACATCAAAAAACTTGGTCAATCTTGGATATTTAATTGGTTCTTTGGCTTTAGCGAGATCCCGACAGATGAAGATTGTTGCATTTATATGAAATCAGTTTTATGTTGCGCTAAAGGAGATGGAGTTCTCTCAAGCGAAGAAAAAGATTGGGCTATTGGATTCTGTGCATCCTGGGGAGTAGCAGACTGGGTAATTGAAGAGCTAAAAGCATACGAAGCAGATGAAGATATAGAAGAGGTAATTGCTCGCTCTCCTCAAGTATCTATTGCACAAAGAGATTTACTTCTCACAGCAATTAGAGCTTCTGCTGCTGATGGAGAACTTCATGAACAGGAAAAGAAAAAAATTCGCCAAATGGCTTCTATTATAGGGGTAAAAGAAGAGATAGTAGAGCAGTTAGAGCAGCTACACCAAGAAGAATTAGCATTACGGCAAAAGCGTATTAAGCTGCTATATCCGGAGAAAAGCCCCTATTAGTAATTTATATGTTTTAAGTAACTATATTCAACTCCAACGCTAAATAATTCCAAATTTGCTTCTACATCTTCTTAAAAAATTAAGAAGATGTAGAAGTAATAACTTTAGGACTTGTGTGTACACCGTAGCCGCAGGAGGAGAGACAAAGCATAGCTTTGGCTCTTTGGGGTTCTTAGGATTTAATAAGTAATCAAGCGGACATGGTATTAGTAGTTAGATAAAAATAACTGTGTTAAATTTATATCAATAGATATTTTTGCAAAACAGACAAACTTTTGTGACCAGAATCTTTCTAGCTCACTTTCAATTGCACCCCAAACTGTGCATTTGAGTCAGGCAAGGGCGGTGGAAGTTATGAGTACTGCCCTTTTCAACATACAAAGATTCTTCCTTTCTGGCGGCGGTAAGCTAACCTAACAAAGATGCCAAATTTGAGGTTTAGATAATAAGTTATCAGCTTTAATCTGGGGCGACAACTTTACTACCGTTATGATGGTTAATCGACCAACGGTAATCAACAGTTACAGAGGAAAACTCGCAAATTTCTTCTAGTCGCTTTTGTTGTACGGCAGCTTTTCGGAGAGTAATAATTAGCTGATTCACTTGATGCCGTAAATCGGGATTGTCATTTACCGCTAACATGGTTTGTCTTTCTAAAAGTTGAAGTATAAGTTCGTAGTGAATAGGTGAAGGTAGAGGAATTTGCTCCATGAAGTTAATTTTTGATTTCATATTTGAGATTTTGTATTAGTTAGAGTTTATGTCTTTTGAATAAATTGTTACATAATAAATAACTAGTTGTTCATAACTTTGATTCGATTAGCAATGAAGATTTAGCAAAGATATTGATGATACTTAACGGCAAACTGCTGCGTATCTACGCATAGTCTGCTTGATCGCCCCACAATTCTGTGTAGTTATCCCGTGCTAAAGGCGCTCTTAAGGTGTTTCTTTCAGAAATTCCTCGGTAATATACGGGCGATGTCTACGACGGGCTACGCCTACGCAGCGCCGGGATCTGGTTGTTTTACCAAAGATTCTCCAATGACTTTTGCATAATCAGTGCTGAGTTATGAGTTGGGAGTGCTGAGTTAGGAATTATTAACTCCTAACTCCTAACTTCTCACTCCTAACTTTTAGATGGCGATCGCTCGTTTATAAGCTTCGTCCAGGACTTCCGAAAGTGTCGGGTGGGCGTGAACTAGATGTGCGAGATTTTGAACAGATTGACGGTTTGCGATCGCTGCTGACGCTTCATGAATTAAGTCTGCGGCGTGCAGTCCGAAAATGTGGACACCTAAGACTTCTCCTGTGTCTTTGCGATATATCACTTTAGCCATACCGTCGGCTTCATTTTCTGCCAACGCTTTGGAATTTCCTTTGAAGTAACTCTTACTTGTGGCAATTTCAAATTCTTCGGTTTGTCCCAACTCCTTAGCTGCTGTTTCAGTTAAGCCGACATAGCTAACTTCTGGGTGGGTAAATGCGGCTGCGGGGATGCTGCGATAGTCTATTGTTCTTTCCCTCCCAACTATATTTTCTACCGCTATAATGCCTTGATTTGAAGCCGCATGTGCCAACATCATCTTGCCATTAGCGTCGCCAATAGCCCACAAATGCGGTACTACTTCACCCCCTGATAAGACTGCCATGCGATCGTCAACTGGGATAAAATTCCGCCGATCAACTTCCACGCCCACAGACTCTAAACCGAGATTTTGTGTCACCGGGATGCGTCCTGTGGCTACCAAGCAAGCATCTACTTCGATGACATCTACATCTTCTTTGGTTTTGAAATCTGCTAACTCAATCACTACAGGCGAACCGGGAATGACTTTTTTAGCGTATATCCCCACTTTCGTTTCAATATCGCGGGGAGTAATCAGCACCCGTTCGGCAAGTTTGGCAATATCGCGGTCAAATCCTGGCATTAACTGATCTAGGGCTTCAATCATGGTGATTTCACAACCCAAAGCTGAGTAAATATCAGAAAATTCCAAGCCGATGTAACCACTGCCAATAATTGCCACCCAGTCTGGTAGTGATTCTAGCTTGATGCCTTGGTCGCTAGTAAAGACAGTTTTGCCGTCTACTTCAATCCCTGGAGGTACAAAAGGAATTGAACCAGGCGAAAGGATGATGTCTTTGGCTGTGATGTTTTTTTCACCACCGTCTCCGGTGATGGAGACTTTTTGTGCCCCAGCAACTTTGCCCCAGCCTTTGATGATATCGACTCCTAGACGTTTGAGGCTGTTGGTTAAGTCGCCTTGAATTTTCGAGACGAGATTGCTGGCATGATCAGCGATCGCTTGACGATCAAATTCTACGCTCCCAACTTGAATTCCCAGCGATTTGAGGTGGTGGGTATTGCGTAACTCCCGCACACGTCCAGATGCCGCTAGCAGCGCCTTAGAAGGAATGCAGCCCCGATTAACACAGGTTCCTCCCATATCAGCAGCTTCAATAATCGCTGTTTTCAGACCGCAACTTACGGCGTGTAAGGCTGCGCCATGTCCGCCTACACCAGCGCCGATAATTACTAAATCGTAATCAAATCCTTGACTCACGTTAGTTTCCCTGTGTTCTTCGCCTATTTATTCTCAACTTGACCGGCAATCAGCGCAACCCCTTTAAGGTTTTGGTGTTGCTAACTGAAATTATGATTCACGCGCTTTTGGCAAAAAGATGGATGGTTTCAGTAATTATAGTCAAATCCATATACTTATTTTTTTTATACTACAAAGGGAGTGGAGAGTTAGGAGTGACCCCAATAGTGCATAGGTTTTGCCTAAAAAATAAAAATGTGTAGGTTGGATTGAGGAACAAAACCCAACATTTTACCAACTCAGTGCTGAGTTTTGGACAATTCCGAGTTAAAAGGTGCAACTTCCGAGTTAAAAGGTGCAACTTCCGAGTTAAAAGGTGCAACTTCCGAGTTCAAAGGCTCAACTTCCGAGTTCAAAGGCTCAACTTCCGAGTTCAACGGCTCAACTTCCGAGTTCAAAGGTGCAACTTCCAAGTTCAAAGGCTCAACTTCCAAGTTCAAAGGCTCAACTTCCGAGTTCAAAGGCTCAACTTCCGAGTTCAAAGGCTCAACTTCCGAGTTCAGAGGCTCAACTTCCGAGTTTTAAGCTTGAATTTCCGAGTTCAGAGCTAGTTAATGAATAAAAATTGCAGTCTTATCCAGACTCATCTTGAAAGCACTGCTCCTAACTCTTAGATATTTTTCTTTACAGCGGGTTAGGCTAACACATAAGCTGGATTTAGGATTCATCCAAAGGATTTACGCAGGCGATCGCTCGATGTCTATTCCTCAAATCAGTGAATTTACTATCCGCCGTCATGCCAACGCCAAATCTTTCCAGCGAGGCGAGGCATACTATGAGGCTGGTGCTGTCAATGCTGTTACTCAACGTGGTGATCTGATTCAGGCAGATGTGATGGGCAGTCAACCCAGACCTTATCATGTCAACCTGAGTTTCGATAGCAGTGGGTTAACCTCAGTCAACTGCACCTGTGTCTACGACCTTGATGGGTGGTGCAAACACGTTGTAGCGACGATGCTCGTCTGTGCGCGTAACTCAGAAAATATTGAGCAGCGCCCCACCCTAGAACAACTACTTGATCGCTTGGATCATATCCAAACTCAAAGGCTGCTGCAAGAGTTGGTGACAGAATATCCACCACTGATTGAGGCGATTGACCGCCATTTAAGTTTGATGACGAGTCCTGATGTCCAGGAAAAAACCACAAAATTTGTGCGCCGCAGTACTATTGATTCGGCTCCCTTTCGGCGACAAGTGCGCCAGATTCTTCGGGATGCTGTGCGCTGCTTCGAGGAGGGGTACGAAGAAGACCCGATTGCCGAGGAATTGCTGAGTGTGGTGCAAACTGCTGTAGATTTTAGCGAACGTGGAGATGGTGAGAATGCGATCGCTATTTTAGAAGCGATTACCTCTACCTGTGTAGAAAATTGGGACGATGTTGCAGAATACGGCATCGAAAATGATGAAATTATCGGGGAATTAAATGAGGCTTGGTGTGAAGCAATTCTCAGTGCCGAACTCACCCCAGAAGAAAAAGTTGATATTCAAATAAATTTGGAAGCCTGGCAAGATGAGTGGAATGCTGATTTTGGCATGATTATGGAGGCTTTACGCCAAGGTTGGGATTATCCACCGTTGCTGCAAGTTCTCCAAGGTAATATCACCGAAAGGGGAGCTTGGGAAGAAGATGTACCCGATTATGCAGATGATTTGGCACTAATTCGGCTGAAAATTCTCGAACGTCAAGAACGTTACCAAGAATACCTGTATTTAGCAGAAGCGGAAGGGCAAACCCAGCAGTATCTTACAATGCTAGGGCGTTTAGGCAGGGTGGAAGAAGCAATTGATGCCGCTCAAACCCAGATGAACTCAATGGAAGAAGCCTTCGCTCTAGCGAAAACACTAAGCGTTCAGGAGGCATTACAGCAGGCACTAGACATAGCCCAGAATGGATTAAATCTGCCGGGTAATTGTCAGTACGAATTGGGAATTTGGACAAGTGATTTAGCTTTTGAGTTGGGTAATCATGAAGCTGCTTTATTAGCAATTAAGGCTGCTTTCCAACTCAAGCCTTCCTTTGTTGACTACCAAAAAATGGAAGAATTGGCTGGAGAAAACTGGGAAAGTATCAAAATAGACCTGCTGAGAATTATTCGTACTTCTGGTGGTTGGGGAACAGAATCAGCCAAGGTGGATATTTTCTTGCATGAGGGGCTAATTGATGATGCAATTGCGATCGTTAGTGAACTCAGTTCTTATGATTCAGAATTGATTCACCGAGTCATGAATGCTGCTATCCCTCACAATCCTGGTTGGGTGATTGCTAATGCTTGTCGCCGTGCCGAAAAGATTATGGATGCAGGTAAAGCAGAATACTACTACTACGCGGTTGAATGGTTGAAAAAGGCACGTATTGCCTACTTGGAATCTGGGAAGAAGGCTGATTGGTTAAGCTATCGTGAAAAGTTGATACAAGCCCACGCTCGTAAACGTAAATTGATGGAAATGTTTAAGCAACAAGGTATGGAGTGATAACTATACAGCGCTTCCCGCTATTATGCAATACAGTTTTTCTCCTTGCCCTTTCCTAGCATAGCTTTCAGCTTTGAAAATGTACCTCATAGCTGTCGGAAGTGCTGTATGGTTATTTATAAAAAAAGTTAGGAAATCCAGCCTTTGCAGAAAATATCAATTGTAGGATATAAGTCTTCTCCCCCTAAAGTCATTTTTGGTTGCGCTACAGCAGACTCTAAGATACCAAGGTCGCGTATACCGTATACCTAATAGGCAAACCCATAATCATTGCTAGTGCAGCAACTCGGTCAGTCGAATTGAGGAATATACTGGAAGTAAAAAATAAAGGGTCTTTGAGAAATCGAAATTTACGTCATTTTCAAAAATACAGCATTTGCGATGCCTGCGGCGGGCTACGCCTACGCACCCGCGGAATATAGGTTAAAATTATCATAAAAATTATTAGCTTATTCTTCAAATTATTATATTTTGAATCAAACCTCTTAAGCGCATACTTACGTATCAAAATCAGTAGACTGACTGCCTGGTATTTTGCTTTGCTACATAATTGTTTTTGTAATAAAAATAACGCAATACAATACGTACTTACTAAAAATTTATCACAATTGTAATGCTTGGATGAACCAACGAAAAATTAATTATGAAGGAAGTATGAATTTTGTCAAACAGCGTCTGAAATCCTTTAGTTAAAACAGTAAACTAAAACACAGCAATAAATTAGTATAGTATTATCGGGAAAACTAAAATCTACTAAGAAGGCAATTGGAGCTCCATATGTTAACTTCCAACGATGACAGAATCCTTCAAAAAATTAGGAGTCATCTAATCTGAATTCTTCAATATTCGGAATGGTCTAGGTAATCTATGGATTCTTTTCTTCGACACAGGAGTTATTTATAGTGGCAATAGTGCTTCTACCTACTAAAAAAGTGCTTGATTTTCCCATTACTGCTTTACGCTTTGATGACCAGGTACAAACAATACTTAAATGGGCGAGTAGACGTGAGAGTAAAAGTGTATACGTAGCCAATGTACATATGCTTATTGAGGCTCATTGGGAACCAGAATTTGCCAACGTATTACGAAATGCAGATATAGTTACTCCTGATGGTATGCCTCTCGTATGGATGATGCGGAAAATGGGAGCGTGTTACCAAGACCGTGTTGCGGGGATGGATATTTTCCTAGCATTGTGTCAGCTAACTCAAACACAAAATCTCAGTGTTTTCTTTCTAGGTTCCCAAACAGAAATCCTTTCTAAGATGCGAAGCCGCTTAGAGTACGAATTTCCTCAGATGAAGATTGCGGCGATGGAACCTCTACCCTTTCGTCCCCTGACTGAAATTGAAGACGAAGCTTTGGTTGAAAAGATTAACTCTAGTGGTGCCGGCGCTGTCTTAGTATCTCTGGGATGTCCAAAACAAGAAAATTGGATAGCTCAACATAAGGGTAAGATACAAGCTGTAATGATTGGACTGGGTGGAGTTTTTCCAGTTTATGCAGGAATCCGCAAGCGCGCACCTCGCATAGTTAGAGACTTAGGACTTGAATGGCTGTATCGATGGATTCAAGAACCACGACGACTTTGTGGCCGCTATGCTAAAACCATTCCACTGTTTATTTGGCTGGCTACCAAGCAACTACTATCATCAAATCGTATTGCAGCGGTCTTCCTTCAACAAACTGGGGATTAAGGAAAAGGAATATGTGTTCTGTGTAACATAAGATTGTTGATACACATATCAACTAGAATAATCAAAAAAAATACTTTTAGATTCTTTCATCGGGAAACTTTTAATGGAATCACCTCAAAATTCATCAAATTTACGGCAAAAAGCTGTTAAAAGCGTAATTTGGACTGCTATCGAAAGTGGGGGACGCCAAGCAATCTCTTTAGTTGTTTTCTTTATCCTAGCTCGTTTACTTAGTCCAGAAACTTTTGGTTTAATTGCTCTAGCATATATTTTTATTGAATTTGTACAAATTTTCGTTGACCAAGGATTCTCTGTAGCGATTATCCAGCGTCAGGAGATAGATGCAGAACACTTGGACAGTGCATTCTGGACAACTTTAGGAATCAGTATACTCTTGACTATGCTAAGTATTGCTGGCGCTGGATTAGCAGCTGATTTCTTTAAACAGCCGCAGTTAATACCAATTATTCAATGCTTATCTATAAGCTTTGCATTTAGTGGGTTGAGCAGCGTGCAGCAAGCGGTTCTTGAACGTCGGTTTGCCTTCAGAAGTTTAGCAATACGCTCACTATTAGCAGTGATAATAGGTGGTATAGTTGGCGTAGTGATGGCTTTTTTACACTTTGGTGTCTGGAGTCTTGTAGGTCAACAACTGTCCAGTAGTTTAGTGCAGGTTTTAGTCTTATGGCGAGTTAGCGATTGGCGACCGGGATTCAAATTTTCTGTTATACATGCTAAAGAACTTTTTGCCTTTGGAATTAATATATTTGCGTTTAACATAATAAACTTTTTCAATCGTCGATCTGATTCCTTTCTAATTGGCTACTTTCTAGGACTTGTTGCATTAGGCTATTACTCGATTGCTTACAAATTACTACAAGTAATGATGCAAGTTTTAATCACTACCACAACTAAGGTTGCACTACCAATATTTTCTAGGTTGCAGGGAGAGCCAGAACGGTTATTAAGTGCTTTCTATAGTGCTACTCAGTTCACAAGTCTCATTGTTTTCCCAGTATTTCTGTGCGTACCAGTGTTGGCACCTGAATTTATCAAAGTCTTTTTTGGTGAGCAGTGGGTTCAAAGCATTCCAGTATTACAAGTACTATCGCTTATAGGTCCTATACACCTAATTTTCTTCTATAATAATTCTGTAATTATGGCGATGGGCAAACCTTCCTGGAGGCTATGGATACAAATAATAAATACAGTTACTAATGTCGTCGGTTTTGCTCTGGTAGTCAAATTTGGTATTGTAGCTGTTGCGTCTGCTTATGTAGTCCGTGGTTATTTAATATTACCTATTTCCTTATTAGCTATTAATAAACTTGTTAAGATTGATTTAACTAACTATCTGCGCTTGTACATAGTACCTTTAGTAGCTTCGGCAGCAATGTTTGGAACTATATTAGCAACTAAATATTTCTTGGAAACATTTATTGAATCTTGGATGTTACTGGCTATTTCATTGTTATTCGGTATCTCGACTTATATTTTTATTCTCTCAGTAATATCGCCAAAGCTTTTCAGACGGCTACTTGACTTAGCAGAAAGTTTGAATACTAAAATAAAAAAGAGAGCATGAACTGTCTTATGTGATAAATAATGAAGAACAAACAAAAATTTTCTGAATTCATTCAATGTATCTAAATATAATATAATTAGTTTTATTAACGAAAAAAGTTAAATTTATTCAATTTCGTAAAACTAGTTAGCAAAGATTTTAGCTGTCAAATTAACGCCAGACTCATAGTTTATCAGAGAAAGCAAAGATGAAAATCGGAATTCTAACTTTTCACCATATAGACAATTACGGAGCAACATTGCAAGCTTATGCTCTCTGGAGTTTTCTTAATAGTCAAGGCTATGATGTTGAAATAATAGATTATCGGCCTTTTAAGATAGCATTGCTGTATTTTAAGGCTTTACTTCCGCTCAAAAAGGTAAAATTTAGCATTAATGAAAGCAAAAAAATTCGGATTAATGAAAAATCGTTCATCAATATTTCAAAATCTTGGAAAATGAGACGGTTTCTACTTTCTCATATTAAATTAAGCCAGAGGAAAATTTATGATAAAAAAGGTCTGAAATACTATCATGACAAGTATGATGTAATAATATGTGGTAGTGACCAAATATGGTGTTTAGATTCTTTTAGAGGATATAATTCTTCTTTCTTTTTGGATTTTGTTAACAATAAAACTACTCGTAAGATAAGTTATGCAGCAAGTTTTGGTAACACCATAAAATTAGGAGATTTTCAAAAAGAAATATGTACCTTGATTAATCAGTTTCACACTATTTTAGTTCGTGATTCTAATAGTTTAAAAATTATTACCAATGAATGTAATAAAGAAGCTATAAAGGTTTTAGATCCTACTTTTCTAATTAAGTATGATGCACTTAAAAGTCCTCCAAAAATAAAAGATAAATATCTTTTGTTATATATTCAAGCTGACCTAGAACCAGAAGAGGAAGAGTTTATAAAATTACTCGCACAAGATCAAAACCTCACTATAGTTTCAGTTGGTAACGCTAATAAATTAGCGCAAATAAATCTAGAAACTGCTAGTCCACAAGAATGGATTGGATTATATAGCCAAGCATCTTATATCATAACTAATACTTATCACGGCACTGTATTTTCTATTATTTTTCAGAAACTTTTTAGCGCATTTGTTCCTAGCGATAAATCGAATAAAGTAACAGACTTGCTTGCTGATCTGGGTTTGAAAAACCGGATATTTTCAGGTAAGCTAAAACATCAATTACTCAACGAGGAAATCTTTAAGATTGACTATGAATCAGTATCTAGTACTCTAGAGTTAAAGATCCTGGAATCAAAAAAATATTTAGTCGAAGCGATTTTACAAAGAGCAATCGATATATAACTCTAGTTGTGGGTTATCGACTGACGTATGCTTTTCACCCCTAATAGGTTAAAAAATCAACTTCTATAACGAAATTTGAAGCCAACAAATACTTCCAAAATAGGTCATTCTAAAGTCTTTACAAAACTAAACATACATCAGTTTTATTACGCAAAATTATTTTACCACTAATTGTGATTTAATTTAAATATACTCTGTCAGTACGCACCTAATGATGTGTTATCGGTGGTATTATGCATTGGCGGACTGGTGACTATCCTTTTTTTAGGGATATACCGTGTTCGCTAAATTACAGGTTAACTGTTTATTTTTGTCCAAAGTCCAAAAGGAGTAGAAAGAATTAAGATGACTAACTTAAAGATCGAGTCTTTAACATCACACAATCTTTCGCACTATAAAACACGACATCACTTCGAGCCAGTAGGAGAGATTAATAGTGTACATGACCTTCAGGAGTACTGTAATTGGGCTAAAGAAAACAAAGTAAATATTTACATAATTGGAAATGGCTCTAACACGCTATTTGTAAGAAAAAATATCCAATCATTGATACTTAAAAATAAACTACCTAAGTACACAAATTCTTTATCTAATAACAGACTCGAAGTGTCTTCTTCTGTTTCAGTTATGGAAGTACTAAAGTACTGTTACCAAAACTCCATGAATTCTTTCTATTATCTTGCATCTGTACCAGCAACTATTGGTGGTGCATTAGCAATGAACGCTGGTAGAGGAAAACAACATGGATGTACAATATATGACTTTGTTGAAAGTGTAACTTTTTTTGAGGATGGATGTATAAAAACACTTACAAATAGTCAAATAGTCCGAGATTATCGAAAAACTGTATTTACTGGTATACACTCAAAACTGATATTGAGTGCAGTTTTCAAGTTTGAACGAACAGAATTCACCGAAAATCCTATAACTTCAAGACAAATTTGGGCAAAAGAACATCAAGATAATATAGCACCTAACTGTGGCTCGGTATTCAAAACTGCTAATTATGGAATACTTGAAAAGATCAAAGGTATGTCTATAGGTAAAGCTATGTTTTCTGATAAAACCAGTAACTGGATACTTACTAAATCACAAAGTAGCTATTCAATAATTCTCCTGATTAAAATAGCTAATCTTTTGCATTTCATAACTAGACAAAAAATTGCTCTCGAACTAATTACAATTGATTAATTAGTTACTATTGACAATTTAGCTGTAGCTCACGGATTATAAAAAACTAGCTATAGTATGGTAAAACTAGTATAAATTCGAGATAAGTGCTTTGTATTATCTACTAGTTGGTTTTTTCCACTATTCAGAGAGTTAACTTTATGCAAGTGCTGTTGAAACATAACTGTTATCGACTTGTAGGCGGTGAGGATGGAGTAGTAAAAGCTGAGTAATCCTTGCTGAAAGCAAAAAGTTCTCTCTAAAACCCAGTATTGCCGTTTCCACCGATTGGCTACAGACTGCTGCTTCTGATGGGCTAGGTTCACGGAGAGCAGACTAGATAGTCTACACTATTGTTTTGCCTGCCAAGGATACGTTCTGATGGGCTTCCCAAAGATGTTCCTACTCAAGCAGAGCAGATTGAAATGCAAAGGCATCGCTGGCATCATGCTCGTTGAACTTTGTGGTTTTGGCTGTTTATGTGAACTTTAAGTGTAAGAATTGTGACAAATTAATGTCCTGCTGTAAAAATCTATTGTCTGAAATCAACTATTAAAATACTTGACAGTAACCTAGTACTAACTGCTATATTAAATAGAGTAAAGTTGTTGGGGCGTAGCCAAGTGGTAAGGCAGCGGGTTTTGGTCCCGCCATCCCTAGGTTCGAATCCTAGCGCCCCAGTAAAAGAAAGGACAGGCATAGCAGCCTGTCTTTTTGAGTTTTA
This sequence comes from Nostoc sp. WHI, assembly GCF_015714725.1. GTDB lineage: Bacteria > Cyanobacteriota > Cyanobacteriia > Cyanobacteriales > Nostocaceae > Nostoc. The sequence continues at coordinate 23,976 of NZ_WBKM01000242.1, forward strand.
ATTACATTATTTAAGATGTTTTCAATCCATCTAATTCTATAAAAGTTACTTGTCAGACGATTTGAGAGCTTGATCCAAAACCTGCCGGGCCTGTTCTGCTTTAGCTCGAGCTTCCTGGTAACGCACATTAGCTTGGGCAAAGTTTTTGAGAACTTTAAAACCTTCCTTGAGTCGAGCAATTTCCTCTTCAGTTACCGCCTCGTCAGTAAACAGGACATCAACCGCTTTGCGAATTTCCAACGCTTCAGTTCCTGATTCCTGAACCTTCAGCTTAAGTGTGGCCAGGTTACTCAGAACTTGAACAGCTTGTGTAATGCTATCCTCACCGTTAGCGGTATCAATAGTCGGTTCTTTAATCTCGATTAATTGTTGAGGACTAAATCCTTCATCAAGTTCTGTGGATAGCTTACCTGCATCCATCAGTTCCATCAACTGATCCATAGCTTTGTCACGAGCTTTGGCTGAATCTTTTCCAGAAACAGTGAGGATAATTTCTGGGCTTTGAGCGAGAGTGTACTGAACCATATTTAAGCAGAAAATTTGCTGGTTAACCAAACCGAGGAAGTTAATCTTAACATATTGCGTGTCAGGTTATTTGTTGGTTTATTTACTTCCAGCAATTCTAAATTTGGCGCTCTAGGAAGAATTGGCAGGATAAATCAAATTAAATTCAGCTAGAGTGAAAGAAATCGGATGCGATCGCGAATCAAAAATCAAGTAGGTAATTAAGGGGAGCAAATCATGAAAAAAGCGTTTGGGAGTACCTAAAAGTGAGCGAATCTGTTAGTAAGACAGGTTATCTCTTAACAGAGTCACCCAACTCGGCTCAAACAGATTTGTATATTTAGTAATCCAACGTTTAGCTGCTGCTACCTCACTGTCTTACTTTTGAATACTAGGGGCTGATAAACTCTCTGTTCGAGACACTAATTACCTGTTGATGATTTTGTGCTTATAAGAAAAATTGCCACTTCTGATTTTAAACTACCTATCTTACGAAAATCTGTCCTTTGGGCAGCTACAGGTTATCTTTTAGAGTACGGAAAGGCGCCCAAAGAGTATCTAAACACGCTATTCTTGAATTAACATTTGAAAATCAGATAATTCACAGGCGATAGTAGAGCTTTTTCGCCCAATATCAGCATTTAGCTTAGATTTTGACGATTGTGTAAAATTCCTATTTATAAAAAAATCTATATTTAAAATTGTACAAAATCATACAAAAATTAATAAATTAGGATGTATTTACCTCTTTAGGAGTGGGTAATTTCCGTACTAAGATAGACAAAAAATATAGAATTAACAGCATAAGATTTAAGGGAAATTGTTAATAAGCTTAGTATCTGAAGTTACTTTCTAATGCAGAGTGAATAAATGACAAGGACTACAACAACAGAAAGAAATAACTTCTAATTTCGAGTTTTATTTTTTAGGAGGTTTGTGATGAAAATTGCTCAAATAGCTCCATTGTGGGAGAGAGTTCCACCTCCAGCTTATGGTGGGATAGAGTTAGTAGTTGGGTTACTGACCGATGAATTAGTTCGACGTGGACACGAAGTAACTTTATTTGCATCGGGAGATTCTATTAGTCTGGCAACACTAACGTCAGTTCATCCCCGTGCCCTCAGGCTCGATTCTACTATCAAAGATTTCGGCATTTACGAATTGCTAAATCTAGCTTCGGTGTATGAACGCGCAGAAGAGTTTGATATTATTCACTCCCATGTGGGGCATGGGGCACTGGCTTACGCGAATCTTGTTACAACCCCTACAGTTCATACGTTGCACGGTATTTTTACCCCTGACAACGAAAAGATGTTTAGTTTTGCTAAAAAACAACCCTACGTCAATATTTCCGATTCACAACGAGAACCAAGGTTAGGGTTGAACTGTATAGCAACGGTCTACAACGGGATTGATGTTAGCAGTTATGAGTTTCACGCTCAACCACAAGATCCGCCCTACCTGGCGTTTTTGGGTCGGATGTCTCCAGAGAAGGGAGCGCACTTAGCCATAGAAATTGCAAAAGTTGCTGGTTGGCATTTGAAAATGGCAGGTAAGATAGATGCCGTTGATGTCGAATACTTTGAGAAGGAAATCAAACCGCACATTGATGGGAAGCAAATTGAGTATCTGGGTGAAGCGAACCACGTTCAAAAAAATGCTCTGATGGGAGGTGCAGTAGCAACTCTGTTCCCGATAACTTGGCGAGAACCGTTTGGATTGGTGATGATTGAGTCAATGGCTTCGGGTACGCCAGTAATTGCGATGAAATTGGGGTCTACTGAGGAGGTAATTGCCCACGGCAAGACGGGCTTCCTGTGCAATAATATTCAAGAGTGCATCAGGTCGATTGACCGGGTAATAGAGTTAGATCGCTATAGCTGTCGCCAGTATGTCGAAAACCTTTTCAGTGTTGAGCACATGACTGATGGCTATGAAGCGGTTTATCAACAAATAATAGCAGAACGATTTTCTCGGAATGGGCATTTCCGCAGTTTGGTTGATTTAGCTAGCGATCGCATTTAAATATCGTATTTGTGTAATCTATTACATGTTTTTAACTAAGTAGAATACAGACCATCGTAGGGACGCATAGCTAGCTGTGCGTCCCTACCATGTTACGCGATCGCTCCATTTTTCTAACGTCCTAGCACTCACGCCTGGAACTCGTTCTAAGTCTTGTAAAGATATAAACTTTTGCTGTTGACGGCTAATAATTATCCTCTGTGCTAACTTCTTACCTACGCCAGGGAGAGTTGCTAATTCTTCTAGACTTGCGGTATTAATATTTACTTTTTTAATTGCTTGTAACTCAGTTGATGAAGAAGTTTTTATTTGGGGACACTGTGTTTGTTCTAATTTGATTTTTTCTTGAATTGCTGGTGGTAAGCCGGGTTTAACTTTGGTATAAAGGCGAGCAAATTCTCGTGCATAATGGGCAGCAACTATGGGACTTTCAATCACTACAAGCGTCTCATCGTTACCATTATTGGCAGCATCTGACCAATTATGAGAACCTGTAATTACTGTTTGGCTATCAATAACGCCAAATTTGTGATGTAATAAATCACCTTTGGGTAACACAGGTATCCCTACGGTGGTAATTGGATTTTGCCAAGGATGGTTATCAAGTTCATATTTACATTTATTACTAAGAGCAATCCCCATCATATCCAATGCTTCGCTATAAGGACGATAGGCAAATTGTGGTTCAATTAAAGCGCGAATTTCCACACTTTGTTGATGGCGTTTTTCTAAAATATCAGCAAGACGCTGTTCTGAAAAGACAAATAATGCTAAATCAGTAGATTTGGTGGCTGAATCTAAAGTTTTACCTATTAAACCATTAGTACTGTTACTCCAAGGTTGAGTGGGAGAAGTCGGCGAAAATTGCACAGTAATTTGGCTTGTTCCTAAAGTTATTTGTTTGGGTAAACGCATCGGTTTTTTTAAACCAAATTGACTATCTGGCTGACCTCCTGGCCCATCTCCCCATAAGATGTTAAACTCTTCTGTAAATAAAGATGCTAATTCCGGGCTGTCAATTTGCAATAAATTATTGGCATTACCTAAACTGCTAGAATTTGTAAAATCACCATAAGTATCACTTAAAGTAAAGTTTGCCGAAGTGATAATTACAATGCGATCGTCTACAATCACAAATTTGTGATGCATCAAACTGCTACCGGCTGAACCATCAGCTTGATCATCTATCCAAAGAATTTTGGCATTTTGCAAAATCATCAAAGCATCTCTTTGATTAATTTCTGCTGGACTGAGTTGATTATCTTGGTTAATATCGATAAATTGGCGAAATTCGTGATGGCGTTCCTGTTCTCTTTTATCTAACTTACCTACTTCAGTAGATGTTAAGCTACTCCAAGGTCGGCTATAGGTATTTTCTAAAATTATCCTGACTTTTACCCCAGCTTTTTGTCTATTAACCAATGCTTGGGCAACTTTGGGTAAACGTAATTCTTGCACCGCCACATCTACTGTAGATTTAGCGTGCGTAATAGTATCGACAATCTGCTTTTCTAAATCATCCCCAAGGCGGGTTTTTTGACGATATGCTTCTTTGTATTCTGAAGACTCAGAATGGTTAAAGTAAACTTGAACTAACGGGTCTTGTGGTAAGGGTGCTGGACGCTGATTGTAAGATTGGACTCGTTGACAACCAGTGAGCGAAAAGATCAGTAAAAAGATATATATAAAATATCTTTGTCTAGAGATAAATTGCACTGTAATCTGTTAAAAGTGGATTGGGAGTGGACATATTTATCATTCCCAAAATCTTGTGTTTTGAATTAAGTAGAGAAATAGCTTTCTAAGTAAAGGGAAAAATCTACTGCTAAAGGCAGAATTACAGAGATTTTTTTCAGTATTTATCCACTCAAACTGTATATACTGGCAAGATCAGCAATCTATTACCAGCGTGTGTTCTCACAATTATCGGTTATATGCAAATTTATCTAGATTACAGCGCCACTACTCCCACTCGAAAAGAAGCGATCGCAGTTATGCAAAAAGTCCTCACTCAACAGTGGGGCAATCCTTCCAGCTTACACGAGTGGGGACAACGGGCTGCAACGGTTGTAGAACAAGCCAGACTTCAAGTTGCTGGATTAATTAATACTGCGACACCAGAATCTATTATCTTTACTTCCGGTGGCACTGAGTCAGATAATCTGGCAATTATGGGTGTTGCTCAACTTTACACTGTTCCTCAACATATTATTATTTCAAGTGTTGAGCATTCGGCAATTTCTGAGACAGTAAGATTACTAGAAATATGGGGTTGGGAAGTTACACGCTTGTCTGTAGATATTAAAGGCAGAGTCAATCCCCTAGATTTAAAGGCAGCATTGCGACATAATACAGTTTTGGTTTCCATAATTTACGGACAAAGTGAAGTAGGGACAGTGCAACCGATCGCAGAACTAGGTAAGATTGTGCGAGCGCATGGGGCTTTGTTCCACACAGATGCGGTGCAAGCTGCGGGACGCTTACCTATAGATGTGCAACAACTCCCAGTAGACTTACTTAGCCTTTCTAGTCATAAAATATATGGGCCACAAGGTGCAGGGGCGTTGTATGTGCGTCCTGGTGTGGATTTGATGCCCTTACTAAGTGGTGGTGGACAAGAAATGGGACTGCGTTCTGGTACGCAAGCAGTACCTATAATTGCCGGGTTTGGTGTAGCAGCAGAATTAGCAGCGCAAGAATTGGCTACAGAAACACCACGATTGATTGAGTTACGCGATCGCGCCTTTGCCCAATTAACTGAGATTCCTGGTTTAATTGCTACAGGGGATGGCTGCGATCGTTTACCTCACCATGTAAGTATGTGCCTAGAAAACGCCGATGGCAAAAAACTTAGCGGTAAAACCTTGGTACGACAGTTAAACCTTGCTGGTATTGGTATCAGTGCTGGTGCTGCTTGTCACAGTGGTAAACTGAACCCTAGCCCGATATTGTTAGCAATGGGTTATTCCGAAAAAGCCGCCTTGGGGGGAATTCGCATCACATTGGGGCGTGATACTACCGAAGCTGATATAGATTGGACAGTGATGGTGTTGAAGCAAGTTTTGCAAAGGCTGACACCAGATTTATCTTTAATTAAGCGTTAAAACAACTGTGACAAATCGCATACCTGTGGGAATACTAGCCGTATAAACTAGCTCAACACGGGTGCGCAATGAGAGAAATTGGTTTTATAAAGTGGTTTGGTGGCTATGATCGTCAAAGAAGTCGGGAAAATGATTTTGGATATATTGGACGCGAAGGAAGAACAGACGATATAAAAGTCTATCGAGAAGAAGTGCATTGTTCAGAAAGTAGTTTGATTGAAGGAATATTAGTCACTTTTGAATTAGTTATAAATTTGCAGACTAATAAACCTTTTGCTACAAACTTGAATTTATTTAAAGAGGTTGGGAGGATAAAAAACTCTGGTAAAAATATAGGTAAAACAGGTAAAAACAATTATTGGTCGATTGAATGCCAATATCATGAGAATACCATCCTGCATAAAAACGAAATCAATTTTTTAGAAGCTGATTTAAAAGAAGGCACACTTGTAAAATTTTAACTGCGAAAATATGGTGACGGGTATAAAGCAAAAAATGTACATTTACTAGATTTAAAAAAGGAAACTGACTCAGATATTATTCATCGCTGCTTAAATCACAATGATCCTAGATTTTGTGCTTTGGGATTTTGGGGATATCGGAATAATAACTCAATTGAGGAGGCAATATCTTTAGCAAATCAAAAGTTAAATAGTTTTCTTCCGTGGCAAATGAAACGTTTTTTAGATTACTTTCCCGAAACTATTCTAATACACCTTAAAGCTCGAAATATTCGACAATTGTTGCCATATAATAAGCAACTAGAATTATGCTTATGGCTTTTACCTGATGATTTAAGTATAGAAATAGATACTGCTTTGCGACAGGAGATATTTAATATTATCTTAAATCTTCAAAAGGAAAATCTGAAAATATGTGATCAAATTATCAGCAAAGTATATAAATTATATGTCAATTATCCAGAAGAGCGTAAACTACTTAATATAAAATTACACATAAAATGCTTGGTTGAACTAATTAGCAATATAGAATATGTTTCTATCAAAAACATATTTTTATCGGAATTGCGAGAGATTTTAGTAAATTCAAAATTAGGCATTTTTTGGAAAATTATACCTGATTATATTATTCTGGAACAACAGATTTGGTCTATAGCGTCAGCAGATAGACGTATTGGTATTCTTGTAAGTCAAATAAGTAATCAACAAGATTTAAATTATCAAGATAATATTTTGATAATTGCAGAGATACTTGAAGATTCACCAGAAGATATCACAAAACTAATTTCTATATTTCGATACAACGATTTGGTTAAATCTCACGACGCGATTTTAAAATTTTTACCTGCTGTTGAACAAATTATTATTCTTAGCACAAGGCTAAACAATATTGTTAGTGAAAATACTCAAGCTATATCCCGTATTGCAAAAATTCTTGCTAATAGTTCAAGTAAGGAACTTCAATTTTTGCTATCTGAACTACCAGATAATGTTAAAAGATGGGATGAAATATTAGAGTTTTTGCCGCCAGAAGAAAAAATATTAATTCTGTTATCAAAGCTGAAAGCAGAATGTCAATTAGAAAATCAAGATATCATCCAAAAAATTGGAAATGTGATTAATGCAGTTTCCAATGAAGAACGCATAATATTAATTGACCGACTTCCAGATGGGGTAAAATACAAAGAACCAATCCTTCAATCATTCCATTTTTTGCTTCCAGAAGATCAAATACGATTAGTGTGGAATTTTATAGCAGATGGCTCCTTATTTATTTGGCATTATTTGTCAAGAGAAGCAAAAATACTATGTATTTATCGCCTAGCAAAAGAAAATACAAATATTTCTCTATTTATTACTGAGTTTCAACGTATTCATAACACTCACCCAGAGAACGATGATTTGATAAGATGTGTCCTGAAAATACTATGGGCTAAGGAACATCCAAATCGAAGTAATGAAGTTTTCCAGAAAGTACATAAATTATTAACAAATTATGTAATTGAATATGCTAAAAATTCTACTGAGCCTATAAATCTTGATCCGTTATTGCCTTACTGCAAACCTACAGACGTGAAAGTTAAATACTGTGAAGGAAAACTATGGGAGAGAGAAGAAATTCAAACAACAGGTGAGGCTAAAATAGTAACTAGTGCTTATTGCCCGCGTGCAAGAAATAACTGTAACTTATTTGAACCAAACAGAAGCTCAAATTCAAATTTTGGTTTGTATGGAGCGCGTTTATCTGCTGAATGTTCACAAGATTGGAAAAACTGGTCTTTACTAGAACTTTTTAAAGCAGTAGATATTGTGCCATCTATGCCTGATTTGAGAAAACCGGAGGATTACTTACCAAAACTATCAGGGTGGATTAATCGCATTAACGAAATTCGCTCAAGACTCAAGTGTTCTGTATGTGAAGATATAATGCCGCACAATATAGAATATTCTCAATTTAGTACTAGATTCAGGGTTACAGTTTTTTCTTGCAAACATGGAGAAGGTCATGACCGTCATGACCATAATATTTATTTGAACGAATGCTGGGGATGCAGTGAAATAATTGATAGTAGAGAGAGCAGATACCAGTCACCAAAAAATAACTATTACATCTGTATTCACTGTGGAAGTGGAACACAACACAGCAATACTTATACTCAAGGCGATATTTGCCCAAAATGCGGGACGATAGGAATGGAAGTTAGTCCCAATAATAACCGTTACCGTAAATGTCATTCTTGTAAACACTCAATCAAACTACCTGAAGAGGGAAAGATAACTGGTTCCAAATGTCCTCAATGTCGAACACAAGGGATGATGCTAACAGTTAATCAAAAGAATAAGCAAGTTCGCTTGTGCCGTTCTCATTCCTGTAGATATTCAATATCAGCAACATAACCCATGTTTTAGTTTCTGTATTAATAATCCTTAAACACCACCATGAACACTGCTAAACTCACCACTGATGGTACTCACCAAATCGTTATTTTGCCCGAAGATTTCCAACTCACTGGGACTGAAGTTTATATCAAAAAAATTGGTAATGCCATTGTCCTCATTGCCAAAGATAACCCCTGGCAATCCCTAATCGACAGTCTAGACAATTTCTCCGATGACTTCATGAATTCTAGAGATCAGCCAGTTATTGACACTAGAGAAAGTTTTTAAATGCGATACCTACTTGATACGAACATCTGCATTTACCTGATAAAGCAAAAACCCCAAAAAGTACTGGATAAATTTCAAACCCTTAGCATTTCTGATGTTGGTATCTCCTCTATCACCATTGCCGAACTAGAATATGGAGTTGCCAAAAGCCAACAGCAAGGGAAAAACCGCAACGCCCTGCTGCAATTTCTGCTACCTCTAGAAATTGTCGAATTCAATCAAGCACCTGCAACAATTTACGGCAGTATCAGAAGTGATTTAGAAACCAGAGGACTGATTATTGGTGCAATGGATATACTCATTGCTGCTCATGCGCTGAGTTTAGGAGTTACCCTCGTCACCAATAATGTGCGAGAGTTTTCTCGTATTCCTACGCTCCCATTAGAAAACTGGGTTGAGTAGTTGTGAATAGGCGAGGTGTGATGACATTGCGTTGCGAACGTTTTCCCGGTTGTAATCATTTTGGGGCGTGATCCGACTGAAGCTGATATAGATTGGACAGTGATGGTATTGAAGCAAGTTTTGCAGAGGCTGACACCGGATTTATCTTTAGTTAAGCGTTAAATCAAATGTGACAAATTAAAAATCGCTGGTTGTATTGGTAGTTTGTACCCGCAAATTTATGATTTGTTATGCCCTTCCTCAACCATCAGTTCTCAGGGTAAGAGAACCAAGCACGAGATAAGCTAAATCGTCAGCTTTTTTGGACTGTTCTGCTGCCAAAGTTCGTAGCGTGAACTCTTGCTCAACAGCGTCCCCAATTGTATTTTGAAGTTCCTCTGGCGGGACAATAATTTTTAATTCTAATAGCTTTGATGGACTGATTCGCTGTCGCCCTGTTGCTCCGGTAACATTTGCTGTGGCTTGACGGGTAAAATGGTCAGAACGTAAGGCTCGAAATAAGTAATAGAGATTTATTTCAGCTTGCGGTTTCTTCCTTAAAACGATAAACTCAGTTGATGCAACTGCGTTTGTCAAATCTTGTGTTACCAATGCTATCTTTTTGTTTACCAAGCTAGGCATAATCTTTGCAAACAAAATGTCGTGTTTTTGGAAGCGATGTTTCGTACTTTTTATATCTCTACCTTTGCTAGCTCTAAAGGTTAAGATGTGTCCATAAATATCATCGACTTCTCTTAAGTCTATATATTCAAATACTTGGTCAATGTATCTATCAGATTGAGTTTTAACACTTATTGACACTATTTGTACAAAATTACCCAACGGATATTGCTCAAATTCGCCTATTTGCTCATGCAGATATTGTGTATACGCAGCACCAGCATCAATAGTATCAATATCATTTGCGGCTTCTTCAGTGATTGTTAAAATTAGAGGTTCTGTTTTGATTAATTCTATGCTCATTGCAAATTTTGCTTCACGTTATAATAGGCTTCAGCTATTACAGGCAAATCATTCAAATCAATCTCCCTGTAGTACTTTGAGGTGATATCATATCCAACACGCTCCGCTTGAGCTAGAAAACGTTTCTTATTATATTTAGGTGTTTTCATTAAGTACAAAACACAAGTTCTAGCATTAGAACCTCCAAATGGTTTGAATGATCCAACGGGCAAGCTTATACAAGCATGAATATAAGTATTAGCCTTCATAAAATTTCGGACTTCTGTTTCCGAAACGCCACTTGCAACACCATGAGGCAGAATTACAAGTAATCGACCAGTTTCTGGTTTCAACAGGCTAATAGCTCGCTCTAGAATTAAATAATCAGAGCCTTGAGCAGCTTTACCTCGACCTAAGACATACCTGTTGAGAGAAGTAAAATCTTCATAAGGTATATTAAATGGTGGGTTAATAAGAATCACATCAAACTTTGTAGCATTATTCTTCTCAATCGCTGCTAAGTCAGTTCTCCTACCATCCGTATTTTCAAAGAAGTCATCCCGAATTGAATCACCTGTATAAATGTGTTCGTATCCATCTCCATGCAAAATCATATTGATCCTGCATAGCGTAGCTAAACGTGGATTTATTTCAATTCCCCACAAATCATTTATTACAAGATTGCTAACAAGCCGATCTTTCTCATCTTTGCTAATATCAAGGGAGCGAATTTTTTTGCGGACATCAACAAAAGCTCTGATCAGAAACCCACCACTACCACACGATAAGTCAAGAACTTTTTCGCCAATCTGTATATCAGCAATTTCAACCATGAATTCAACTAATTGTCTTGGGGTTAAATACTGCCCTAAGTCGCCACGAAGTGTTCCTGTAAGAAAAGCCTCATAAACAGAACCAACTACATCACCACCAGCGCCAGCCAATCCCAGAGGAGTTTTAAATCCATAAAGTCCAAAAGGCTCTAACTCACGAACAATTTTATCAACTGTTTCATTGTTTCTAATTTGGATTTGAGTACCAGTAGGAAAAACATTAAATGTTTCCTTTGCATCAGAGAACATCTGCTGCAAAGCGATAAGCGGACTGCTGCCTAACAGCCATTGAGAAGTAAAGCGATTTGTCGCAAGACCTTCAGAGGCTCTTTTTTCCTCATTGAACTTGCATGTAAGAATTTTAGTTAATTCATCAAAAGCAGACTCAGCAATAAGTCCTTCCTTAGCAAGCTCCTTCCTGCATTCCCTAAAAGCAACCTCTAAATCAGCTTTATTTTCAATAGTTACTAGCAGTCGTTCAGCAGCTTGACGCTTTTCTGTTTGGATTGGAGTACCAGAAATTGTAAGGATTATACTTTCTAATTCTTGTGGTTCTGGTACAGCTTCCAAACCACCAATATCATCTTTCTCAAGGTAATACACCTCCCAATCACGCCCATTAGTCAGAACTGCAATTGGGGTAGGTGGTTCTAGAAGTTGAGCATATGAAAGCGCCTGATTAACATCCTCTTCTTTAAGTCGGTGTTGAATTCGTTTTGTTTCAATAACGAGAGCAGGCCTTTGATTAATGTAAACAACAATATCAGCTTGCTTTCTAAACCGATGACCTGAAGTTCCTGTAATAGATACTTTTCGCCCTATTTGGTGTCTGGTATAACCAAGTCTTTGCAGGAAAGGAATAACGACGTTTTCAGCACAATCATCTTCCGAGTTTAAAGGTGGTGCGTTTCGGAATATATCTTGAAGAATGGCTTGTTTATTTAGTGGCATAGCCCACTTAATTATCTGTTGACATAGGAGTGCAACCTACTGCAAAGCTAGGCAATGCATAAATGCCTAGTATATCGCAATTTTGAGCGATCGCAAAATTTAACACTCATTGATTCTTTCCTGATCGTCACATTCCTTGGCGGCGATCGCAGCACTCTATGTCACACCAGTTTTTTACAAATAAGTACAATTTTGAGCGTGTCTCCTATGCGATCGCACTCTAAAATCAATATGTGAATCACTTTTATGTTTACTGCTATGAACTTTCCTCCCCAACTCCAACAAAAGATCGAAAAATGGGCAAGCAATCAGGGAATCTCAACTGAGCAATTTATTTTGCAAGCAGTTGTTGAAAAAATTGATACACTCACTCAGCAAACGGCAGAAGCAAGCAATGTAGTGTCTTCTAACCAACCAAAAGTATATCGAAAAGAAGGGATTTTGGTTGTAGATGCCCAATTACCAGAAAACTTTGATTTGAATATCTTTATAGATGAATTGAGAGAAGAACGCATTCGGGATCAAATGGCTTTATGAAAGTCTTGTTTGATACCTCTGTGTTGGTGGCTGCATTAACTGTCAATCACCCGAAGCATTCTGTTTGCTTCTCACAGTTAAAGGCAGCAAAATTTATAGAAGTTCAAGGATTTATCTCAACTCACAGTTTAGCAGAAACCTATTCTGTAATCACGCGCTTACCTATTCAGCCGCGTATTACTCCTCAACAGGCTCAGAGCATTATTGTAGATATTTTGCAGTATTTAGAGGCGATTCCACTGCTTGTGAATGACAATTGTGCAAATGGCAGCCTTAAACTTTCCTGGTGGTGGTATTTTCGATGCTCTGATTGCTCAAGCTGCTTTGAAGGCAGAGGTAGCTGTTCTCCTGACGCTGAATCCGAATCACTTCAATCGTTTAGGAAATGCGATCGTCGATCTTGTGCAAGTTCCTGAGTAAGAGCAAGGCAGCCGCATCATGTCAATAAAATCATTTTGGGGCATGATCCGACTGAAACTGTAAATGTTTTTATACAGCTACTTATCAGATTGCCGACGCACATCTGCTAAACACTCTCCAACCCTGTGGCAAAATTTATTAGAGTCCTTCCATAGTTAGTTTGCCCTGCATGACCGCAACCATTCCCAATCTCCCCAGTCTCTACGACCCCTTTTCCACTGAAGCCAAGTGGCAAAAATTCTGGGAAGACAATCAAGTTTACAAAGCTGACTCCAACAAAGGCGGCGAACCTTACTGCATCGTGATTCCGCCGCCGAATGTCACCGGCAGTTTGCACATGGGTCACGCTTTTGAAAGTGCGTTGATTGATACCCTCGTGCGCTACCACCGGATGCGGGGGCGCAATACCCTGTGGTTACCGGGAACTGACCACGCCAGCATTGCTGTGCATACTATGCTGGAAAGGCAACTCAAGACAGAGGGTAAGACTCGCTACGAGTTGGGGCGTGAGAAGTTCTTAGAACGCGCTTGGCAATGGAAGGCGGAGTCTGAGGGAACGATTCTTAATCAGCTACGACGCTTGGGTGTCTCGGTGGACTGGTCACGGGAAAGGTTTACCCTGGATGAGGGTTTATCGAAAGCTGTTGTCGAGGCGTTTACTCGTCTTTACGAAGAAGGCTTAATTTATCGTGGTGAATATTTAGTTAACTGGTGTCCGGCTTCTCAGTCGGCTGTGTCTGACGTGGAGGTGGAAAATCAAGAGGTTAATGGAAATCTCTGGCACTTCCGGTATCCTCTCACAGATGGTTCCGGTTATGTGGAGGTGGCGACAACTAGACCAGAAACCATGCTGGGCGATACGGCAGTAGCAGTTAATCCCAATGACGATCGCTACAAACATCTTATCGGCAAAACTGTAACTCTCCCAATTTTACACCGAGAAATTCCGATCATTGGCGATGAATTTGTTGATCCTACCTTTGGGACGGGTTGCGTGAAAGTAACTCCCGCCCATGACCCGAACGATTTTGACATGGGTAAGCGTCATAATCTGCCGTTGATCAACATTATGAATAAAGACGGCACTCTCAACGCCAATGCCGGGGAATTTCAAGGACAAGACCGCTTTGTTGCCAGAAAAAATGTCGTTTCTCGCCTAGAAACAGATGGCTTTTTGGTGAAGATAGAAGATTATAAGCATACCGTTCCCTATAGCGATCGCGGTAAAGTACCCATTGAACCCCTCCTCTCTACTCAGTGGTTTGTCAAAATTCGCCCTTTAGCTGACAAAAGTCTCGAATTCCTTGACCAGCAAACTTCCCCAGAGTTTGTTCCCCAACGCTGGACTAAGGTCTATCGTGATTGGCTAGTAAAACTCAAAGATTGGTGTATCTCTCGCCAATTATGGTGGGGACACCAAATTCCGGCTTGGTACGCTGTCAGTGAAACAGATGGGCAAATTACTGATAACACGCCCTTTGTGGTGGCAAAATCGGAAACTGAAGCTTGGGAAAAAGCTAAGGCACAATTTGGCGAAAATGTCAACTTAGAACAAGACCCAGATGTGCTAGATACTTGGTTTTCTTCTGGACTCTGGCCATTTTCGACTTTGGGCTGGCCAGAACAAACTCAAGATTTAGCAACTTACTACCCCAATACCACTTTGGTAACAGGCTTTGACATCATCTTTTTCTGGGTTGCCCGAATGACAATGATGGCTGGGCATTTGACGGGACAAATGCCTTTTCAAACGGTTTACATCCACGGCTTGGTGCTGGATGAAAAAGGTCAGAAGATGTCTAAGACTAAAGGTAATGGCATTGACCCATTGTTATTAATTGACAAATATGGTACTGATGCTCTACGGTATACCCTAATTAGGGAAGTGGCGGGGGCAGGTCAAGATATCCGACTGGAGTACGATCGCAAAAAGGATGAATCGGCTTCTGTGGAGGCAGCCCGGAACTTTGCAAACAAGTTGTGGAATGCAGCCCGGTTTGTGATGATGAATTTAGATGGACAAACACCGCAACAATTAGCGAACCCAGTAGCTATAGAATTGAGCGATCGCTGGATTCTCTCGCGGTATCATCAAGTTGTCAAACAAACCACCAATTACATCGATAATTACGGTTTAGGGGAAGCAGCGAAGGGACTCTACGAATTCATTTGGGGTGATTTCTGCGATCAGTATATTGAACTGGTTAAATCTCGCCTTCAGCAAGATGGAGATCCCGCATCTCGGCAGGTAGCAGAGCAAACCCTCGCCTACGTGCTGGAAGGGATTTTGAAACTACTTCATCCTTTTATGCCACACATTACTGAGGAAATTTGGCAGACTCTCACCCAACAACCAGCAGATTCTCCGCAAACTTTACCTTTACAACTCTATCCCCAGGTAGATGCAAACTTAATTGATTCAGCTTTGGAAGAACAGTTTGAATTGCTGATTGGTACTATCCGCACAATTCGGAATTTGCGTGCTGAAGCTGATATTAAGCCAGGGGTAAAAGTGACAGCTAATTTGCAAACTGAAAGTGAAAAGGAGCGGCAAATTCTCACTGCTGGACAGGCTTACATTAAAGATTTGGCTAAGGTTGAGACTTTAAGCATTACTGACAAGCAAAAAAGCCAAACTGTTGTTGCTAAAAAACCTCAGAGGGGTTTGAAAACAATTGGCTTGATTATTCTGGCAATTGTCTTGATTAGGTTGGGTTTAGCTGTGGGGTATACGATTGATAAGACTCCCATCATCGGTAATTTCTTTGAAATGGTTGGTTTTGGTTACACAGTTTGGTTTGTCACCCAAAATTTACTGACTGCTCAAGCTAGACAAAAGTTATGGAGACGCTTTTTTCTCCAGAGAGAATTAGAACAACCACAAGAAGCAGAAAATGCGATCGCTGGTGTGATTGGTACAATACAAGTGCTAATTCCTCTGAGTGGCGTAGTGGATATTGAAGCTGTACGTGCCAAACTAGAGAAAAGCCTGAGCAAAGTTGAAACAGAAGTTCAGTCCCTAAGCGCCAGATTAAACAATCCTAGTTTTGTGGATAGAGCTAGAGCCGACGTGGTGCAAGGAGTGCGGGACGCTTTAGCGGAAGCACAAAAGCAAGCAGAAATTTTGCGCGTTCGCCTTCAGGCGTTGTCGTAGACATCGTCTGCGTAGCTTAGGATAACTGTAATGGGTAATGGGAGTGTCAATAATTCCCAATTACCAATTAACAAAATCCAAATATCGGCTTCCGGCTATCTTAACTTCGGTGATTCTGAATTGGAGCGATCGATCCTCATGCTATATCTAGCCCAGGTGCGTAAAAACGATTTTTTAGACCAGCACCAGTTACGCTTGTTGGCACGTCAGGAAGATGATAACTTGTGGGCGATGATTCCCGAAGAAGCTGTGATTCTGCTGGGAAAGGGAAATCCCATGAGCGAAAAATTGCTTGTTTTAGTAGAACTTTCTCCTACAGGCGATATTGAAAGCCTAGAAGAAGCCACCAACTGGGTACTCCATCTGGTACAAAGCTACCTCACCATCGGTATTACCCCGGAATTTTTACAGCAGGAAGCCGAGCGAGCAGAAAATTGGCGACAATCTCTGACGTTGCAAAACCAAGACTTAGCTCGGCGTTCCTTGGAACTGGAAGCTCGTCGTGAACAAATTCAAGCTTTAGAAGAAAGCCTCAAACGTGAAAAAAACGGTTATCACCGAGAGGAAAGTTAAAAGTTGGCAATTGTATTGCCCATAAAGTCACAGCCCCCCATAGTGTGTATTTATTGCACGTAACCCAGCAACAGTTTATCTGTCTGTGCTGGGTATAGTTAGGTTCTGTTAGGCAATCACAGTAATATTTGCATTAGTAAGCGATACCTGATTCGAGAACTGGGCTATTTGAACTTGTGCAGTGCTACCAATGCCATCTTTATCAAAGAATAGGTTCCCCGTAGTTTGATCATAGATAAAGCGATCGCCTGCGGTTGTAGCATTAGTACCAAGTCGGAACAAATTGGAATCGAGTGTAGTATTCTGAGATTGGCTGAGTGCGAATTCTGCCTTAGAAACGAAGACAGTATCATCTCCAAGAGTAAAATCAGCGATGAGATCATAACCTCCAGTACGGGTATTAGCTAGATTGAAGGTATCCTGCCCAGTTCCACCAGTCAGCACATCTAGACCAATTCCACCAGCGAGTAGATCATCACCTGCACCACCGAACAAGGTATCATTGCCGGAACCACCAATCAGGCTATCATTGCCATCTTCTCCGCTCAAAGTGTTAGCACCAGTATTTCCCGTAAGGATGTTATTAAGGCTGTTACCAGTACCATTGATTGCGCTGCTTCCAGTCAGGGTCAAGTTCTCCAGATTATCTGCCAACACAAAACTCACCGAAGACTTGACTAAATCTGTGCCTGCATCTAAGCCTTCAGTAACAGTATCACTGAGGTTGTCTACAGTATAAATGTCATTACCGATTCCACCATCAAGACTGTCAATTCCCAAACCTCCATCTAAGGTATCATTACCTGCACCGCCGAACAAGGTGTCATTGCCGGAACCACCAATTAAGCTATCATTGCCATCTTCTCCGCTCAAAATGTTAGCACCAGTGTTTCCTG
The DNA here is from genome assembly GCF_015714725.1 of Nostoc sp. WHI. Classification (GTDB taxonomy): domain Bacteria; phylum Cyanobacteriota; class Cyanobacteriia; order Cyanobacteriales; family Nostocaceae; genus Nostoc. The sequence goes on from NZ_WBKM01000242.1 coordinate 41,445, forward strand.
TGAGAATGTTATTCAGGCTGTTACCAGTACCATTGATTGCTGCGCTTCCAGTCAGAGTCAACTTCTCCAAGTTATTTCCCAATACCCAATTCACCGAAGAGTTGACTAAATCTGTGCCTGCATTGGCGGATTCAGTAATACTATCGTTCAGGTTGTCTACAGTGTAGATATCATTGCCGACTCCACCATTGAGACTATCAGCTCCCAAACCTCCATCTAAGGTGTCATTACCTGCACCACCCAATAAGGTGTCATTGCCGGAATTACCAAAGAGCTTATCGTTGCCATTTTCTCCGTTCAAAATGTTGGCGGCAGTATTTCCAGTCAAGATGTTATTAAGGCTGTTACCAGTACCATTGATTGCCCCGGTTCCTGTCAGGGTCAAGTTCTCCAGGTTATTTGCCAACACCCAACTCGCCGAAGACTTGACTAAATCTGTGCCTGCATTTAAGCCTTCAGTAATGGTGTCGCCGATGCTGTCCACAGTATAAGTGTCATTGCCTTTACCACCGACAAGACTGTCATCTCCTGCACCACCATCTAAGAAATCATTTCCATCGCTGCTATTGAGAGTGTCGTTATCACCTAGTCCGTTAAGCGTGTCATTGCCTTGCAATCCTGAGATGATATCCATGTTCACCGTCCCAGTCAGGTTGTCTGCAACTAAAGTGCCATTAATCACATTAGGAGTTTGATTAATGTTATTCGCCACTGCCAGTACAAAAACATCGCTGACAGTTGCCGTTCCATCACTAGCGATCGCTTTAATGCTGAGGCTGCCAACGTTGTCATTAGTAGGAATACCACTGAAAGTAGTGCCATTGAAGCTCAACCAACTTGGAAGTGGATCACCATTTTCTAATGTGGCGCTGTAGGTAAGGTTATCTCCTGCATCCACATCAGCGAAGGTATTTGTTGGTAAAGCGAAGCTAAATACGGTGTCTTCTGTAGCTGCTTGGTCAGCAATGGTATTCGCCACTGTCGGGGCATCATTGGTATTAACGACTGTCAGTGCAAAAACATCGCTGACAGTTGCCGTTCCATCGCTAGCGATCGCTTTAATGCTGAGGCTGCCAACGTTGTTATTTCTGGGAATACCACTGAAGGTAGTGCCGTTGAAACTCAACCAACTTGGAAGTGGGTCACCATTTTCTAATGTGGCGGTGTAGGTAAGGTTATCTCCTGCATCCATATCAGCGAAGGTGTTTGCTGGTAGGGTGAAGTTGAAGGTGGTGTCTTCTGTCGCTGTTTGGTCAGCAATGTTATTCGCCACTGTTGGGGCATCATTGGTATTAACTACTGTCAGTACAAAAACATCGCTGACAGTTGCCGTTCCATCGCTAGCGATCGCTTTAATGCTGAGGCTGCCAACGTTGTTATTTCTGGGAATACCACTGAAGGTAGTGCCGTTGAAACTCAACCAACTTGGAAGTGGGTCACCATTTTCTAATGTGGCGGTGTAGGTAAGGTTATCTCCTGCATCCATATCAGCGAAGGTGTTTGCTGGTAGGGTGAAGTTGAAGGTGGTGTCTTCTGTCGCTGTTTGGTCAGCAATGTTATTCGCCACTGTTGGGGCATCATTGGTATTAACTACTGTCAGTACAAAAACATCGCTGACAGTTGCCGTTCCATCGCTAGCGATCGCTTTAATGCTGAGGCTGCCAACGTTGTTATTTCTGGGAATACCACTGAAGGTAGTGCCGTTGAAGGTTAACCAACTTGGAAGTGGGTCACCATTTTCTAATGTGGCGCTGTAGGTAAGGTTATCTCCCGCATCCACATCAGCAAAGGTGTTTGCTGGTAAAGCAAAGCTAAATATTGTGTCTTCTGTCGCTGTTTGGTTAGCAATGATATTCGCCACTGTCGGGGGATCATTGGTATTAACGACTGTCAGTACAAAAACATCGCTGACAGTTGCCGTTCCATCACTGGCGATCGCTTTAATGCTGAGGCTGCCAACGTGATCATTTGTGGGAGTACCACTGAAGGTAGTGCCGTTGAAGCTCAACCAACTCGGAAGTGGGTCACCATTTTCTAATGTGGCGCTGTAGGTAAGGTTATCTCCTGCATCCACATCAACAAAGGTATTTGCTGGTAGGGTGAAGTTGAAGGTGGTGTCTTCTGTTGCTGTTTGGTCAGCAATGGGGTTGGTAACGACTGGGGCATCATTGGTATTAACGACTGTCAGTACAAAAACATCGCTGACAGTTGCCGTTCCATCACTGGCGATCGCTTTAATGCTGAGGCTGCCAACGTGATCATTTGTGGGAGTACCACTGAAGGTAGTGCCATTGAAAGTCAACCAACTTGGAAGTGGGTCACCATTTTCTAATGTGGCACTGTAGGTAAGGCTATCTCCCGCATCCACATCAGCGAAAGTGTTTGCTGGTAGGGTGAAGTTGAAAGCGGTGTCTTCTGTCGCTGTTTGGTCAGCAATGTTATTCGCCACTGTCGGGGGATCATTGGTATTAGCCACTGTCAGTACAAAAACATCGCTGACAGTTGCCGTTCCATCACTAGCGATCGCTTTAATGCTGAGGCTGCCAACGTGATCATTTGTGGGAGTACCACTGAAGGTAGTGCCGTTGAAGCTCAACCAACTCGGAAGTGGGTCACCATTTTCTAATGTGGCGCTGTAGGTAAGGTTATCTCCTGCATCCACATCAGCAAAAGTGTTTGCTGGTAGGGTGAAGCTAAATACTGTATCTTCTGTCGCTGTTTGGTCTGCAATGGGGTTGGTAACGACTGGGGGATCATTGGTATTAGCCACTGTCAGTGTAAAAACATCGCTGACAGTTGCCGTTCCATCACTAGCGATCGCTTTAATATTGAGGCTACCAACGTTGTCATTTGTGGGAATACCACTGAAGGTAGTGCCGTTGAAACTCAACCAACTCGGAAGTGGGTCACCATTTTCTAATGTGGCACTGTAGGTAAGGCTATCTCTTGCATCCACATCAGCGAAGGTGTTTGTTGGTAGAGCGAAGTTGAAGGCGGTGTCTTCTGTCGCTGTTTGGTCAGCAATGTTATTCGCCACTGTCGGGGCATCGTTAATATTGTTGACTCCGATCGCGATCGCTTTTTCGTAGAATAAGCCACCCTGATCTGTGGTGCGTAAACGGATGTTGTAGCTATCCTTGGTTTCGTAGTCCGGCGAACTATTAATCAATAACTCGTTACCAACAATCGTGAAGGCGCTGTTATCGTTGCTGCTAGTACCCGAAACTAGGGTGTAGGTGTGGGTGTTGCCTGTATCAGTGTCAGTGGTGTTAAAGTTGCCAATTACTGTGTTGGCAGGAAGATTCTCGTTAACAGTAGTGGCACTCAGGCTTAGGTCAGTGGGTGTAGTGTTTAGATCAAGCTGAAAAAGTTCTTGCCCAGTGTTACCGTTATCAGCAAAAAAGTAGAGTTTGTTATTAACGTAAGTTAGGTTGTTGGGATTAGAGTTACCCATGCCAGGGGAGATATCCTTGACGCGGACAGTACCAGCCTCAGTGCCATCACTCTTCCACAGTTCATAGCCCCCACTGCTGTCGGTGGCACTGAAGTACAGCGTGCCGTTGACATTCGTCAGAGAGTGCGGATCAGAGCTACCCGTGCCAGAGAAGATATCCTTGACGCGGACAGTACCAACCTCGGTGCCATCACTCTTCCACAGTTCAGAGTCCCCACTGCTGTTGGAGGCACGGAAGTACACTGTGCCGTTGACATTCGTCAGATTTTGCGGATCAGAGCTACCCGTGCCAGGGGAGATATCCTTGACGCGGACAGTACCAACCTCAGTGCCATCACTCTTCCAAAGTTCAGAGCCACCACTGCTGTCGTAGGCTGTGAAGTATAGCGTGCCGTTGACATTCGTCAGATTGTCTGGGTTAGAGCTACCCGTGCCAGAAACGATATCCTTGACGCGGACAGTACCAGCCTCAGTGCCATCACTCTTCCAAAGTTCAGATCCCCCACTGCTGTCGGTGGCATTAAAGTACAGTGTGCCGTTGACATTCGTCAGATTTTGCGGGCTAGAGCTACCCGTGCCAGAAACGATATCCTTGACGCGGACAGTACCAACCTCAGTGCCATCACTCTTCCACAGTTCATAGCCACCAGTGTTGTCGGAGGCACTAAAGTACAGCGTGCCGTTGACATTTGTCAGATTTTGCGGAAAAGAGCTGCCCGTGCCAGAAAAGATATCCTTAATGCGGACAGTACCACCCTCAGTGCCATCACTCTTCCACAGTTCATAGCCACCAGTGCTGTCGTTGGCACTGAAGTAGAGCGTGCCGTTGACATTCGTCAGATGTCGCGGACTAGAGCTACCCGTGCCAGAGAAGATATCCTTGATGCGGACGGTACCAGCCTCAGTGCCATCACTTTTCCACAGTTCAGAGCCACCAGTGCTATCGTTGGCACTGAAGTACAGTGTGCCGTTGACATTCGTCAGATAGTGCGGGTTAGAACTACCCGTGCCAGAAAAGATATCCTTGACGCGGACAGTACCAGCCTCAGTGCCATCACTCTTCCACAGTTCTCTGTCCCTACTGCTGTCATAGGCAGTGAAATACAGCGTGCCGTTGACATTCGTCAGATTTTCCGGGTAAGAGGAAATTCCATTGGTATTGATATCTTTTACGAGGATAATCGATGCTTCTTCTGCTGGCATAACCGTTTTTCCTTAAACCTTTAGATAAGAATCACAAGCGAAACCAGGCGTTGGTAGACGCCCCAGGTGCGATCGCTGAATTCCCTAGCTTCGCTTTTTTTTTAATTAAACAGCCTCAGCAAATACGTTTATATTTATACTTTATGGTACCAACAAAATTAGTTAAATCTACTTATAAGCTTTTGATTACAAATGCGATCGCAATTCAAAACCATCACAAGTGCGATCGTCATCTTTGTGATAGCGTTAAAACTCAGATTAACTATTAATTTTCTTAACTTTTGGTCTGATATCAAGTTCGGCAAATCACTTACGATATGTCATTGCGAATGCAACGAAGTGAAATGAAGCAATCGCAAGGTTTTAGGATTGCCGCGCTTCGCTCGCAATGACATAAGTATTAAGCCGAACATGATATGATTTATAGTTACGCAAACTCAATGTACACACATCTTTGTACCAAATCAAAATAGTTGAAACTCCTCCTGAATCCCTCTTTTTAAGGGGTTGGGGGATCTCTTCTGCGTAAATCCTATAAACATCAAAAGCCCGATCATGATGACCGGGCTTTTGAGCGGAAACAATGGGGCTATATTCCCCAAAGGTTTAGTTATAGAGGTTAAGTATAAAATCGATGCTCTGATAAGTGATACCACTCCGAGGTTATCGATTCCGGAAAATTCGCTAAGAATTTTAGATTAATCTTTATCTGCCAAAATATAGCAACCGACTGGCAGTGTCAACGAAGAGGAAAAGGGGCAGTTATTGCAGGGGGGAAACCCCATAAATAAATTTATTGGCTCTAAAACAAGGACGTATTATTTCTCGTGCTACGCATCTCAAAATAAATATTTTTGCTTTTGGGCATAAATAAATTTATTGGCTCTGAAACCATGAGTGTAGGGGAAATGAGCGCATCTTTCCCCCCGTCTCCCTGCAAGAACTGCTCCCCTGCCTCTTGGTCAGCGTGTAGGATCTAAAAATATTGATTTTCCGGTTTTTGCTAATGAATAATGCATTTGGTAGCTGGCAAGAATGGCTAACAGTATTTGCCTATCTAGGTTTCACGGTCTTTATTATCTGGCGCGTGTTTACTACCCAGAAGAATTGAAAAAGCTGCATATCATCTCACCAGGGCCTTTTTGCTCAAAGGGCAAAATAGTGCCACCTTGTTGAATCCTGACTTGTTCACGACAATTGTAGACCTCAATGGGTCTTTTTACTCCATCCACACTAACGGTTGCCCTGTATTCCCAATAATTTTTAGCACTTCGGCTGATACTAAGAATGCAAATTTGGTGGCGATCGTAATTGTGGCATACAGATGCAAAAGCCGGAAGTGCCACTGAAAAGCAGAGTATTAATAGCAACGCAGAAAGTACGTATTTAATCCTGTTCATAAAAAATTATTAGTATTACATTATTTTAAATATTATTTAATTTTTAAACCCTTTGAGTTAAGTACGCAAAAATGGATTTAGAAATATGAAAAATTATTTCTGCTCCCAATTACTTTTCCCACTTTGACAGACCAAAGCTCGCATAAAAGCAGCAGCAAAAAAGCTCACATCATAGGTGCTATTTCCCGTTAAAGTTTACTAAGCTCAATTAATCTATACCCAAATATCTCCTCAACTTTGCTACCGTGTACACACATCACTGTGTCTTAAGGACGATAAAGTTGCAACCAAAAACAAATTTTGAGCAATCTTGGATTGTACGCTGTTTTGCGGCTATACTGCTTTTCGGTCAAGTGTGGCTGCATTTACTCCAAGGAAAAACGTACTACCGCAAGATTCTGCAACATATGGTGACTGCCGGGCCAAATTCTATTTCTCCAGTTCTCCTTGTTAGCGGTTTTGCAGGAATGATTTTTACTATTCAGACGGCGAGAGAATTAGTCCGATTTGGTGCTTTAAATGCTGTAGGAGGCGCTTTTGCGTTAGCTTTTTGTAGAGAATTGGCTCCAATTTTGACCGCTAGTATTATGGCGGGACAAGTAGGTTCTGCTTTTGCGGCAGAAATAGGTGCAATGCGAGTAACAGAGCAAATTGATGCCCTTTATATGCTCAAAACTGATCCAATAGATTATCTAGTACTTCCTAGAGTAATTGCTTGTTGTTTAATAGTGCCCTTGATGACGGTTTTCGCTTTAGTTACAGGCATCATCGGCGGAGTTTTTGCCGCATCAAAGTTTTACCAAATTATTCCCGAAACATTTTTAGAATCAGTCAGAAATTTTTTAGAACCGTCAGATTTATTTATTATTTTGCTAAAAGGGTTTATTTTTGGAGCGCTGGTAGCTGTCATTGGCTGTAGTTGGGGTTTAACTACTAAGGGGGGAGCAAAAGAAGTAGGAGAATCAGCAACAAAAGCAGTTGTTACTAGTTGGGTGTCAATTTTTATCATGGATTTTTTTCTGTCTCTGCTGCTGTTTGAACAGCCTGCATTTTGAACTCAAGTAAGGTATGGAAAATTATCGCAAGTTCTATTAGATGGGCTTCCTTTGTTACCGAGTGAGAAAGCTTTGAGCAAGCAATACCGATTCTAAAGCGTTGGCGTATCCCGACGCAGGCATTGCTAGCTTTTTCGGCTATGATCCCCTTTAGGTCATAAAATTAAGGGAATTTAGAAATATAGTAACTTGTAAACTAGCGCACCCAAGGCCAAACCTGCCAATGAAAAGATAGACGTAGTGCAAAAGGCTAGCCCTTGCCTAAGACCCGCTATTTGAAAGTCTATCCTAACTAATATAGTCGCCGAAATAATGAGTAAGGTATCAAGAAATACTCCAAACCAGGCAAGCATGATAAAGAACATGAAAGCTGCTAAAATGGCAACACAGAAAGACCTAATATTTGATTTAAACAAAATATTGTAGTAGTATGTCATCTTGGGCCAAGGAGTAGTCAACGTTACTATTAAAATCAAGATAACAACCACAGTTACTAGCCACACAAACTTAGGAGCGCGTGTTTCAGATATTACCCAGCCCAAAGCACTGTAACTAAGCAGTAGTAGTGCTAGGGATACCCAAGGAACTCTTTTAAAAATTAACACGGGTTGATATTCATAATTACGAGGTCAAGGTATTATTCCCTAGCTAAGTCGAGTAACTAAAAACTTTATTATACTTAAGGGCTTGCTGAATCTCTGATGGTTATCCTCATCTAACGAGATCCTAGTATGAAATAAGTTTTTCACCATCTTAGGTATCGGTAGAACAAGAAACCAGAAGTTTTTACAAATGAAATTATGTATATTTTGACTATCATCGCTTAGAGTGGTAAATTTATCATCATATTTCTTATAGCTTCAATCAATAGGCTGTTATGCTCTTCCCAAGAAAGCTGAACAAGTTTGTAGAGAATTGCGGCACTAAGTAGTTAAATATGTTGTTAAACATTTGTAAACTGTTAGCAGCCGAGTAGCCGCGTGTCACATCTTGTTAAGGAATTATCATGAGACAACTTGTTATCGCTGAGCGCGTATGCCTCATTGGTCATATCGTATCAAAAGCCTTTGGACTGGTAGGGATGCTACTGGTCATACCTAATGCCGAAATAATTTTCAATTTATCACAGGTTGGAGAAACTGCCGTACAGTTAAGTATGGCTGGTGGCGGTGTAGTTGATATCATCTTAGGGACAATAGCTGTCTCTATTTATGCCTACCGGACGCTGGGATTGGGAACTTGGCTAGCATTTATGCTACCGGCTATGTTTATCTCTTTGGGGAGCGAACTACTGGGAACTAGCACAGGTTTTCCATTTGGTGATTATAGCTACTTGAGTGGCTTGGGTTATAAGATTGCGGGGCTAGTTCCTTTCACAATTCCTTTATCTTGGTTTTATGTTGGGCTGTCGTCTTATTTAATTGCGAGAACTGGTTTGAAAGTAGCTCAAAAACCTAGTTGGGGACGCCATATCGCTGCCATAGCCGTTGGTGCTTTGCTCTTCACTTGCTGGGATTTTGCCCTTGAGCCAGCTATGAGTCAAACTTCTCTGCCCTTCTGGTATTGGGAACAACCAGGAGCTTTCTTTGGGACACCTTACCAGAACTATGCAGGTTGGTTTGGCACTAGCGCCTTGTTTATGAGTGTGGCAGGATTATTGTGGAGAAACACCTCGATTAAATTAGAGCGATCGCAACTTAATCTGCCCTTAGTCGTTTATTTAACTAACTTTGCCTTCGCCGCCGGATTAAGCTTGGCAGCTGGGTTCTCCATCCCTGTGTTGCTCGGCTTATTGCTAGGTGTGGCTCCTGCTGTGGCACTGTGGTTAAGGAGTTCAACCACGACACCAGATCAAGTTATTGTTGAACCAGCAGCCAAGGAAGTCTCAGTAGCAAAGGTTAAAGTAGCCTTTAAATAAGGCTATAGATTGGGGAGTAAGAATTTTAGATTTTGGATTTTAGATTTTAGATTGAAATTTAATCCAAAAGACGCTAGCGGACTCGCTCTAAGCGTTGGCGCAGCCTTTCGTAGAGAAGCTATGCCGTTGGCGTTCGCGTTAGCGTCTCTGAAAGAGAAGCCTCTCGTTCGCGTAGCGTCTCCCCTTGGGAGAAGAGAAGGCTTTACGCTGCGCTATCGTCAATCCAAAATCCAAAATTGAATTGCCCCATACCCATTTATTTTGTATAGTCGCAATTTTAATTGTTAAGTATTTGTGACAGTAGATAACGCTTTGATAGTAGAAAGCGCCATCTCCCTTTTATTGCTAGTTATCCAAGTACCAGCAACGGCGATTTTGCTTTCGCGCCTGTTAAAGGGACCAAGACGCCATCCGCCAATAGAACCCCAACAGCCGACACCGGAGCTTTTGGGTAGAATTAGTGTCGTCGTTCCCACGCTGAACGAGGCACTTCGGATTAGCCCTCTGTTGGCTGGTTTAAGTCGGCAAAGCTACGAAGTTCGAGAAATAATTGTTGTAGATAGCAAGTCCAGTGATGGCACCCCCGACTTGGTAAAGACGACACAGCAAAAAGATCCGCGCTTTCGCTTGATGACAGATGACCCTTTACCCTCCGGTTGGGTGGGGCGTCCTTGGGCGTTGCATAACGGTTTTCTATATAGCTCAGAGGCGAGTCAGTGGTTTCTCGGACTGGATGCTGATATCGAACCACATCCTGGTTTGGTTGCTGGTTTGGTGAAGACGGCCGAAGCACAAGGCTATGATCTGGTTTCCCTTTCACCCCAGTTCATCCTCAAATATCCTGGGGAGTGCTGGTTACAACCGGCTTTGTTGATGACTTTGCTTTATAGATTTGACCCAACTGGGATCAATACAGAGCAGCCAGAACGGGTGATGGCAAATGGGCAGTGTTTTTTGTGTCGTCGCTCTGTTTTAGCTGCTGTGGGTGGCTATAGCAGTGCAAGTGGTTCTTTTTGTGATGATGTCACTTTGGCACGAAATATTGCTGCTCAAGGGTATAAGGTGGGCTTTTTAGATGGTGCAAAGGTGCTAAGGGTACGGATGTATGAAGGGGCGATGGAGACGTGGAAGGAATGGGGGCGGAGTCTCGACCTCAAAGATGCAACTACTCGTTCTCAGTTGTGGGGAGATTTATGGCTACTCACATCCGTCCAGGGTCTACCTTTACCAATTTTACTCAGTTACTTCTTTTTTCTTCCCCAGTTTCCCCTGCTTCCTGTGTTCCTCTTATTAGGATTGAATTTATTTCTGGTGGTGATTCGCTTTGCTATGCTAATAGCGATCGCACCTTCCTACGATCGCACAAACGCCAAAGGCAGCTGGTTATTCTGGCTTTCCCCTTTGGCTGATCCCTTAGCTGTGCTGCGAATTTTCCTATCTGCGTTTCGCACCCCGCGCGAGTGGCGAGGACGCAAGTATAGTGCTGAGTTATGAGTGCTGAGTGTTGAGTTAAAAATTCAGGCGTTGCTGAATCAAGATATGAATTTGGATGTAGAGACGTAAAATTTTACGTCTCTACAAGGATTTTCGCTGCAATGCACAATCGTTTTCATACCAATACGGTTCGGATAAGATCCCCCCGCCTGCGGCGACCCCCTTAAAAAGGGGGTAAATGAGGAAACAAAGCCCCCCTTTTTAAGGGGGGTTGTGGGGATCTCCGAGAGCCAAATATGTTAACCGAACCGTAAATGTCATCTTAATTACGAATTACGAATTATTTAAGGAGGTGGAAAGCAGGGTTAATCGCCATAAATAAATTTAGAGAATTGGTTAAAAATTCACAACTCCCTACTCCCTACTCCTCTTCCCCTCCTACCTGATCCCCGCGTTCCAATTCCCAAAGAATTTGATTTCCTTCACGGCGGACTCGTGACACTATCCAGTTCCGCCAGCGCCATTGATCTCCACGACTAGTAACAGCGCTGGCGTGGACATCCATCAAGTCTGCTAACTCAGAACTGGAGATTAAGTAGCCTTTTTCGGAAATTTCGTCAGCGATACGCAGGGTTTCGACCAAGCTGCGGAGTTGCAAAACCCTCATTTCTGAAGGTTTTTCATCGGTTGCGGCCGCACTTGTCCCAGTTGATGGTTCCATAACAGTTATTTCTGATGCAGAAGTACTGACTTTTTGTATACTTTGGTTAATTATTCTAAGGGTTTTTTCAGGATCAGCTACTTTTGCTACATCTAGTTCATTTGGGGAAGGTAAAGATTGATAAAAACTTGTAGGAGTTAATTCTTGTAGGGAAGGGATTTTACCACTGGCATAGGTGCGAGCGATCGCATCACAGCGTTCGTTACCTATGTTACCAGAATGTCCCCTGACGTGTTGCCATTTTACCTGCTGGGTATTGAGTTCATCGAGAGTTTCCAAAAGGTCTTGGTTTTGGACGGGTTTCCCATCTGACTTTTTCCAGCCTTTCTTTTTCCAGCCTTTCACCCATTTGGTAACGCAGTTAATCAGGTATTCACTATCGGTATGAAGGGTAATGGATTCAGATTGTTGAGATGTTTGCAGGAATTGGAGGGCGGCGATCGCAGCTTGCATTTCCATTTTATTATTGGTGGTATGAGGAGATGCATCGCCCATTTCGTGGATTGAACCATCGCTGAAGTAAACGACAACACCCCAACCACCAGGGCCAGGATTGCCGGTGCAAGCACCATCGGTGTATATGCTTTGAATTGTGGGTTGAGTGGACATGTTTAAGGTATCGAACCGCAGAGGGCGCTAAAAGAGAGTTATTAGCGGCGAAAACGCAGGCTAATAAAGATTAGCACAGCAAAGAAGACACCGATGCCTACACTCCAACCAAAAACTTCAGCCCGAAAGCGGAGATTTTGTTGGTAATTGTTGGGTTGGGCGAGAATGACGGCGGAGGCTATTTGACTGGTTGCGAGTCCAACACCTGCGATCGCTATAGTGGTATTGAGGGTGCGATCGCTTTTAGTTTGCTCTAGGTCGATAATACCTTGGATAGTATTATTCAGATTTTGTAGTAAGGTTAATCCAGGGCTGAGAATCGCATAATCTGCTTCTACTTGTCGCTGATATTTTTTGGCATAGATTTCACTCTCGCTAAACTCTTTGAGAAATTTTAAGTCACTACTTGGATATTTTTGCTCGATGTCTGCTAAATGAGATTTATAATTTTCTAAGTTTAACTGAATTGTCCGGCTTTGATTTTCTAGATAGTTTAAGGCAATCGTGTAGTCTGATAAGTTGATTAAATTATTTGTCAGACTTGCTTGTAGTTTGCTTAATTTTAGGCTATTGGTTTGTAGTAGCTTTGGTAAGTCGCTTGTCTGCTGAATCGATGGTTGAATTTCGATATATTCTTTTTTGAGAATCTGTTTTTGATAGCGACTTTGATAGTATGACCAAACTACTTTATGACGGTATTGCCATAAACGCAGAAAATCATAATATACACTTTGTACCTGCTTGCTCATTTCATCTGGTGAAATATGTTCGGGAAACAACCAGATTAAAATGTGATATCTTGATTTTCTAAACTCATCCCAAAATTCTTTACCATTTACGCCTAAATTTTGTGGACAATACCACAATTCAAAAATCGTTCCTTCTTCTAACTTACCTTTGCCAATAAAATCCCGTTGCCATTTGTAATCGCTGACAATTTTGGTGTAACATTCTTTGGCTATTTCTTCAATTTCTACTTCTGTTTTAGTGCTGGTTAGCTTTCCCCAAAGTAACCAAGTTTGTCCAATTGTGCCTGTTTGCTGAGATAGGCGATTAGTAATTTCCTCTTTGAGTTTCCAAAAAGGTGCATCGTCGATATCTTGAGGAATATAATTAGGTTTACCGTTAGCATCCCGTTTACCAGAATAATCAACTTGGAGTGTGTAAGTATCACCAATTTGCAACGCATGGTAATAGCCATCTAGGGGTGATGGAAATTCTCTAGTTTGACCTTTTCCGAGCAACTCAATTACATCTTCACCATTATCTTTATGCTTCAGAAATTCTCTGTACTTTTCCTGAAAACTTGTTTCTTCTAGATCGCCATATATTTTCCGACAAAAATTTTCACAATTCTTGTTTAATTTTGTCTCATCTTCTCCTAAACCATCTTTTAAATCGTAGAGGAATAAATCAATACTGGGATAAATAATCTTTTCAACCATTTCCTATCCTGCCATTAATATAATCTCGAACCCTTTCCAGGAAATTTGGTTCTACAGCTTTTTTAGCAGCAGATACCGAATTATTGTTACTAAAAACATTAATTGCTGCGTTCGTCAATTCCCTAGTAGGCTCAGTTGGTAAAGGCAGAGGTTTTAAACCTTTAGTACGTTCGCCAACATTTTTGTCAATTGTAGCAAGTTCTGTTTGATAAACTTTATCTAAAGGTAGATAACTTGCAGCGATCGCATCTAAATTTCCGATATTATTTTGATCTATTATTAGGGCTTTGCTGATGTCATTTAGCTGAGTTTGGATATTGTTTGGTAAAGGTTCGTCCAATTGTGTGAGGGCTGTAAGAAAGGCTGTCAGAGTAATTATGTTGTTAGGTTTCATAGGGATTTTTTTAGAGGCATTTATTAATGTCTCACGCAAAGGCGCAAAGACGCAAAGAAGAAAATAAATTTTATTTGCCAGTAATTGTGAAAGCTGCCCAATAGTAGGGATGTTGAAAAGGTTGTTGTTTTTTTTCTGATAATTCCATTTGACTAATTTGATTGAGTTTTCTTCTGATGAAAGGGCGGAGAGGCTTTTCATCTGATGGTAACTTAGGCAAGATTACTCGATAAATTCTTTCGAGTTGACTAAATGTTAAATTACGTAACCATTTTGTTGCTTTATTGAGGGCAACTGCTGGCGATTTGCCTTTCTTTATTTGCCAATAAAAGTAAATCATTAAAAAACTACTAGCATCGTCAGTCACAGTCCACAATGTACTAACAACATCGGTAACACCTTGATAGAGAAAAGCACTGACCAAACCAACATATTCAGCAGTGATAGTTTGGTTGCTAGTGATGGCAGTTTCACAAGATGAAAGGCTAACTAGTTGATATCCTCTGAGGTTCTCAATATTGCAAATTTCCTCTAAAGTCAGAAACTCTTTACCGCTTAGAGCCAAAGCAGATTGTTTAGGATTATCAAAGTTATAGGTGCTATGTCCTGTAAAGTGAAAAATACTGTAACTATCTTTTAGGGCTGCTTTAAGTGTGGTATTTGTCGCGGCTTCTCCAGAAATTCCCTTCGGCGTAGGGTTTTGGAATAGCTGGGTAATAGCAGCAGATTCGATTTCTGCATGAGGCAAAATAGGAAAACCTTCACTGTCGGGATATTCTACACTTAATAAGGGCAATTCAGCGATTGCTCGAAGATTTGTTTGCTTTAAGCTTTGTAAGGTAATACCTATTTGGGCGCTAGGTAAATAAGTGATGGTGAAGTTATCTGTAAATATTGCATGGAGTGGTAAGCGGTGTAAATCACGATGAGGAATGAGAATTAAGTTTGTGATGCCCTTTAATTCCTCTTGAATAGCAGAAATATTGAGGATGTTTTTCAACTCCTCAAATTTATCTGGCATCAACTGTCGCCAAGCTTGGTTTTTGTGGCTTTGTTCGTCTTTCGCCTTGTCTCGATAATCGGTATATTGTTGATTCCAATTTTTCACCCAGTTTTCAAAATCTTGTAAGCGTCGCGCCTGAGTTAGAAACTCGGTTTCTCCTGGGACAATTGGCGATCGCGCGTTGTGTTTTAGGATGAAGGTGTGTAAGGCGTAAGAACTGAGATGCCAATAAACAATAGCAGTTGAGGGATTAAGCAGTTGTTGCATTTCTGAATAGCTGAGAGATGAACTTTCATCACTCCATCCATCCAAAAGCCAACGCAAGCAGGTATTTTTGCCCTCTTCCGCTAATTCAATCGCTTGCAGCAAATCTCCAGACTGCACAGCTAAATCAACAGTTAACTGCTGAATCCAGGCAAATTTTAGAGCTAGTTGTTTTTTACTTTGATCAGAGCGATTTGGTTCATTTAATAAACGCCGTAACAAATCAGTACCCTGTCGCTGGAGTTCTGTAGCTTCGGCTGTTTCCTGCAAATCTAACTGGACGCGAATTAAGTCTTGCAAAACCTCTAGATGCAACTCAGGAAAATCTGTTGCTGTGAGAGTTTGCAGTGCCATTTCGTAACTGTTGACGGCTTTGTGCCAAAAATAGCGGGCGTTAGAATTTCCTCGCCCTTGGAAGTAATGAGCATTACCTATGCTTTGATGTAATTCCCCCCAACTTTCTGGGTGGGTGTCTTGGGGGCAATGCTTCAATCCTTCCTCAAAGCTTGCTAATTTTCCCTCATAACCACGCTTGTTTAAATTAGGATTGGTGAACTACCCCAACTTACCGAGTACGGTTGAAGTTGGGGCTTCTGTAATCATAGGGGAGTGCCTAAACTTAGACTTTCGTCCAAGAGTAGGGCTTACCTCCCCTCCTACAGCAGAGACGGCTGAACCTTCCGCCTTTATCATTCTGATGCCTTCTGCTCTAATATTTGTCGCGGCGTTCGCGTCCCTGTCATGATGAGTATTGCAATGAGGACAAGTCCACTCACGGACATCCAACAGCATCTCACCTATTTGATAGAAACAATTAGAACATAGTTTAGAACTGGGGAACCATCTATCAATCTCAACTAACTTTGCACCAATGCGTTCTAGCTTGTAAGCTAAAAAGTTGGTGAATGTTCCCCACCCTACATCAGATATTGATTTCGCCAATTTGTGATTACGAACCATGCCTTTAACATGAAGATTCTCTACTATGACAGCTTGGCTATCGCTGACCAACTTATAACTAAGTTTATGTAGAAAATCCTGCCGCGAATTACTAACTCGCTCGTACACCTTGGCAACAACTTTTCTATATCTATTTCTTGACTTACTTCCTTTCTGTTTACGTGCTAATTTTTTCTGCTTACGTTTGAGGTTAAACTCATGTTTGGCAAGGTGTCTAGGATTGTCGTAAAAAGAAACTTTTTTGCCGTCAGTGATGACAGCAAAGTGTTTTAATCCTAGATCAATACCGTAAATTTTACCCTCTGAAACAATAGGATTTTCACCCTCTACTTCAGTCAGGATAGATGCGAGGTATTTACCAGAAGGTGTTTTGATAACAGTGACAGTCTTTATTTTCCCCTCAATTAGTCGATGTATTTTGGCTTTGACTTCTCCTATGTTACCGGGAAGTTTTACATTACCATTTACAATCTTGACGTTTTGAGGATACTGGATAGACTGTTTGCCATGCTTAGATTTGAACTTAGGAAATCCAGCACGTTTCTCAAAAAAGTTTTTGTAGGCTGTAGTTAGATTCAGTGTCATAGCCTGTAAAACTTGGCTGTAACAATCAGCTAACCACACAGTCTCTTCTGCCTTTTTGAGTGAAGGAAGAAACGCATTGAGTGCTACACGGCTAAGTCCTTTGCCCGTCTCTTTGTAAGTCTCGATAGATTTATTTAGAGCGTAATTCCACCACCATCTAGCACACCCAAAAGTTTGAGCTAATTGGATTTGTTGCTCAAGTGACGGATATAAACGGACTTGTACCACTTTGTGTAACACTTCACTTTCACCTCCTTGATAGGAATACTCTACCACAAATGTATTTTATGATAAAGTACTTAAACAAAATAATTAGGGATTCGTCATACATCCGAAATTTGTTTTTGCTTGATGCAAAAAATCAATTCCAGATGCAATCCTCATCCCCTGCTCCCTATCCCCACCTTATGAGTACATTGAAGGTGGGGACTTCCGCAACACGTTAAAACATGACAACACTACAACCATCTCCTTCAGCCTGCTAAATAATAGCTAGCATTCATTCGCTCTCACACATCAGCTTACAGAGTTATCACAGTAAGAGCTAGGAAGAATTTCTCTGCTTATAGTTTAATTGTACTACTTTAAATTTTTACTTAGAGATTCGTAAAACTATCAATAACTTTTTGCAACTACCCCAAAGAGTTTTGGCAGTCCACTACAACGGGATTGTTATACCCAAATCAAATGAATACCCCTTATTTTAATCAAACTTTTTAACAATCATAGGCATTATATCCTCAAATTTTGTTTTTGTTAGAGAGCCTAGATACGCTTCTATATTCACGGCAAATGGAGGTACTATATTTACCTGATAAGGTTGTCGCCGTAAACCATCTAAAATGCCAAATCGCTGGCTTTGTGGCGCAAGATTTACAAGTTCTATCAGGTTCTCGAAATCAAAATCAAAAGAAAGGGCAAACTCAACTCCATCTGGGACTAGATTAATGAGTATGGAGAGCGTTTGGTCATCAACTCTAACTATATGGTCAATTGGAATTTCGTAGAATAAATATGCAATTTCCTGGTCAGTGTAGCCTAACTTATACAGATATATTCCATAATCAGGATATAGTTTCTTAGGTCTTGGTCGATAACTAAACACAGTATATGGAGATAACAGTTTCTCTACTTGTGGCCACTTATTTACAATATCTTGCAGGGCAACTCTAAAAATAGGTTCGATATGACTGATGTGAAATACAACTAACTCATGACCATTGCATAAAGCGTATAAATCAACTCTGATTTCAGGATGAATTGCATAACTGTATACCTGTTCGCAGTTTACGCTATTCGTTATGTTTTGATCTGGGCGTTTTGCATCCAAGACCCAAGCAAACTTATTTTTTATACGTAACAAGTAATCTGGAACTATGTTTACCTTATGTTTCTTTGATCCAATCATTACAAAGGGATGCAACAATGATTTACTCCGTATAATTTGAAACTCGCCCTGCGCTTGGTATCCCAAAGCGTGTAGCAGTGGAGTTATGAGTTCTTCACGAACAGAATCTTCTTTGAAATCAGGTGAGTTAAGAAGCTTGAAATCAAAATCTCTGAAGAAACACCAATTCATCTCAAAGCCTCTTTTGCTTGCTTCAACTGTGTTAAAAGCTGATTCACAAAAGTTTCACCATCAATTCCTTCTCCTCTTTCTAGTGATACTATCCCTTCATGAATCTTAGTGCGAGTTTCTTCGAGCCATCCTTGGGAAGAAAGAGTCTCTTCTGCTAAAAGCCATAATGCAGTTTGAATTACTTCATCAACACTGTTAAATTTACCTGTTGCTAGCAAAACTTTAATTATTTGTTCTTGCTCTGGGCTGAACGTGATGCTCATAACGATTCCATCCTTGGCTTTTTCTATGATAAAGCGTTCATGAGTAAGATCCCTGATGTCTTAAGTTGGTTGACGCTTGAAGTAATCTTCCTAAAAACGGGAAAACTATGGTTACTCCCTAATGGGGAAATTTCCATGAAAGTTCTGAATAGCAAAATGCTCAAAAAATCTCTGCTTAACTTTTTAATTTTGCCTTTTTCTCTAATGCCCTGGTTGTGCGCGGGAACACTTGTTGATTCCAAAGCTAATGCCTTACCAGGGCAAAGTACAGAGGAAGTAGGCACCTGGATTAAAGCACATCCAACACTCCGCCCCAGGAGTGGGGAGCAATTATTTGTGCAAAAAACTGATACAGCTGCCCAACGATTCACTTTTCAAGCGTCGGTATTGCCTCCTGGTAGGGTGGAATTTTCCAAAGACCGGGGCAGAATTCGGACTGAGCGGATTGCTATGTATGATGCTATTAACGGCATGACATTTGTGCGTCTCCAGGAATCCTTGCGGGTAATTTATGGTTTGGAGATTTATCAAGACTACGATCGCGCCCAAGTCGTGTACCAGTATCCCAACCAGAAGGTAATAAACTCGGCGCGTCTTGCCAAAACTCCAATTAGAGAAGCTTTAAAGGGAGAATTACGAGTAGGCGATCGCTATGTGTATTGGATAGAAATTGCCCAACCTAAGATCGGCAAAGCTTTTACAGGTCAAATGACGATTTTGCTCAAAACTGACCTAGACAAGTTAGAAAGTGAACTGAAAATTCGTTAATGAGCATTGGGCAAAACAGTACTAAGTGCTGAGTACTGAGTTATTATCCCTTCTCCAACTCTACAGAAGCTAGGGTTCGCCATGTACCCGAAAAGATACTTTCAGATGCTAAGGAAATTCGTAGCAAATCTTCCTTCAGTAGTGGCGGCCAATCAATCCCAGCTTTACGTCCTGCGGCAAATAGCTGTTGCGCCTTAATGCTTAATTGATAAAGGGTCAAAGCCAGTTCTCGGTCTATGCTATTTGCATCTTTGAGGGCTTCAAACACCACTTTCAATGCCAACAAAATCAAGGTGATCTGACCGGGTATCGGCGGTTTCCCCTGTTTCATCCGCGTTAACAGCGCATCTGGGTTTTCCTCGGTTGTGATTGTGTGATCTATGAGGAGTTTCCGAGCTGTTTCGTAATTCATGTGGTCAGTTTAGCATCCATTTTTGCTCGGCAGGAATACTTAGTTGAAAGTTATAAAACTGGTTTTTGGTTATTTATAGCAATCTTACGAGATTTGTGAAAATATTTGCTAGAAAGCGCACAATTACCTACTTAATGAGTCTCACTTAGCTGTGAAGAGGATGAGGGAGGATTGGTGATGCTCTAAGTTAACCAGATAGATTGAGTATAATACCTTTGATAAATACACCTCGCTTGGAATAAAAAGAAAAATGATCTCACCGAATTTACTAGAAATTGAGCGCTCCATCTCTGCCTTGGCTGTGGAAGAACAACTTTGGCTGCTAGAAAGTATTGCTCGACAAATACGAGAAAGCAAATACATAACAGATAAATTGGTTGATGCCAAACATCCGCAGGAACAACTGGTGTTGATCGCTAGTGAGCCAAAAATCCCAACAGAAATTACTGCCATAAATGATGAGTTTGCAATTTCTGAAATACTCTGATATGTGGAAGCAAAAATTATGAGTTCGCAAGACTTAAAAAGTCAAGTATACAAATTATCGGTGAGCGATCGCTTAGAATTGCTGAGTGCGATCGTTCATTCACTGCAAAACGATCTCAGACCCCGCTCACCAGTGCCAGAATATATAGTAGATCGGATCACCGGGCTACTGAAAACAAACACAACACCACCAACCGATGCTGAGGTGGAGGTAATTTTAGACTAGTCTTTTTGATTGACTTTTGTTTTATTTATCTTTACTATTAAACCCTCTTATGGTATGCGACTGGGATAAATATGCTCCGATGATGTTGCTGATTAATAGGTCAGCGAAGAGGAAAAGGGGCAGTTCTTGCAGGGGGCAGGAGGGAAAACCCCATAAATTTATTGGCTCTGAAACCATGAGTGCACGGGAAATGAGCGTATCTCTTCCCCCGGCTCCCTGCCCCCTAGTCCCCTGCCTCTTGGTCAATAGGGACAATCTCGGAAAAACAAATTTCAAGGGTGCTTATTACATTGTTTGAAGTTATGTAGCCTTTTGATTACGGCCTACCAAGCACTGCGGTAGACTATGCGTTGATTATGATTCTTTCGCAGAGAAGAACACTCGAAAGGAGCCGTTTTTTCAATGTCTCATTCTGTAAAAATCTACGATACCTGTATTGGCTGCACCCAATGCGTCCGCGCTTGCCCTACTGATGTACTGGAGATGGTTCCTTGGGATGGCTGTAAAGCTGCTCAAATTGCCTCTTCACCCCGTACAGAAGACTGCGTGGGCTGTAAGCGCTGCGAAACCGCTTGTCCCACCGACTTTTTGAGCATCCGGGTTTACCTGGGAGCTGAAACAACTCGCAGTATGGGTCTGGCTTACTAAAAAGCTCAGTGCTGAGTCCTGAGTTTTGAGTTTTGAGTTTTGAGACAGAAACAAGTAAATCAAAAACAATTTCTTGATTCTTCACTCAGCACTCGGAGCTCAGAACTCAGGACTTAAGAATTTTAACGTGTCACGGAAGTCCCCACCTTCAATGTACTCATAAGGTGGGGATTGTGAGCGGATGGCGACGAAGACATCCCTAAACGGTAATAACCTTACTGTTATTCAGTGCGAGGGATGTTCAAGGAGTCATCAATCTGAGTGTTGGGTAATCGGTCGATATAATCTTCAATCATTTGAGTCACTGTTTTTTCCTTCAATGTGGCATGGTTTTTTAGTTTGTTGAAACGCCTTTCTGATATACGGATATGTACTTCCTTTGTTTTCATAGATATGTCCACAATATAGACATATCTATGGTAATATATAAATGGTCGATGACCCCCTGACCGTATTAAACAGACAGGCTAACTTCAAAGTAGGGGAAGAGCGTTCCTTGCCGCAGATAAATCGGTAGAAGGAGTTAGAACGCTGTTATCTGGTTGACTATTGTCGTAAATCCAAGCGGTGTTGCACGAAACAAAAATCAAACTGCCTGTGGTAGACGGGCGGCTGCCTGTGGACGCTGTGTAAGACCATAATCGGGTTTAGTCCCGAACTTCACGAAAAGTGAAATTCCTAACGTGGCGACTGCGGATGAGACGGGAAACCCAAGAAACGAATAAGACCGTCGTTGTTGTAGTTGAAATTGGAGAGCTTCCGATTTCGGCGTTGGCGCAGCCTCTCGTAGAGAAGAGAAGCAAAAAGGGGTACTTCACAGTGTCTCAATAGCAAGCATCTTTAGCATCGTAAGGGAACCAGTGCGGTCAGGGGTGTCAAGGGCGAATTACACAAACAAGAAGCTCACCCTCCGTGGGCTAAGAGAAAATCAAGCTTTTATAACCCGTGTAGGCGAGTTTTACCTGTGTAGACGAGCCAGCAAATGTATTTATGGGGTTTCCCCCCTGCCCCCTGCCTCCTGCCCCTTTTCTTCACTGACTGCGTTGGGCGGCCAGCAGTGAAGACTAAATCCTAGAAGCGTAACAGCCCAAAATCCATAACAATACCTAGTGGTAGAGGGAGTAAATTACTCCCTTTTTCTTTCCAAAACGTCGAGTTTATGCCAGCAACTATACTGGATTAAATCATCCTGAAAAAAAGTGGTGTGAGCAATGTGCGGAATCGTTGGATATATAGGCACTCAAGCGGCGACAAACATTTTACTAGCTGGGCTGGAAAAACTAGAGTACAGGGGCTACGATTCTGCTGGAATCGCCACTATTTGGGAAGGTGAGGTTAATTGTGTGCGGGCAAAGGGCAAACTGCATAACCTGCGTTCTAAACTTGAACAAATAGAAACCCCTGCCCAAATTGGTATTGGTCACACTCGCTGGGCAACTCATGGTAAACCAGAAGAGTACAATGCCCATCCCCACATGGATACGGCAAAGCGAGTGGCTGTGGTGCAAAATGGTATTATCGAAAACTACCGCGAGTTACGTGAGGAACTCAAAGGAAAAGGACACGAATTTCGTTCTGAAACCGATACCGAAGTCATTCCTCATCTCATAGCTGAATTTTTAAAGAATCTTCCCCCTTCATCTCCCTCTTCCTTCCTAGATGCGATTCGCCAAGCTGTTAACCAGCTAAAAGGGGCGTTTGCGATCGCAGTTATTTCTGCTGACTATCCCGATGAATTGATTGTTGTCCGCCAACAAGCACCTTTGGTAATTGGTTTTG
The DNA here is from genome assembly GCF_015714725.1 of Nostoc sp. WHI. GTDB lineage: Bacteria > Cyanobacteriota > Cyanobacteriia > Cyanobacteriales > Nostocaceae > Nostoc. The sequence continues at coordinate 64,051 of NZ_WBKM01000242.1, forward strand.
GTCAAGGGGAGTTCTTTTGTGCATCTGACACGCTAGCGATCGCTTCTTACACCCGTGCAGTGCTACCTTTGGAAAATGGCGAAATTGCCCGCCTCACACCTTTGGGCGTTGAGATTTATAATTTTGCTGGCGATCGGCTGAAAAAACAACCCCGACTGCTCAACTTTAATCCTGCAATGGTAGAAAAGCAGGGATTCAAACATTTCATGCTCAAAGAAATCCATGAGCAACCGGGGGTAGTAAGAGCTAGTTTAGAAGCCTACTTTAATCCAGCCGAATCTACCGAATCGCCAATCAATCTTGGTTTACCTGGGGATTTATACACCGATTTAGAACAAATTCACATCGTCGCCTGTGGTACAAGTTGGCACGCAGCATTAATCGGAAAATATTTAATCGAACAATTAGCAGGAATTTCTACTCAGGTACATTACGCTTCTGAGTATCGCTATGCACCCTCGCCCCTCACACCCAACACGTTGATCGTTGGCGTTACCCAATCAGGTGAAACTGCTGATACTCTAGCAGCTTTGACGATGGAAAAAGAACGTCGCCAGGGAAAAGAAACCAAATATCAAGCGCGACTACTGGGCATTACTAATCGCCCCGAAAGCACCCTCGGTCATCTGGTGCCGCATATCATCAGTACCCTAGCGGGAATTGAAATTGGGGTAGCGGCGACGAAAACTTTTACCGCCCAACTGATGGCATTTTATGCTTTAGCGTTGGATTTAGCAGCTCGCCGCCAGACAGTTTCAAAAGAAATTTTAGAAAATATTATCAATAGGTTGCGGCAGATTCCCAAAGAAATTGAGGCAACTTTGGAAATTCAAGAACGCTTAACCGAACAGCTAGCCCACGAATTCGCCGAAACCCAAGATTTCATTTTTATCGGTAGGGGAATTAACTTTCCCATTGCTTTAGAAGGGGCGTTGAAATTAAAAGAAATCAGCTACATTCACGCCGAAGGATATCCGGCTGGAGAAATGAAACACGGACCGATCGCTCTATTAGATGCGAAAGTACCAGTAGTTGCGATCGCAATACCTGGTAGTGTTTACGAAAAAGTTATTTCTAATGCCCAAGAGGCAAAAGCTAGAGATTCTCGTTTAATTGGGGTGACACCAGTCAATGATGGCGAAGCTGCGGAAATATTTAACGATTTGCTTCCTGTCTCTCATGTAGATGAATTACTTTCTCCAATTCTCACAGTAGTGCCTTTGCAACTATTGGCTTATCATATTGCCGCCCGTCGCGGTTTGGATGTTGATCAACCAAGGAATTTGGCCAAGTCTGTAACGGTGGAATAAAATCATATTTTATTGACATGTGGAAGAATAAAAAAGTTTTATTGACATGTGGAAGAATAAAAAAGTCGTATAACAAATAAAAAAGTTATACAATATACCTTCATTTTCTCCTATGGGTGTATGTAAGAAGCATTCATGGGAGAAATTTTGTCCTCAGAATTATAGACCATACATTTGTTTCTTTGCGCCTTTGCATGAGATAAAAAAGATGTGGTTTATTTACCTAAAAATAGCTGTAAACCCAGAAATTAATATTCATCTACAAACTGAGGATGAACCCACAGAAATTCACGGCGTTTGTTCTGCACCCGCACTAGACCACCAAAACTAGGATCTTTTTCTTTCAATAAGGCGTGTAATTCTCGCAAAATCGAGCCTTGAGCGCGGATTGCATCGCCTTCCAAGAATGAGGCATCGCTTTTGGACTTTCCAGCCAAAGCCATATCACTTCCCTTCAAAGTAGACTCGATGCTTTTCTGTCCCAAATCGAGTTGTTCTTCAATGGCTTTGTAGGTAGTGTCATCCAGTATAAACTTAGTTGCCGAACCTGCCACAGGTAAGACTAGGCTTAGAGTTCCGGTCAAAATTCTGAGATAGGGGACTGCCTTGATGAACCACTCACGCGGCAAGTCTAATTCATAGACTCCCTTTTTCTTGTCATTGGGATTTAAGGCTGGAAGTGGCTGACGTGCGTGTTCGCACCAGAGGGTGAGTTGAAACTTGCTACTAATCCATTTGGGGCGATCGAAAAATTTCGGATCGATAGGCTGAAAGCTGAACAGGCGCGGGCCGTCTTTCGCTTCATCGGTGAGCATTTGCATTAGTTCTGCAAACTGTTGATCGACCTGGCTTAAAATGGTGCGTTGCTCCTGAGACAATGCCTGAAAGCGTGCTTGATCTCGACGATCTAAGATAACCAAATCTTTGCGGATGACGTTTAACTCGTCTTTCACAATATATCGGAACTGCTCAATGCCAATTTCTTGGGATGGGGGTTGAGCAGTTGGCGCGTTATTCAGCAATTGATCGATGTTTTGCCATTCGCCACACCCGGAAATGGGACACGGGAACTCATGGCGATTTTTCTTTTTGCTTTCAATTAGTTTTTGTACCTCAAACAGTCCGTTTCCAGGGGCATTCATACCGCAAGTTTCAATGCAGGGAACCATGACGTTACAACGCAACCCTTCCCAGAAATTTTCGACTAGCCATTTAATCTCTTCCGTGAGATATGACAGGAACCTTTCTGGATAAGCTGCCCGCACCGTAATTTTTACATCAGTGCCAACATATTCCAGCAATGCCCGACCGTTGTAATCATTGTCAAGCATTAAGCCCCGTTGCCAGTGAATGCTGTTTTCGTAATTAGTCCGCCCCAGTGAGTATTTGTGTAACCGGACAATCAACTGGTAAAACAATCCTTCTGCAACTGCAAACTGTCCCCGACTGTCCACAATGCGGCAGATTTGCACCTGTTGTCTATCTCCCGCTTCTGGTTGCTCTCCCCAATTGGGCAATGGCTCCGGGCGTGTATCGGGAACAAGTTGAGCAATGAGGCTGGTATTGCTAGTTTCTGACGGATCGAAAACCACTTTGTAGGATAGATCAAAGCGTTCCATCAGCCGCAGAAAGATTGGATGCAATTTTGAGGGGTAGCCTTCTTCGCCTGCAAACGGCGGATGGCTCCACAACTGACTAAGATGCTCAAATTCCACCAAACCGTTGCGTTTGCGTGTCGTTTCATCATCTAGCACGAAGCTGATCGCCTTTGCCAGCCAGTCGGGTTTGAGGATGACGATATCGCGTAGTGTTGGGTCGTAATGGTAATGGATGAAATGCCCTAATATATGGGAGATGCGAAGAAACAGTTCTGCTTGCTCCTCATCGATTCCCTGTTCATCGCAGATTTTAATAACATCATCGTAGGGGAGATAAGCTTTATTACTTGTCTGTAAGGTTTCCCGCACCCGTTGCCACTTTGCTGGAACGGAACGCCCCATTTCGGGAAGAGATGCAGCGACACGAGCAATAGTATCTTTTAATTCTGCAAGACCAGCGCAATCCGTCGTATCCTGGTTGGGTTTGCTGTCTACATGGAAGAAATCAATTACTGTATCAATACCTTTGCCAAAATAAGAGCCAACAAAAATTTGGGCAAAAATGGCAAAATGACCCATACATAAGCGTTTAGCTTATAAGGTAGCTTGGAATATCAAACCCTTGATACTACGGACAATACGTTAAAAAACCTTGTGGGAAACCTTGAAGGAATTTTTAGGACTTATTGTTTTTGCCAAGCCTCAGAGAAAAGGGAGTTCAGATATCAACTCACCCTCGTAAATTGGCAAAGGTATTGATTATTGGAAACATTAAAAGCAGGGCAATGGCTTGATGTACAGAGCTTTCGTGCCAGATTGACAGCAGCGAGACTTTCTCATCCACAAATCGATAATCTCTACGCCCTGCACTCAGCACGCATAAAGTTTATCCCCTTCCAATTCAAACCTTTACTGCGTTTCCTGCGTGCTGACCAGCCTCGATTACTAATTGCCGATGAAGTTGGTGTCGGGAAAACTATTGAGGCTGGTTTAATACTAAGGGAACTCCAAACCCGCCAACAGTTAGACAACATTCTGATTGTTTGCCCCAAAGCCCTCGTTTCTAAATGGCGAGCGGAAATGCGCCGTTTTGATGAAGATTTTCGACCACTGACTTCAGAAACTCTTTCCTACTGCCTGCGAGAGGCTGATTTAGATGGAGTTTGGCCTCCACATTATTCTCGTGCCATAGTCCACCTGGAACTCCTGAGAATTGATAAATATCACAAAGGAATCAAGGGGCATCGCTCCAGTCCTGGATTAACGACACTTAATCCATCACCCCGCTTTAGCTTGGTTATCGTTGATGAGGCACACCATCTTAGAAATCCAGGGACTAGTTCTCATGAAGTAGTGAAATTTCTTTGCGACATTAGCGAAGCTGTAATATTTCTCTCCGCTACCCCGCTGCATCTTGGCAATCGTAACCTCTACACGTTACTCAATCTGCTACGTCCAGACCTGTTTCTTGATGAGACAGTTTTTAATGAGATGGTGCAACCTAATCAGCATCTCAATCAAGCCATTCGACATATTCGCAGTCGCCTCCCCCAAAGTACTTGGCAAACGTCATCACTCCAAGCATTGCGAGATGCCGCAACAACAACTTGGGGTAAGCAGGTACTAAGCCAAGATCCTCGATTTATGGACTGGTATCAAAAGTTTCAGGATCGCGCAACACTGACTGATGCAGATCGAATTAATTGTCTGCGGGATTTAGAAGAGGTGCATTCACTGGCTCATGTAATGAATCGTACTCGTAGGCGGGATATCGGGAGATTTACGATTCGTGAACCACACACCATTTCTGTACCGTTTACATCAGAACAGGAAGAGTTTTATCAGGCATTGATTGAATTCCGTCGAGAAATGCTCTCCTTAGACTATGAAGAACAAGTGATACGGCTGATTACGGATACTTTAGAGCGTCAGGCGGCGAGTTGTCTACCAGCTCTTGTGCCTACACTTAATAAATTTATCCAGACAGGCAAAATTAAACTTTCTGATATTAGTGACGATATTGAGACAGAAAATGAGGATACTAAACTTCTTCCCTATCTACTAGAGAAAGCAAAGCATCTGCGTAGACTAGCTGCTGCTTTACCACCGAATGATCCAAAATTGGATCAGTTATTGAGAATAATTGAGGAAACACTACTAGGTGAGTGTTCTGGCAAAGTATTGGTTTTCTCATTCTTTTTGCATACCTTGGCTTATCTGCAAAAACAACTGCAAAGTGCTGGTTACAAAGTAGAAGTAATTACTGGAGAGGTGGAAGATGCAATCAGAGAACATTTACGAGAGCGCTTTCGCTTGCCACGCAAACATCCAGATGCACTCGATATCCTTTTATCTTCAGAGGTAGGTTGTGAAGGACTAGATTATGAATTTTGCGATCGCTTGGTAAATTACGATATCCCCTGGAATCCTATGCGGATTGAACAACGCATTGGACGAATTGACCGCTTTGGTCAGCAAAGCGATAAGGTACTCATATTTAATTTTGTCACACCAGGCACTGTTGAAGAACGCATTTTCTTCCGTTGCTTTGAACGATTGGGCATCTTTCAAGACACAATTGGGGATTTAGAGGAAGTGCTGGGAGATGTTGTACAAGATTTAACTCGTCTGGCACTTGACCCCAAACTCAGCCCCGAACAAGCTGAACAGAAAGCACAACAAATGGCAGACAATGTACTCCGCCTAGCAGAAGAACAGCATCGCCTGGAAGCAGAAGGTGGTTCATTCTTGGGGCTTGATGAGGGGTTTACTTCGGATATTGACACGCTAGTTGCTCAAGACAAATTTGTTTCTGCTGATGATTTACGCCAGCTGATTGAAATGTTTGTGGAACAGCCGACATTGGGAGGACAAATTACTGTTGATAGTCGGCATTCAGGACTCCATCGGCTACGCCTGAACAAAGATGGACGAGGGGAACTGCTTAAAAAAGTGCGATCGCTCAAACAGTCAGACCGTTCCACAGTTACTTTCATACGTTGGCTGGAAGGTGATGATCGTCAAGGTGATGATCGTCATTGGCTATTCACCTTTGACCAGAAAACTGCTCTCGAACAGAGGGAGATTCCATTTATCACGCCGATTCATCCTCTAGCACGGGTGGCGATTTCTCATTGGGCGACTATAGATGAGCCACTCGTCACGCAAGTTGCTATTTATGATAATACAGTGCCACTAGGACAGTACCTTTTTGTTTGTGATCTTTGGGAAACGGTGGCTGTGCGCCCAGAAGTGCGACTAATAGGAAATGCTTGCAATCTTGATAAATTGTGTTTTGCACCCGAAGTTTCAGACGCCCTAGTGCGATTGTTGAGCCACGCTATACAACCAGCAGAATATGTTAACTTCCCAACTGCTTTAGTCGATACTGGTATCCAACATCTTGATGAAACTGTACACCAGTATCGCTTGAAAGAACTAAGTAAGTTACGAGAGAGAAACAATACGCTGTTAAATCGCAAACTCGCTAGTCTTGATGCTTATTACCAAAATCGCATTCAGCGCGTAGAAAATGAACTAAATCAGGCTAAAGAAGAGGGGATTATTCGGATGAAAGAGTCAGAGCGATCGCGTATTCAACGAGATTACAAAAGCAAGCGTTCTGATTTAGAAAATCGCCGTGAAGCAGACATTATTAGTCAACGGGTTGCTGTAGGAATTTTATTAGTAGAAGGGGTGGTCACAAATGGTTAGCAATTACAAACAGCTTACCGAAGAAAATATTATAAGATATGGTACTGATATATAGCAATCCTAAATGAGTCGTGAAAAATATAAATAAGGAAACGAACCGCCAAGAACGCCAAGGACACAAAGGGAAGAAAGAAGAAAGAGATATAGAATTTTCACAAATGATTTAGGACTGCTATAGATGATTACGGGCCTGTCTTTCTTACTAGCTTGTACAGTGACAGAACGCACTTTATTTATGAATTACTTCAAAATGCAGAGGATGCAGGAGCTACAAAAGTAATTTTTAAATTATTTAATGATCGCCTTGAAGTCTATCACAATGGCAGATTATTTACAGAGGAAGATGTTCAGGGTATCTGTGGACTGGTGAAGAGTACCAAAAAGGAAGACCTCACAAAAATCGGTAAATTTGGTATTGGCTTCAAGTCCGTCTATGCCTATACTGATTCTCCAGAAATTCATTCAGGTGATGAACATTTTTTTATTGAACATTATGTTAGACCTCATGCTGTAACGAGTGACGTTATATCTGGAGAATATACCACACTTTTTATTATTAAATTTAACCGACAAGATTTATCTAAGGCAGTTGCTTACCAAGAGATTGAAACTCACTTGCAAAAGTTCAATCCGCGCAATTTGCTATTTTTACGTCATATTAAAGAGATTTATTGGCATCTAGAAAAGGGACAAAAAGGAGTTTGCAAGCGAGAAATCTTAAATCATGATGCTGGTTATCAACGAATTAGTGTTAGCTTAAATACATCTCTTCATAATAGTCAAGAGACTTGGCTTGTCTTTAATCAATCAATTTCTTCTCAGCCAACTCTCAAAGTTGAAGTTGCTTTTCTTCTTCAGAAAGATAAAAAAACTCAGCAAGAGCAGATTGTTTCTGTATCAAGCTCTCAATTAGTTGTTTACTTTCCAACAGAAAAAGAAACACATTTAAATTTTTTAGTACAAGGTCCTTATCGCACTACACCAGATAGGGCAAAAATTCCTCCTAATGATACCTTCAACAGAGAACTAATTGAAACTACTGCTGATTTAGTAGCTAGTATCCTTCTGAAGTTAAAAGATATAGGGTTACTTACTGTAAGTTGTTTACAAATCCTTCCTATACGTGCATCAGAATTCCCAGAAGATGCTATGTTTTACCCTGTATTTAACGAGGTATGTAAAGCTTTTCAGGAAAATGCCTTGTTACCTACAGCTGACGGACGTTATATTCCAGCTACACAGGCCAAGTTAGCACGAAGTGCTGCACTTCGTAAACTCCTTTCAGATGACCAGTTACAACAACTTTATGGCGGTAACTATACATGGCTCTCTGATGAAATTTCTGAAAATAGCACTCCTGAACTTCGTCGATATCTTAGGGATGTACTGAAAGTTGAAGAAATAGATTCCGAAAAATTTGCTCTTAGATTTAGTCAAGGTTTTATTGAAAAGCAATCAGATGATTGGGTAGCAAATTTTTATATCTTCCTTATAGGTCAGGAAGCACTTTGGAAAGTAGAAACAAATAGGAAAAATCCCTCCTTACTGAACAAAAGCTTTATTAGATTACAGAATGATAAGCACGTAATACCATTTGATCATCATACTAAACAACCAAATGCCTATTTGCCAAGCGAAGTAGAAACAAGTTTTCAAACCGTTAAAAGAGAAATTGTAGCAATTTCAGAAGCTAAGACTTTTTTAGAAAGATTAGGCTTAGAAAAACCTAGCACCTATATAGAAGTACGTGACCGCATTATTCCTAAGTACAAATTATTAAAAAAGATTGATGAAAAACAAAATGAAAAAGACATTCAAACAATTGAACACGCTTTACAGTCATCTTCTTCTACTGAGCGAAAGCGATTAATAGAAGAATTGAAAAAAACGCCATTTTTGCCTGCTGTCAATATCAAGTCAAATCTAAAAGAATATCAGTCTCCTGAAAAAATTTACTTTCGTTCCCAGAATTTAGAGATGTACTTTCAAGGTAATGAAGCAGCTTGGTTTTTAGATAATAAAATCTCTATTGATCAAGAACTACTGCTTGAACTAAGTGTTAGTGAGAAAGTTCGTTTGTATTATACTCCTTCTAATGCTGAGGGTTACGTCATTATTTCTGATAATAATGGTAATCATAAACGAGGGATTAAAGGATTTGATCCTAATTTTTCTATTGATGGTTTAGCTCATGCCTTAGAAAATCCAATCTATAATAAGTCCCTATATGTGTGGAACTATCTTTTGTTACCTAACCTACAAAGGCTAAGTGGAATAATTGAATCATCTAAGCGTAAAACCTACCAAGATGCCAGCAAAGAAAAGGATTTTTCCAAAGCAGGGCATCTTGTTCGTGGTAAAGTATGGCTTCCTAATTCGCTGGTGAATTTTTGTCAACCTAATACTTTGTCTCTTGATGATTTATCCAAGGATTTTATTAGAGATGAAAAGGATGAGGCTCTTGCAACTTGTATAGGAGTAAAGCCAAGGGCTTCTCTGGTGGAAGAAGCCAAAAGAGTAGGAATATTACCCGAACTCCTTGATTACCTAAGAAAAAATCCAGGCAAGCAGAAGTTATGGGTTGAAAATTTAATTAAAGGTGCATCATCCGAAAGAGCAGTAAAAAATGGATCTGGACAAACAACAACTTCTGGTAATAGTACTTCGCCAGAATCAGAAACACCTAGTATTGACTACATAACTGCTCTTAAAGAAGTATTTTCACGCCCTGGTCAAACTGAATTAAATGAAGCTATAGAGCCAAGTCCAGTTGCTAATCCTGAAGCGCGTTTACAGAAAATACAAGATAGTATTCGTAATGATAAAGAGAACGAACCATCCACCATTGATAGATTCAAGAAAGTTGAATCTAAGAAATGGGAAGCAAAAAATAACGAAATCCGATTTTTTCTTAAGGAAATATATCGAGGTAAATGTCAAATTTGTCTTGAAACTTTCCCAAAGTATCAAGATGGTGAACCATATTTTGAGGGCGTGTATTTACTCCCTTACACTAAAGCAAGATGGATTGATAATCCAGGTAATGTTCTTTGCTTATGTGCCACCTGTTGCGCTAAGTTAAAGCATGGTTCAGTTGAATCAGTAGATGATATCTTAGAGCAAATTAATTCACTTCCATTAACAGGAGGAAAACTGCACATTAAACTTTGCGGTCAAAATACATACATCACATTTAAAGAAAGACACATAATTGCACTGAAAGGTTTTTTAAAGGAGCTATAGGTTCAGAAAACTAGTAAATTAGTGAGCATGAACAACTTAATTTAAGTAAAATTACTTTAATAAATTTACTTACAATTTGGGTATAATCCATAACAGATAATAAATATATTACAAGTTGTATAGTAAGGTGCGTTGTGTCAGTCCGAACAGAATTGCTACTCAATCTTAGACAAGAAGTTCTTGGCCCCAGAGAGTCTTGCTATGAAGTACTGCCCAGCCAGCAAGATCCACGCAATGAATTTATCACTGGTGTCCTCATTCCCAGGGATGCCAGCGATGAAGATGCTAAAGAGATTGAGGGGGAAGCAGAAATATTAGGAACTGGAATGGACGACTATGGCGAGGATGAATCAGATCAAGATAGTCCCGTAGCTGCTGCTGCACCCGTCTTAGATCCAAAATCGCAACCTCGTTCTTTAGGTATTTCTTTTATTGTTAGTGCTACGAAAGGGATTGAACCAACAATAGAAATTTGTGCAACTTGGGCGCGATATCGTTCTGACAGGAATCCCCAAGGAAATCAGGTCTTTAAGCGAATTCCCAATTTTTATATCACCCCTGAACCGATTTCTATCACAAACAACTTAACGATCTCCGAAATTGACGCAGTTAAAATCACAATTCGGAGTGTTCCTCGCTCTGATAACACCTACAAAGTATCAATTTACCTAGTTAATGAGACTTCTTTAATTGACCCACTGAGTGAGTCGGGAAAGAGACGCTTTGAGACTGGCGACCTAATTTTTCAACCTCAAATTCGGGTTGTGACTGGAGAAAATGCAAAGCTTTTGCCTTTTGATAGTTTTCAGCCTTCTGATGAGACTCCTGAACTCGGAAGTCTTCAGGAAGAAGACGAGTCATTAGAATTGATATACCGAGAATATCTTGCCTATGCGCGGGGTCACTTGTGTGCAGCCATTTGGAAAGAAATAGACCCTGAGCGCCCCTGTAAAGAAGAAAATTTACTGCAATGGATTGATGGTTTTCCTGTACAGTTTAAATGTGGAAAACAGCAATGGCAGAAGTTTAGTCTGCCAGACTGTAGAACAGAATATGTACCTTGCTACCCAGTTGAATCCCCTGCAATTGATTGGGAATCTGAAATAGAACAGACTCCAGACCTAAATACTGCTACCCTGGCACAAGCATGGAATTCAACCGTAATGCGTGCAGCGCTACAGCCTCTGGTTGACGGTTATGCAGCCTGGATTGATCAACAACAAACTACGGTAAGTCAATTAGAGCCTAGATATCATCGAGCCGCTAATCGGCATCTGGAAAACTGTCGCATAACTCAGCAGCGAATACAAGAAGCTATTGAGTTAATTACTCAAAATGAAGAAGTAAGATTGGCTTTTTGTTTTGCAAATAAAGCGATTAATCTTCAGGCATCTTGGAGAAGGCCAGGACATGATTTTACCTGGAGACCTTTCCAGCTAGCATTTATTCTAATGAATATCCTGGCGATCGCTAACCCTTTACATCCAGATCGCCAGACTTGTGACTTACTAGCTTTCCCAACAGGTGGTGGTAAAACTGAGGCATATTTGGGATTAGCTGCTTTTACACTAGGATTGAGAAGACTACGCTCTGGTAAAGATTCTTCTAAAGAGCCAACTGGACAGGGCGTTAGTGTAATTTCTAGGTATACCCTGAGACTATTAACAATTCAACAATTTCGTCGCGCTTTAGGGTTAATCGTTGCTTCCGAAGTGCTACGAGTTGAAAACTTAGGAATGGGTTCTCCAGTGGGATGGCGACCGAAGGATTGTCAGCGAAGCGACCATCATATTTGGGGAACAACTCGCTTCTCTGTCGGACTGTGGGTAGGTGGTAGTGTAACCCCTAATCGCTTGAAAGATATATACATTCCCAACAGTCCCCCTTTGTTAGGTGCTATTTCAGCATTGAAAGGCGAAACAGGAGTAGAAGGCGACCCAGCTCAGATTCTTAACTGCCCTTGTTGTGGGTCAATCCTAGCCATACCAAGAGACGGATTACTTGGAGGAAAGACACACACAATTCATCTAGTTATGCAGGGAGCAGTTGCTAACCCATCAATTTCTCATCAAACAGAAAACTGGGAAGAACTTGAATCCGAACCAATTTTTTCTTCTGTTCCTATCGTCAATTCTAGTAACTATACAGCACTTTCCCTCAGTCTGAACATAAAAAAAGGGTCAAAACTTTCAGTAGGGAAGCTGGAGGGATGGTGGAGAGATAAAATTCAGCCCCAGTTAAACTCTTTAAATTTAGTCCCTTTTAGAATCAGCCGACCTGGATATTTCAAGAGAAGTCATATAGGAATTCGCAATGGTTCAGAAAATATAGAAAACTTTGAAATTTATTGCGCCAATCCAAATTGTGACCTGAACAACCAAAAAATCTGGAATGAAAAAGTTCCCCTTGCCTTTAATGAAAAGCGTAATCAGCAAAATAGTGCTGCTGATAAACTGACTTGGGAAAAACCTCTTGAAGCTTTTAAAGCCTACACAAACTTCTCTTCAAGAATTCCAATTTCAGCCTATACAGTTGACGATCAAGTTTATTCCCGTATTCCTTCACTGTTAGTAGCTACAGTTGATAAGTTTGCCCGTTTAGCCTTTGAGCCAAGAGCAAGTGCGCTATTTGGAAACATCAATCATTACAATAGCAGGTCTGGATTTTATCGTGATAATGCAGGGGCTAGCGATCCTAAAAGCCATAATAAAGCTGTCAATCCACTCCTGCCACCTGACCTTATTCTGCAAGATGAACTTCATTTAATAGAAGGGCCACTTGGTAGCATGGTTGGGCTTTACGAAACAGCAGTCGATACTCTATGTGAACGAATGTATCAGGGTCAACTTGTCAGCCCTAAATACATTGCTTCCACTGCAACAGTGCGACAGTCTCAATCGCAAGTACAATGTTTGTTTAACCGCTCTGTTTTTCAATTCCCGCCTCCTGCTTTATCAGCGGACAACAGTTTTTTTGCTCGAACACCAAGGAATGTTCATCCATTAGAGATAGATGCTAATGGCAAGCATCCTAGTGGTCGCCTTTATGTAGCTGTTTGCGCTCCAGGGAAGGGCGCTCAAACTCCTATTGTTCGCATCTATTCATCAATGTTTCAGAGCATTGAGCAACTGAAACAGGCAGGATATAGCGATAGTGACTGCGACCCATTTTGGACGTTGGTAGGCTACTTTAATGCGATTCGGGAATTGGCAGGTGCTGTCACACTTTATCGTCAAGACATTCCTGAACGACTGCGGCACAATGCAGACATTATGGAAGTGACCGGACGAGAACTAGAAGAAGCGATTGAACTTTCCAGTCGCATGGATTCTACTGAATTACCTGGTTTACTTAGCAGCCTGTCACTGCCATTACCAGATGCCAGAGATGCTGTTTTGAGTACATCCATGTTCGGAACTGGTGTTGACATTGACCGCTTGGGTTTAATGGTGGTTAATGGTCAGCCAAAAACTACTTCATCTTATATCCAAGCTACAGGTCGTGTAGGTCGTTCAACTGGAGGGCTGGTGATTACTTTCTTTAGAGCCAGTCGTCCCAGAGACTTAGATCATTATGAATTTTTCACTGGCTATCATAGAGCGATTTACCGTTATGTAGAGCCGATTACGGTGACTCCCTTTGCCTCTAGAGCCAGAGAACGGGGGATGGGACCAGTAGCAGTGGCATTACTGCGACAAGCTAGAACAATTCAGGGAGTAAATGTTGTATCTCAATGGGCGGCGGATGCTAGCCACATTGGAAATGCTCGTAACTCAAATGAGTTGGGATGTATCACCGAAGTTATTAAAAGGCGATCGCAAATTCAGCTAGAAACTCGTCGTCCACCAGAAGACCAAGTTAATGGCGAGGTGCAAAGAGGATTAGACCGATGGGAAAATATTGCACAACAAGAAAACAATTTGGAATATGTAGAGTACGCGATTAACAAGCCTCCTACAAAGTCTGTTGTGTTAGGAGATGAGCAACATCAGCAACAAGGTTTTACATTTGTCTTTCGCAACTCTCCCCAGTCTTTGCGTGAAGTCGAATCCATGACGCGCTTTGGCTCTATTTCAATGAATCAGCAAAATCAAGCCAATCAAGGAAAAAGTTAAACTATGGCAAGTAAAGGTCAATCTTTGCGTCCTTCACAATACATTACCACCTTTGGACCAGGTAGTATTCTAGAAACACCAGATGGCCCAGTGGTGATTGCAGCACCAAGCCAATCCAAGTTATTTGATAATGGGCGCAGACCTGAAGATTATGAAATTACAGACTTGAGGCTCTCCCAAACCTTACTCAATGGCAATAAAATTTTCTATATTCCCTCCAATGCTGATTTAGGAAAACCTGAAAGCATTTCAGTTTACCAAACTTACCATTTTCCCACTTGGTCTTTATGTACAAAACATGGGATTCTCTATCAACATAGAAGAGAGGAAAAAGTTGGTTGCCCAAGTTGTGGACAACTACAAAATTCTTATAAGGCTTGGGATAAATCTCGTGAAGAGGCAGTCAGATTTGTTCTAGCTTGTTCTCATGGACATCTGAATGAAGTCCCGTGGCGCTCACTGATAAAACATAAACGCGAATGTCAGGGAGCAGACTTTTACAAATGGGAAGGGGGTGGAGGTGCGATCAGAAATATACAGATTATCTGTCCCAATTGTGGCGGAGCAGAAAATTTTGGGAAAGCTTACTCTAGAGAATTTCAATGTAGTGGTAGATTTCCAGAACGAAGAGAATATCTAGCAGGATGTGAGAAACGAGCCAAAATTATTCAGCGTGGTGCTGCTAATTTAAGGGTGTCTGAACTGCGAACTGCCCTAACAATTCCACCACTGGATACCGCCCTACATCGCTTGCTACAATGTCGAGCTATTCTTGCTGCTTTGCCTATGAAGATAGAATCCAAATCCCAAATTATCCAGATGTTAGATGATTTGGTGACAAAACGACTTTTAAACCAAACATCTATTGAAACTATTAAGCGATACAGTGAACGAGAAATCCTTGATGCTGCTAATGATGTTCTTAATGAACAAACAAGACAACACAACGCAACTGAAGAAAACCTGAAACAAGAAGAGTTTAAAAGTCTGAGTAACGCTGCTTGTTATGGCGCTCCACCGCATCGTTCAGATAAACCTGGTGGCCCAAATCAGTTTGAAGTTTACCACGAAAATGTGGAGACATTCACATTAGATTCAGGACGAATTTTACGGGTTACACCCCTTAGTCGCTTGCGGGTGGTAATGGTACAGGTTGGTTATACACGACCGATTAGCACAGATAAGGATGATCCACAGCCTAAAGTTGTACCTGTTGAGTATAGACCACCTGATGAAAGTATCGCTTGGCATCCAGGTGTTGAGTTATTTGGTGAAGGTATTTTTTTAGATTTGATATCTACGGAAGAACCAAAAGGCATTTCAGAACATTTTCCTTTAAAAGGGTCGGCTTATAGTCGTTGGTTGTCAGCTTATAACTCGACCGATGGCTACCGAAAAATTAAGGCTATGCCGGGATCTCAAACAAGTTATTTACACCCTGTTTTTGTCTGGTGGCATACACTAAGTCATCGTTTAATTACAGCACTATCAGTGGATTCTGGTTATTCGTCAGCAGCTATTAGGGAACGAGTGTACACCTACACGGAAAATAATAAGACCGTTGGTGGTTTACTACTTTATACAGCCCAATCTGGAGGGGATGGTACATTGGGAGGACTAATCGGTTTAGTGCCTCATTTTGAACGTATTCTTAAGTCTGCTCTACGCAATGTAGATGCTTGCTCTAATGACCCAATTTGTATTGAAGAAGAATTTGGAGAAGATAGAGTTAATGGCTCTGCTTGTTATGCTTGCCAGTTCATTTCTGAAACTTCTTGCGAACACAGAAATACTTTACTTGATAGGCAGTTGTTATTAGAAAATTTACCTTGACAATATAAACAGTAGAAAATTTTCTATATGTGCTAATCATAACAGCGTCTAATTACTTAGTTGAAGGCTTGCCCTATAAGCCTTGATTTGCTTAACAATAGGTTTTGCTATCGCTTCTGCAAGAATAGGAGGAACTGAATTTCCAACTAATTCAAACATTCTGGTCATAGGAGCATCAAACACGAAATGATCTGGAAAACTTTGTAATCTAGCAGCTTCTCTAACAGAAATTGTACGGTTTTGCTTTGGATGAATGTAAGCAAGACAATCCTTCTGCATATGAGCAGTCAAAGTCCAAGAAGCTTTATCCCAAGGTAAACGTTTATACTTATCATCAAAAATGTCCCAACGATAACGTCTCATAGATTCAGGTAAGTCTGTGTACTTTCCTCCAGGAGGGATCATTGCAAAGCAAACTAAGTCCACAGGATTGTGAGAACGACAGATATGGTTCCAAACTCCCTCTAATTCTTCTTCAGTAGTTAGACTTTTCCTCATTTTTTTTTGATATTCTGATTGAGGAGAATAAAGGTAAGGCTTCCTATTATCCTTTTGCTTTTCGCCTGCTAAACCAACAATTTTACCCTTTAAAGACAAATATCTTACATATAAGGATATGAGAGGTGTATATCTGGATAAAGGATGTAATGGTATTAAATCACTAATAGCTTCTTCCACAGATACAACGGGTGATTTTTTTAACATATAAAAATCAAATGATAATGTTAAATCCTGACGTACACCTACTATAAAAAGTCGCTTTCTACACTGAGGAACACCATAATCTGAAGCACTCAAAACTTTATAGAAAATTTTATACCCTGGATATGTGGATTTATGCTCTGCTAGTCCTGATTTTAACTCTCTAAGAATTTCAGAAAATATTGTTTTTTTTGCTAAATTATCTACGTTTTCCATCACAAAAAAAGGAGGTTGATAGTAATTAATAAAATTAACAAAATGTTTGTACATAAAATTTCGAGAATCTTTTTGAATATCTTTATCTAAAGATTTCATTTTACCAATACCAACTACTGAAAAGACTTGACATGGTGGACCGCCAATTAAAATATCAACTTCTCCAGGAGCTATTTTAAGTTTACTAAAATCGGAAATAGACTCAACTTCTATTGCATTAAATTTGAATCTACAGTTAGGAAAATTTCTATGATGAGTTTTAATAGCATATAGATTCTTATCAATACCTCCCAAAATTTCACAACCAGCGTTTTGAAATCCTAAACTCATTCCACCAGCGCCACAAAATAAATCTAGTACTTTAGGTTTGTATGTTTTATTCTTAGTTGGCATTTATCCGATTCTATAACAACTTAATTACTGTAACCTCAATGTAAGCTACCTGTAAAGAAAAGCAATTCATGATTGCCGAAATTAAATCTAAAACTAGAGTAAACTACTTAATTGAATATTTATACGATTGCTGATCAAGAAAGTGTTATTAACTTAATCCGGTTGTTTAGAAAGCTCACTTTCTAGAGCCGCTTGTACTCTCTGTGAGCAATTTTCTCGTAGCGCAGCCAGTCTAATCACCTTCCAAGGCTGAATTTCTTCTCCGCAATCATCAAGCCGCTTAATTGCCCACTTAATACGCCGAATCTGAAAATCCTCTACAGTTTCTGTGACTGATTCTAAATAAACCTTAGTCAGTGGCATTTCTGCCAAATGTTTTTCGAGTAGTGCCAGTAAGCCAATACTTTTCCCTATCCTGCCAATAGTGATTCTCGCGGGTTTTTCTGCACTCAGAAGTGTTCGGACAGCAGTTTTTACCTTTTCGAGAACTTGCTTGTCTCTTTCTGCCCAGTCAACTTTACCGGAGCAAGGGACAGGCACTTTTAAATATGGCGAATTTTTGTTGAGCCACTCTTTGTCGTTTCTATATAGCCAAATATAGATTCCCTTGGCTAATCCCCTCAAAGTAGTTTTTGAGGCTTCTGGGTACTGCTGTTGTAAAGCTTTCCAAACTTCCCTGTATTTGATTCTGTGATCACTGGCTAAATTTAGATTTAAGTTTAAAACTTTCTGTGAGTCTACTAGCTGATTTTCCTCTGAAGATTTCCAAAAAGTTTTTAGCTTAAGTATGCCAGTATAGCGTTTTACTGTTCTGGAATCGACCTTGAGTTGTCTTGCTGTCTCTCGTAGACCTAACTTTTGGATTTCTACCAGTTCTTTTAGCTTCTGCTCCCAGAATTGACCGTATGTCTTGACTTTACCAATTCGCTGCTTATCTTCATCAGTTTCATCAGGGCCAGTTCTGCAATAAACCATCCCACAGGAACAAAAAAAAGTACCTAACGGCTTTTTATTATCCAAACAGTGAGTGACGACAAGATTATTTATTACTGGTTTGAGATAATGGTCTACCGCAGCATTTAGACACAGCCAAGGCCTTTCACCAAAAGGTTTATACTGGTAATCCGTGTTGAAAAATTCCTCGATAGAATTCGGCTCGTGAACGAGTGTCAGCCGCAGTAAACAGGCAGAAATCAGAATTGGCAACTACCCACAACCATTCTTTGACTCCTTTAACTGACCAAGGTGTTTCATCCACATGGATGTTAGGTTGTGTCTGTTTTACCCAATTACTTAATTCAATAATGCTTGGTTCAATCGCTTGTTGGATTCGTTCATTAGTTGCGACTAACGAACAAGCCCAATATCAATTTGTCCCAGTTCCCATAACATTTCTTGCTGTTTTTCATAAGGCATGTGTGCATAATTGTTTACCCATCCTAAGAACGCCTGTAATTTAACTCCTAAATCTTGCCCTGGAACGATATCTGGCGACCATGAGGCTGTTTGTACATTTCCACAACACTCACACACGCAGGTATGGCGTTGATATTCTACTATTTCAATGGGACGTTCTACCAATTGCGCTACAGCCTGTTTTTCTACTTTTACTGCTAGGGGTGCAAATGCTTTGTTACCACAACAGATACAATCACTTGGACGTAAGATTTCATAACGGTCTACTCTGCCAAACCCCTTACGAGTCTTACCTTGATGTCCTGGCTGTCCACCTGGTTTCTTTTTCGGTTGATTTGATTCTTCTTGCAGGGGTACCTTTTTGTTTTCACTCTTTTTGTGGATGTCAAGAGATGGTGGTTTCGACGAATTAGAACTGTCTAAATCTCTACTGACTTTTAAACGCTCTATTTCTTGCTGTAGTTCAAAAATGATTTTTTGTAACTCACGTATTACCTTGCTCTGCTCAATAATTATCTCTACCAGTTTTTCTTTCGGCAACTGGTTCAAGCTTTCTGGGTCTAATTTTTGAGGCAGGTTTTGGTTCATATTTGTGATATTCTCCCTCAAGTGTTCCCTTTGTCAATACTCTGCCACCTGAATCCTTACTTGTTGTCCATGATAAATCCGGTGGTTGCCATACTTGGGACTCTTGAAGCTCATAACACTGCCAGCGCGTTCCCTTAGACCCAACATGATCAACCCAGTAGGGTAGGGTTAGCGAACCATCTTCATCTGTAATTAACCACCACAGCGACTCACCATGATACTTCTCAGGTAGAAGGGTAACAGTATTAATAAGATCCCGACTTTCACCTAAACACAGTCCACCAAATCGATTAATAGAAGCGGGATTCGCAAATGCCTGCTGCAAACGTTCTGGTAAAGTAGGCTTTACTTTGTCTGTTTTCATGTTCACCCAAACTACAAACTCAATGTTCGTTAGTAACTCTTGGTAATCAGGTTTAGCATTCTTAGGGTGATGGATATCTTTCGTTTTAAACCTGCGAAAAGTCCGAATTACAATAGATTTTTCTGGTTTAGACAAGAGCGCGATCGCTAATTGAGTTCCACAATGTTTATAACGATCTGTCTCACCAACCAGAGAAAGTAACATCCCGTACACCGTAGAAGGCGGTGGTACTGGATACGTTTCAGCGTATTCTCTAGCACGGGATTGACGAAAACAAGCAATAGGTACTTCAACTTTCAAAGCAATTGTCGTCATGTTAATCGCTCCCCGATGACAACTGCAAATCTTCAGCAATGACCTGTTTTAATGCTTTGACTGCCGACTTCACTCCAGGAAACACATTTGCTCCCAAATCTTCTAAACCTTGAGAAATTAAGCCTCCAATCCATAATTCTTTGGGATCAATATCTCCCACCTCTACCTGTCGCACTAAGTTAGATACTGACAAATTTCCCAGTTCGTCTTGCTCAAAGCAATATAGAAAACGAGGGGAAAAATCATGTGTCCACCGCAATACTATACTTTCAGGGGAGAAATCATACAAAAAACGGGCGTGATTTCCCGCCACTTCACCAATCGAAATCAAACCATCTAGAACAGCATGGATGCGAGATTTATCTTTGAGGCTATCGGGTGTCAATGCAAAACCATATTGATAACGAGTAGCATGAATCTCTGTGGCATAAAGAGAATTTCGTCCTTTTACTCCACTAACAGCATTAAAGGTAATGTCTCCCGTAAAGGGTATCATTGATACTGCACGAGTAACTTCTAATACACCTCTCCTAGCAGTTATTTTCCCTTTAGGCTTTTGCTTGCCCTTACGTGGAGAATTTTGCTTATCTTTACCTTTAGAACTTTTTTTGTTCTCATCTTGAGATGCTCCTTCGGACTCGCCTTCAGACTCATCTGACGCTTCCACTTTTGCTGCTTCTGCCTGCATAAATCCCAAAACATCATCATCAATAAAGCGAATATCATCAAAGTTGGGATCTTGCAAAACATGATCTGCTACTGGTTGAGCATTCTCATCCCAACGTCGATTCACCGGATAGCCAACATTTTGCCAGTAGTACCTTAATGCCCAACGAATCGCCTCAGATGAAATAGTAGTATGAACTTCACCTTTCCAAATTAATTTTTGTAAGGGAGTTATATTACCTTCATTTTCCCCACGATTATTAGCTGCGGTTCCATAGCTAGTCAAAACATTACCGAATAAATGAAACATTTAAAATTGCCTATTAAATTCATGTTTTGTGTTTTATTAAGCAAAAAAATGTGTAATTATTCACTGTTAGAATCAGAGATTTCCAATATTTGTTTCTCAACCATATTGCTTTTTGGATAACTAGCAAGAGCAATAAAAGTTAAATCTCTGGCAACTTTCCAATCCATTATCCCAGAAGTTAATGGCAGTAATTCTTCCCAGTGTTTTTCTAAGATAGAAAGTTGACCTGCTCTTCCCCAAAACTCCGCAATAAATTTCCGAAAGTTTTCAGCATTTGTACAACGTCCTAGTTGCGATAAAATACGTGTGTTTTCTCGTTCAATTTGAGCATATTGACCTTCATTTGTTCGCCCATAAATTTTAGCGTATATTTTCTTCAATGCCTCATGACAAGCTTTAATAAATAGTTTTTGACTTTCTAGATTCCATTCAGAGTTTTGAATCATCTTATAAACTCCATCATTAGTAATGAGTTTCAATAAACTTTTATTTTGAAAGATTGTATATAAATTAGCCCACCAAGGAAAGCCCTTTACTAAGTTATCGGCAATTCTTCCCGTAAACACATCGCTAATGATAAGATTTTTATTTTTATATTTAATAAATTGGCCCTCTGGAAAACAAATACGACTAAGCTTATAGATAAAATCTATTATTTCAGTCGCTTCTACCACCGCTATTTCTATGCGAGTTTTTTGCTGCTTTGACCAAATTACCGTTCCAAATAACATGACTTGGCATCGTTTTACTTGATTGGGTGTAGCCAGTTCTATAATTGTTTCGCAAGTAAGGAATCTTAATGCAGCATCTCCTAAGCTAGATACATGGAAATACTTGTAATCTAAATTTCCCAAATTCCAGTATTCCTGGGCATAAATTTCTAAGTCAACCACTTCAGGTATAACTAGGGCATATTGTGTGTTTTCCAGTTTGATGTGCGATCGCAAAACATAGTAGTGGCAAGCAACAGGAGCATATAAAAGAGCAAAAGCCAATTGTGGTTTCTCTTCAAACTTAGTTTTTGTTGTAAAAGCAACATGACGAACTACAGACCCCGGATATAGCCACCCTGCTACACCAATTGATTGTCCAAATAATTGACCTTGTTTATCACAGAGTTGTTTAGCAAAATGTTGATGAGCATAGGAAACTGCTTTCTTATACTCGACATCGATTTCTATACCATCAACTATTAATGACCAGGATTTACCGCCGTCAAATTTAAAAACCTGATTATGTTGGAGAAACGTTCCTGTTATTCCCAAGTGAATATTAATTTGAGTTTCAATATTGATTGAATGCGTATTTAAGCCTGTCAGCGAAATTAGACCTTCTTCATTAATCTGAAAAGATTGCTTTAGCAGCCAGTCTAAAACTACGAAATCCTGCCCTTTCCATTCAAGGCTGATACTGCGAGGAGTCAGCAACCAAGTTAAATTACCAGGTCGTTCCGCAGGTATTGGGTATAGTTTTTCTAGTTGGTTGAGCGTCATCCAAAGTCCTGCTATGCCAGCACGATGTATCCAAGTTATGCTTGGATCGCCCAGATTTAAATGGATTTTGGGGTTGACAACACTAGCTACTACGGACATCTTGTTTATTTCTGGGAAATACTCTCAAACTTATATTGGATAGTAGTCAAAACCAGCTTTAACTTGCGTTTCCCTTTCTCTTGACTGGTACAAAAACGCCACAGCCCATCTTACGCTTTCCCCCAATGCCATATCTCAGCAATGTTAGCGAATCTTCATTGCTGAGATTAATGATTTCTAACCCAAAACCCACAACCGTAAAGCGCTTGATTTTGATACTTCTACGTTTTGGGCTACCATCAGTATTTTTGGTAATAAAGGCTTTTCCCTGGATACCCAGTTGTTCTAACTGACGCTGTGCTGCTGCTAAAAATGATTCCGGTTCTTGATAACCCTGGATAATCACTATACGCGATCGCAAATTTCTACAGGTTGCAGTAAGTAAATTTGGAAAATTCCCAAGCGAATCAAATGCTTACCAATCGTCAGTGTGGAAAAATAAGAAATTAATTTTGCACAGATACCTAATTCTAACCATCGCTCCACGCATTGAGTTAATGTACAAGAGCGATCGCACCATTTCAAAAATGCGATCGCCCTCATCTACATATATTTTATTTTTCAGCAAGTCAATTAATTTTTATCTGTAGCGTTGCTGCCGTTTGTTGGAATGTTAGGCTAAGATTTTCTGGCTAAATTTACTGTATGGGCTGTTAACCAGAAAAATCTAGCTATTACTCCAATTCTGGTAGTGAGAAAAAGGATTTGGTCATGCTAAGAGATAAATCTTATCGGCAAGCAGAGCGGCGTATTAAAAAGGCACAGCGAGAGGGAGCAATAAAACTCGATCTCAGCAACATGAAACTCACTGAGATACCAGAAGCGATCGCATCCCTAACTCAGTTGCAACAGCTTGACCTATCCAGAAACCAATTGACGGAACTGCCAGAGGCGATTGCATCCCTGACTCAGTTGCAAGAGCTTGACCTATCCAGAAACCAATTGACGGAACTGCCAGAGGCGATCGCATCCCTGACTCAGTTGCAACGGCTTGACCTCAACGACAACCAACTGACCGAACTGCCAGAGGCGATCGCATCTCTGAATCAGTTGCAAGAGCTTGACCTATCCAGAAACCAATTGACGGAACTGCCAGAGGCGATCGCATCCCTGACTCAGTTGCAAAATCTTGACCTCAACGACAACCAACTGACCGAACTGCCAGAAGCGATCGCATCTCTGACTCAGTTGCAAAATCTTGACCTCTCCGATAACCAACTGACCGAACTGCCAAAAGCGATCGCATCCCTGACTCAGTTGCAACAGCTTAACCTCTCCAGAAACCAACTGACCGAACTGTCAGAAGCGATCGCATCCCTGACTCAATTGCAAGAACTTAACCTCGGCGGCAACCAATTGACCCAACTGCCAGAAGTGATCGCATCCCTGACTCAATTGCAAGAACTTAACCTCGGCGGCAACCAATTGACCCAACTGCCAGAAGTGATCGCATCTCTCACCCAAATACAACTGATTCATGTGGGTAGCAACCGTTTGACTACTCTGCCTGAATGGTTAGGTAAATGGACTGAGTTGCGCGACCTTTATCTTTACGACAACGAACTTAGTGAATTACCTGACAGTTTACAGAATTTAAGGAAATTGAAAGACCTAAGAATTTCTCGAAACAGATTGAAAACTATCCCTACGTGGATTAACAAACTACAATCACTAGAATTTTTGTTAATTAGTGGTAATCACCTTACTGACCTACCAAACACACTTGGTGAACTTTTAAATCTTAAGCGTCTACGTTTAGGACAAGGGCAAGAAAGCAATACTCTACGGACGCTTCCTTTCTGTATTCGACAATTGAAATGTCTTGAGGAGTTATGGGTTCCTCAATGCAGTTTAGAATCATTACCTGATTGGCTAAGTGAACTTACAGAACTGAAAAGACTTAACTTATCTAACAATCAGCTAACAGACTTACCTAAACCGCTAGCGCAGTTCCCTCACTTGCAGGAACTTAATCTGGACAACAACCCCCTTAACCCCGACATTCTTGCTGCCTATAAGCAAGGTACTGAAGCTGTCTTCCAATATCTGCGGGCAAAGTCAGAAGCGCAGATAACATTAAACGAAGCCAAACTAATCCTAATTGGCGAGGGTGAAGTGGGCAAGAGTTGTCTGTTGGGTGCATTGCGGGGAGATGAATGGGTGGATGGTCGCCCTACGACTCACGGGATTGAAATTAAACCTGTAATCGTCACCGATCCCGACAGTGGCACAAAGATATCACTCAATGGTTGGGATTTTGGCGGTCAACGGGTTTATCGACCGACGCACCAGTTGTTTTTTAGTGCGCCAGCCGTTTATCTGGTGATCTGGAAGCCACGGGAAGGCCCCCAGCAGGGCTTTGTCAAAGA
Organism: Nostoc sp. WHI; assembly: GCF_015714725.1. Classification (GTDB taxonomy): domain Bacteria; phylum Cyanobacteriota; class Cyanobacteriia; order Cyanobacteriales; family Nostocaceae; genus Nostoc. The sequence goes on from NZ_WBKM01000242.1 coordinate 88,795, forward strand.
GTGGATTACGCTAATCAAAAATCGAGAACCAGATGCAAAAGTGTTGGTCGTTGCAACCCACGGTGGCCCCGGACAGCGACAACCGGATATTGACAGACAAGAAATTTTGGATCAATTTGGCAAAGATACACAATACCGTAGCCAATTTACGAGGGTTCAACGCCTGTAGAAAGGGGATGAATACGTCCTAAAGAAGTAAGCTTGGCAAAAATCTGGGTTAATAAAATAGGCTCAGGCATTTCAGGAAGCATTTTTAACATTTCACGAACATATCGAAAGCCGCGATAATAAGCCTTAAGATCAATAATGCCGGAACCGGGATTGTGCCGACGAAAATCAGCAAGAAGATAGTGGGATAAATTGACCATAAAGAATGCTAGATTAGCAGCATTAGTTACAGCAGTTTGGCTCAAGTTCATAAAATCTTCTAATCCCCAAAATTGCTTGGCATCTCGAAAATTGAATTCGATTTGAAAACGAAGCTTGTAATAGTCGATAATTTTTTCAAATGATAATTTTAGATCACTTGAAAATAGAATTACATGACTACAAGCATTAGTTTTAAGATTGATTTTAACCAAAATAACTATATTCAGTGATTGGGCAAATTCCTTGTGGAGTAAAGTAGCTTGATAAATATCAGTTTTGATATCGTCTTCAATGGTACTTTTACACAAATATGCGTCAGGTATATTACAATAATCCAGCTTGTTACCGTATTTACGACGGGAACGACGATTGGGATCAGGGTTTTGGTAAGGTATATATAATGCAGAATCATGGCGCAACTTGGAAATTATGTGCAAGTTAACTTGCCGAGCCATCTGCAAGGCATTATTGTTCCCAAAATGACCATCCAAGACTAAGTATGACAGGGGAATAAAGTTAGCTATTAACTTGATTAACTCATTAATCATCTTCTTAATTCTTAGTAATTCAGATGTGAGAATAACCTCTGTTTTATTCTTGTTCTTGCTCCCTTTTGGTCGTCCACGCTTACGTTTCTCTTTCTTGTTTATTTCTGGGGTTGATGACAGGCTACTTTTTTCTACATCGCTCTTTATTACCTGTTCTATCCGAATCGGAAACGAGTGCCTTTGTTCAACACTTACTAATGATAATGTAAAAAAAGATAGTCCTAATATAGGTTTGCTAACGAGGCTAGAAAAAAATCTATCCAGCCCATAAGTTTGTTTTCCTGATTTACTCACTACAACTTCATCTCCTGCAAGTAAATACACCTCATTCGCACGGAACAAATGCTTGCGGAAAAATAGCCAAAACAACGTCGCCCAAGGAATTACTGTATGAAAGAACCGCAACATCGTCCGATAACTACCACCAATGCCTGCCCAACGCGAAATTCCCAACATAGTGACTCGACCGCTCATTGCTAACATCGCCAGGATTATTTGGTTCAATTGCCGCATCGTTGTAGCGTTGATCTGCGGTAACAGGCATTGTAACAGTGATAAGATGTTGAACATGGGCTGCTTGTAGTTTTTGAGTTGTCGTTGTGAGAGACAATAACTCTACTACGCCAGCCCTCTCTCTTCATAATCTTTTTTTGGCGAAGGTATTGA
>NZ_WBKM01000275.1 GCF_015714725.1 Nostoc sp. WHI
ACTCCCCACTCCCCATGCAAATAGTTAATTCAAACTACGACCAGTCAACTAAAACCCCTCGGATTGCCACCGTTCACCGCACCACTGGTGAAACTAATGTGCAGGTTACGATCAATTTGGATGGTAGAGGAACTTGCACGGCAGCAACAGGCGTTCCGTTTTTAGATCACATGTTGCATCAAATTGCCTCCCACGGGTTGATTGATCTAGATGTTCAAGCCAAGGGAGACTGGGAAATTGATGACCACCACACCAACGAAGATGTAGGCATTACCTTGGGGCAAGCTTTAAACCAAGCACTAGGCGACAGGAAAGGCATTGTCCGCTTTGGTAATTTTCTAGCACCACTGGATGAAGCTTTAGTTCAGGTAGCGCTAGACTTTTCTGGGCGTCCTCACCTCAGCTACGGTTTGCAAATTCCTACTCAACGGGTAGGAACCTATGACACCCAACTGGTACGCGAATTCTTTGTGGCGTTAGTAAACCATAGCCAAATGACATTGCACATTCGGCAACTGGATGGCATTAATTCCCATCACATCATTGAAGCAACATTTAAGGCGTTTGCGAGGGCAACGCGACTAGCTGTAGAAATTGATCCCCGTCGGGCTGGCTTGATTCCCAGTTCTAAGGGCGTTCTATGAAAGGAGTCAAGCGCTTTGCGTGTTACTGGGGACTAAGGATTGGGAAGAGAATGAACATGAAAGATTGAATTACCGCTATCAAGGTAAGTCTGGATGAGACTGCAATTTCTATTCATTACTAGCTCAGAACTCGGAACTTCGACCTTTGAACTCGGAACTTCGACCTTTGAACTCGGAACTCCGACCTTTGAACTCGAAACTCCAACCTTTGAACTCGAAACTCCAACCTTTGAACTCGAAACTCCGACCTTTGAACTCGAAACTCCGACCTTTGAACTCGAAACTCCGACCTTTGAACTCGAAACTCCGACCTTTGAACTCGAAACTCCGACCTTTGAACTCGAAACTCCGACCTTTGAACTCGAAACTCCAACCTTTGAACTCGAAACTCCGACTTTTGAACCTCCCCAGTTTGGGATAATTGACACACCGAGTAGTGGCAGTTATTATCAGCCTACCGGGTAACTTCTAATTAACAAGTTCCGTGGGTTTAAGTCCCCTGCCTAAGAATGGCAGTAAGTTTTGTGATCGGGTTCAAATTCCCACCGTAAAACTTAATTACGAATTACGAATTACGTTAGCGTAGCGGTAGCGAGTCATCGAGCGTCGGAACGAGCGTCATTACGAATTATTCAATACCAAGCTGGTAAATTGTGATTAAACCGAGATGAAATCTGTTGCAGATGACCCTAATTCTCAACTTAATCCGACAGAGATTCCGCCAGTAGTCCTAACTTCTGAGTTGCGAAAAGTCTATCGTACTGGTTTTTGGCTAAATCAAAAAGTCGTATCTCTCAAAAATTGTTCTTTAAAAGTTTACAAAGGCGAAACCTTTGGGTTGCTAGGGCCAAACGGTGCTGGTAAAACCACTCTCTTAAAATTGTTGCTGGGAATTATTCGTCCTACCTCTGGACGGGGATTATTATTGGGTAAGCCGATAGGCGATCGCACTGTCAAACAAGATATTGGCTATCTGTCAGAAAATCCCTATTTGTATGACTATCTCACCGGCTGGGAGTTTTTGCAGTTAGCAGCTGGGCTATTCCAAATTCCCAACAGTGTCCAACGCCAACGCATCCCGCAACTGCTGGAATTAGTGGGTTTATCCCAAGCCGATGCCAAAAAAAAGCTCCTGCGCCGCTATTCTAAAGGAATGCTACAACGTGTTGGTATGGCACAGGCACTAATTAACGAGCCAGATTTGGTTTTTCTGGATGAACCAATGTCTGGTCTTGATCCTGTAGGACGCTACCAAATGCGGGAAATTATTCTGACGCTAAAAGCCTCTGGTAAGACGATTTTTTTCAACAGTCACATCCTTAGTGAAGTAGAACAGATTTGCGATCGCATTGCCATCCTTGCTCAAGGTGAATTAATTTGCTCTGGTTCCCTCAATGAACTCTTAGGCGGACAAAGCACATATCACGTTAAAGGTCAAGGTGGTGACTTGGAAATTCTCAAAAAATGGATACCCACTCTCACATTTGAGCCTAATGGTTCCTGGCAAGGTATCCTACAAGATGATTACTATGATTTTCTCGCCAGTCTTCGTTTAATGGGGGGGCAAATTATTGCCATGAACTTGTCCCGTCAATCCCTAGAAGAGTTTTTTATTCAACAAATTCAAAGATAAAATAATTCGCTTAACTAATCTTGTTGCTAACTAAATAGTTCTCTGTCTGAAAAGACAAATTTTTCATCTGTTCCGACTCAGGAAATTTAAGTCGGGTTGAGGGACGCATGGCAAAAACTACTACTTGCAGCATATTTAAAGCCTAGTTTAAATATCACAAAATTAACTTAAGGATGAAATTTTATTCGTAAGTACCTTTTTGGATAACAGAAAATTTCTTGTGTAAACTGCATTTAGTTGCGTAAGTGCTATATTTTTTGAGAATTGCTTTATTGAAATAGCATTAACTTTAAATTAACTTCACTAAAAATTCAAATTCAATAAACAAATTTCCTCCGGAAAATCACACTTTTCGAGGAAAATAAGAGTGTTGGGGAACTTGATTACTTAGGTATAGTCAAAACAAAAATGTTTAGACAATACTTTATAGATTGTATTTTCAGAGTCTCAGGTAAATATGCTTAACACAAATTTGTTTAAATTCTTAACTCAGCCAGTCGTAGGTGTGGCTTTGTTAACTGCTGTCAATGCTGTTGTGCCATCTGCCAGTTTAGCTCAGGGACAACCAGCATCACCAACTACACAATTACCAACTACACAAACCCAATTAGATACTAATTATTCATTAGGGGGCGGCGATCGCATCCGTGTAAATGTATTTGAGGTCCCCGAATATACAGGTGAGTACCAAATTCCCCCAGGTGGAGCAATCAACCTACCTTTAATTGGCAGTGTGTCAGTCCTCGGTCTAACAGCTGAAGAGGCTTCTGACGAAATTGCCAGAAGATATTCTCGCTTCCTCAAACGTCCCTTAATCTCAGTCAATCTTTTATCGCCTCGTCCCATCAATGTTTTCGTTGCCGGAGAGGTGACACGTCCAGGAGCTTATACTCTCAGCTTGAGCGGAGGCGCGGGAGACAATCCAGGCGTACAATACCCCACTGTATTGGCCGCACTGACAACAGCACAGGGTGTAACCTTGGCTGCGGATGTAACTCAAGTTCAATTGCGGCGTAAAATAGGACGTTCTTCAGAACAACAAGCCGTCACCGTCAATTTGAAGGAACTCATCCAGACAGGCACATTATCACAAGATATTACCTTGCGGGATGGAGACACCATAGTTGTGCCAACCGCAACTAACTTTAACGTGGCAGAATCCCGAAATATATTTGCAGCTAACTTTGCCGCCAGCCAAACCACACCCCGCACGGTAACAATTATTGGTGAAGTTAACCGTCCCGGTTCGTATCTTGTCACCCCAGGCAGCACCGATACCCAGGGGGGCGCAACCGCTAACAGTGGCAGTGCCACTCCCACTGGATTACCAAATGTGACACGGGTAATTCAACTAGCTGGAGGAATTACAGCACAGGCTGATGTTCGTAATCTTAGGCTACGCCGGCCCACAAGAACTGGTACCGAACAAGCTATAGATATCAATCTTTGGCAACTATTGCAGAGTGGTGACGCCAATCAAGACATCATCGTGCAAGATGGAGATACGATTGTTATTCCGACCGCAACTGAAATCAATCCCGCAGAAGCAACTCAATTAGCTACTACTACTTTGTCTCCTACACGCATTCAAGTTGGTGTGGTAGGCGAAGTTAAAACCCCTGGTTTAACAGACATTCAGCCCAATAGCTCTTTAAATCAAGCTATACTCGCTGCTGGAGGATTTAATGATGCCAGAGCTAGCAGTGATTCTGTTGACTTAATTCGCCTCAACCCTAATGGTTCCGTCACTAAACGTATAGTAAAAGTGGATTTCTCCGCTGGGATTAATGAGCAAACTAATCCTATACTCCGCAATAATGACGTTGTAGTAGTCAACCGATCTGGTTTGGCTAAGACTGGCGATACAACAAACACCATAGTTGGACCTCTAGGTGTTATATTTAGTCTTCTAAGGGTGTTCGGACTTTAGATTAAAATACAGATGTAAATTGGGGGCGTCGTCCCCAAAATTGCACTATCATTACATAGCAACTGCTACAAAAGCTGATGCATACTGTAATCAATTTCATGAGTCAAGGCTCAATAGTCAAGAGTTAACAGAAAACAACTATAGACTGATATGGCAGTATGATGGCGATTTTCAGTTGAGTCCAATATAGTTCAGATAAGCCCAAAGCCTTCATGTAGAGACGCGATTTATCGCGTCTTCAAAGACCAATTATCTACACCAATAACCCTTAATTGAACCGTATTGCATATAGACCTAATTAAGATTAGCCCCTTCTTTAGTAGTGTTGGGGAGTAAGTCTCAAAGCCTCCCGCCTTTTAGGAAAGCAGTTATCGTACCCCTACGAAGAAGCTAAGTACCCGCAGCCTAGACCATTGGAGAAGACTAAGTAAATACAGATCTGACTTACCCTTGGGCATCCCTTCCTCGATAATTATATTTTCTACCACAATTTATAAAAAAAAGTTTAAGCAGTATTACTCATTTTGATAAATGCTGGATAGTTTAAGTTCTCACTGAAAATTCATAATCTGCATTGATAGGCTTTTCTAAATCTTGTTGTAGTTACACTGAGTTCTTATGATAACGAGAATATTTTAGAAGGCAGAGGCGAGTAATATTCGTATCTGTCTACTTTTGAGACAAATGGTGATTATCATTATCATAAGAATTGTTTAAGTAAATCAACTGATTAATCAGAGATCCACTATCTTAACCACAGATGCCGCGTATACACAGTAGAATGACTTCGAGTTGTAAATGAATGACTTCGAGTTGTAAATGATGTCATTTATACGGTTGCTAGATGTCTATTAATGGGGTAGCCCAGAATACTGATAATTTTTGTTCAGTAATTTTACTAGGCATTTACCATTTTTTGGAGCACAACCTAAAAAGGCATTTCAGCCATATTTACGCGGAAACTCGCAGGTGTAAACCTAAAAAACCGTGTATAAACTTACAAGTGGCAGTTATACCACCGTAACCAATACTGAGTTACTTACCAAGGCTAGAGCTACTGACTGTTGACGATTCAGTTTTTGCAACATACCCTATTTTTTCCCTATGATGATTCATGGTTTAGGTTTTCTCGGTTTGAGTGCATCTCTTGTACTTCCCTTGGCATTATCTGGTCTGGTTGAAGGACAGAGAATAACAGAGTCTTTAGTTAGAGATGTTCGTCCGTCATCCAGTGTTCAGGAAATACCACTGCCCAGCCGCAAGCTGATCAGCCAGGTTGGAGATGCGACAACAACATACTATGTTAGTGGTAGCGGAAACGACAAAAATAGCGGACTCTCTACCTCATCCGCCTTTAGGACAATTCAAAGGGCAGCAAATCTTACTGACCCTGGAGATACAGTACTCATTATGAACGGGGTATACAAGAATGCATACCCAACTGGATCGGTAGTAGATATTAAACGCTCTGGAAGGGCAGGTGCATGGATTACATATAAAGCATATCCTGGACATAAGCCAAAACTTCAGCTCAATGGATGGCATGGAATTTTGCTTGCAAATAACATTTCCTATATCGAGATAAATGGGCTGGAGATTGAAGGAAACAATAAAAATATAACCCTTGCTTATGCGCTGAGTCAGAAATCTAAGGCATCAAATCCGCTAACAAATGGAAACTGCATCACCGTAGATGGACGAAAAAATGTAAATGGTCGCCCCCACCATATAAATATTGTGGGCAACAAGGTACATGATTGTGGAGGTGGAGGCATCGCAATCATGGAATCTGACTATGTAAAATTGGATAATAACGAGGTATTCAATAATGCCTGGTACGGGGTTTACGGCGGGAGTGGCATCTCGGTGCTTAACCCTTGGAATTTTGACAACAGCCAGAACTACAAGATATTCATAACAAACAACAAGGTTCACAACAATCGAATGTTCGTTCCTTGGATTCAGACCGGAAAGATCCAAGATGGTAATGGCATTATTATTGATCGTTCAAGAAATTCTCAAAAGGGATCAAAATTGAGTGCGTATCGAGGACGTGTTTTGATTGCCAACAATATCTCATACAAAAATGGTGGATCGGGCATTCATACATTCCAAAGTGACCATGTCGATATTGTACACAACACTGTCTATCTGAATAACCAGAGCCCGGAAATTACATACGGGCAAATCATGACTAATGATTCAGGAAATGTCAAAGTTCTCAATAATATCCTTTATTCTGAGCCTGGCAAACCGATAAACGCGAATTTTAATAGCAAGAACATCACTTTTAACTACAACCACAACGCTAATAGTAACCTTATAAAGGTTTCCGGACCTAATGATACTAGTGGAGATCCACTTTTTGTAAATCCTTCGGCTGGTGACTTTAGACTGAAGTCGGGTAGTCCGGCAATCAATAATGGTACTAAGTTCAATAGTGTGACAAAAGATATTCTCGACGGCCCTCGTGTGAAGGGTTCAGCACCCGATAAAGGGGCATACGAAATTCGGTAGTAGTTAAGAGCATGACATCGGGTTGTATGGCAAAATCCTGATTTATGCAGCATTTTTGTCTACAACCCGTTTTTGCAACTCACCGTTTGCTCATTTTTTAAAAGCTTAGAAGCAGTCTAGGACGAAATACCTCAAAGTTTCACGTAAATCAGGATAATGGTTTATTGATATTTCTTGCACTAACCTCCAAACTTTGGAGGCTTTATTTTTTTGCAAGCTCTTTGGTCAACTCTCTTGGTTTAAAATATTCGTGAGCATGATACATATAACTACTAGATTCATTTTTCTCAATGATTCCATTCACTACTAAACCTAAAACGTTGTAATTGGATCTCTCTAACATCTCTTGAGTAGCATTAGCGCTGTTAGAATCAATTACCCCAGGTCGAGCTACTAACAAAATACCATCAGTCATTTGGCTTAAAGTCAAAGCATCGGCTGCTAAAAGTAGGGGAGGGGCATCAATAATCACAAAGTCATAGTTATATTGAGATGAAAAATTTTCAATTAGTGATGCCATGCGTTTTGAGTCAAGCAAAGCAAGCGGGTTGGGAGGTCTAACTCCAGCAGTTAAGACATCAAGATTATCCATTACCTTAGATACAGCAATGTTAAATTCAGTCTGACCTACAAGAACCTCACTCAAACCAACTGCATTGGTTAGCTGCCATAGATGATGCTGAGAAGGAACTCGCATATCTGCATCAATTAGTAAAACTTTACGTCCTAGTTGAGCGATCGCTGCTGCCAAATTAGCTGAAACTGTAGACTTGCCTTCCTTAGGAACTGCGCTAGTTACTACGATAGTTTTAAGCACTTTATCTGAACTTAGAAATTTCAGATTGGCTTGAATCATCCGATACATTTCACTCGTTAAGGAGTGGGGCGTATCTCTGACGGCAATTGTTTGAGTTGTTGATTCTGCATTTGAATAACGAGAGCGAACCTTGTTAACAGACAAGGGAACAATTCCCAATAGAGTATATCCAAATACCTCTCTGACTTCTTTAAGTGTTTTTAGAGATCTATCTCTCATGGCTAGGAAGAGGACAGTTGTAGTGGCCAAAAATAAGCCGAACATCACTCCTAGCACCAAAACGACAGCTTTTTTTCCTGATACTGGCTCACTGGGCACAGACGCCTGAGCAATAATTCGGGAACTAGCTGTATTAGTATTCTCTACTAACTGTAATTCTTGAACCTTTTTCAATAAAGTTTGATAGGTCGATTCTGCAACTTCAACTTTCCGTTCTAACTCCCGCTGATTTTGTGCCAACTGGGGTATAACTTTTATTTGTTGTTCGTAACCAGAACGGGAATTATACAGAGAGGAGAGTCTTTTAGTTAAGCCAAAGCGCTGTATTTCTGACTGTAGAAAATTTTGGATCAGGTTTTGTCTGAGTTCTCCAATCTGCAATAGGCTCTGTGGAACTTGTGTTTGATTGCCAACAGTCTGGGAAATTTGCTGCTGTAGGAGGGTTCTTAAATTAGCTTTTCTTGCTTCTAGATTAACAATTGTGGGGTTGTCATTTTGGAAACGGCTGCGCTCAGTCGCTAATTGCCGGTCGATATCTTGAAGTTGTGTAAGAATTCCTTGCACGGCAGGTGACTGACTAAGGGCACTCACAGCGATCGCATTTTGGGAATTTAAATCTACTTTCTGACGCAGTTCATTAGTTTGGGCGTTGACCTCATCCAGTTGAGCCTGAACAGTATTAATCTGTTGATCTAGATCCCCAATAATGCTAACGGCTGTCCTTGTTTCCTCTGATAAATCTGCAATGCGATGCTTCTGTTTAAATATACGTAGCGCTACTTCTGCATTATCAACAGCGGCTTGAGTTTTAGGTAGCTGTTTAGCAAGAAATTGACGAGTTGATGCGGCCTCAGAGCGATTTGTCAGAATATCATTTTCTAAATAAAGATTCATGACTGTGTTGACTACTGCCGCTGCTTCTTCAGGATCAAGGCTGGCATGCGTAATTCGCAGTACATCTGTCCCACCAACAATTTTTAGGACTAGGGATTGTTGTAGAGCTTTTGGTTTCAGAGGTTCCCCTTCCCTGTCTTTGAGTTGTAGTTTGTTTATTGTCTGCTGCAATAAAGCAGGGGAAGAAATAACTTCTATCTGAGTGTTTATAGGATTTTGAGTTGCTAGTAGGGATTTCAAATCTCCTGAATCTCGTCCTTCAGAACTACTGGGCAAAAGATTAGATCCTACTACTTTGAAAGAGGGAATTCTAAATAGCAGTTTTCCTTCAGCTTCATAGGATGGCTTTATAAATTGTGTAGCTACAGCACTGAGCATAACTGTCGCCGCAAATATACTGGCAGCAGGTAGCCACCATCGTTTCAATATTAATAAGTAACGACTAAGGTCTAAATCAATAGATTCTCTAGATTCCATAGATTTTTCTGACATAAATCTTCCAAAGTACAGGTTTTAAGCGAGAAATTCAATATTGATCTACTCAGAGGAGCTACAAAGCACAGGTATTGATAAGGATAATATTATTTTACAATATGATACATAGTATAAACTATTTGAATTACAAAAAGCTGAAATAATATACAGGCTTTGGTTTCATCAATCTAAAAACTAATACTTATTAAAAGTATATGTGATGGCAGTCTGTGCTGATTTAAGTTTAATTAGCCTTAAAACTCCAATTCACACTATATACGAGGTCTGTTGATTCCATTTTTGCAGATTTGCACTTGTATATATTTTACTCGAGAATACTGCTGATATATAAAGTATCCATTCAATACTATTTTGATCTACCAATGTAGTTTCAGTTAGGTTTGAAAAAATAATGAAGGTAAGATAAATTAAAAGCCATAAATTTACATAAGTTTCATCTAACCGGATTAAGTATATTGCTCTCAAAAAATTAACAATAAACCCAATTAGAAAAACCAAAAGTCCTAATAGACCCAAACCTAGCCAGAGATCTAGAAAACCATTGTGAGCATTAGGAGCATTCCACTGTACCACTTGTACAATAAGAGAAGATTCACTACTTTTCTCCCAAAATGCTCCATAGCCATATCCTAGCCACGGTTTTTTCGCAATCATCTCAATCACAATAGGCCATAAATCTGTGCGTCCAGTGAGGGTTGCGTCTTTACCTACTGCTCCCAGAACTGTATCAGCTGCATTTACAAACCATACGTAAAAAGCCACGCCTAGAGTCCCTATAAACGTCAAAACAGGTATCATTACTTTATATTTCAAGCGTAAAACTCGATAATACATAAGACAAGCTGCTGTAATGATTATAAAATTTCCTAAAGATGTTGTTGATTTTGATAATAATATAAGTACGCCAGAAGTAACATAGAGGAGCCATGAAGCCCAGCGATTTTCTCTAGTAGTTATGGCTAAGAACAAACATATTGCTCCACTAAGAAAAAATCTCTTGCCAAGAACATTCTTGGTTGGATATATTCCTCGCCAAGCACCTGATTCACCACCGCTAATACCATATTGTGGCATTATTAAAGCAAATACGAAACACATTACTGCTGAGATCCCAAGCATTAATAGGCACAGCTTGAGTTGCTCTTTTAAGGTGTAGCGTGAAGCTAAATAAATTCCAAAGATAGTTGTTCCTACCAGACCGATAACACGACGTGTAGTAATGTCTGAATCTAAAGACCAAAAACTAGAAAGTGCACAGATTCCAATCAATGACCAAATAAAATTATCTCTGCTTAAGACGTAAGTAGCTTTCTTCCACCGTAAAGTTAGCAAGGCAAGGCTCACTATATAGGTAAAAGTAAAAAATAATCTAAATAGGATTCTATCACCCTCTTTTACGGTAAAACCATTGGTCATCAAGGCATCTAGGGGAGTTCCTGAATAGACCATCAAACTAACTACTGTAAATGTTTGTTCGAGAGAAATTAAAAATTTCTTCATATCTGCAATTAAATAGTAATTTAAATGTTTGCCTTTTTTGTTGATAATAAGTTACGGTAAATTTCTGTCGTTTGAGCGGCAATATTTGACCAATTTAAATCTTGCTGACAGCGAGCTAAGGCAGCAGTTTGCAGGCGTTTTTGTAAGTCGCGATCGCTTAGCAAACAAATTATGGCATCAGCTAGAGCCTGGACATCACGAGGTGGAATTAATAACCCATCTTGTTTATGCCGAACTATCTCGCTTAATCCCCCCACCTCAGAGGCTATAACCAGCGTTCCCATTCCATAGGATAAGGCTGCTACACCACTTTGAGAGGCTTCGATGTATGGTAGAACTGTTACCATGCTACGTTTAAACAGATTACTTACTTCTTCAAGAGGGATAAAGTCATTGATAATTTCATAGCGTTTCTCATCATAGCCATTAGGAAAATATTGCTTTAAGTCCTCTCCCTGTCCAGCAATAATCAGTTTAACTTCAGGGATACGATCCGCAATTAAAGGTATAGCCTCAAGCAAATATTTTAATCCTTTATAGGGCCAGATCCGTCCAAAAAATAGCAATGTATATGGCTCCCGGAGTTTACTATTTTGACTAACCCGACGCTGATACAAACTACCAAGTTCCCCATGAGGTAAAATATTGACTCGGTCTTGAGGTATGTGGAATTGTTCAGTTAGAACCTTTTTTAGTTGATGAGTGTGGACAATTAACTGTTGAGAACGATAGAAGGCAATACGCTTAGTATAATCTGAGCCTAATACACTTTGGCGATCGCCTGGATGACGGAATATGTCATGGATAGTTGTAACCAATGGTGGCATCTTGTTGAGTAATAACGTACAGTCATACCAAGGATCGTTAGTTTCCTGCACATGTAAGATATCTGGCTCTATATGTTTGATAATACGCATCATAGCGCGCATAGACAATAGATTACCCAGTTCGCGAATCCGTGGTTTTTTAAAGCTAATCACACGGATACTGGAATCAAGAGCATCGCGACATGCATCTGAGACTTTTTCCGGTTGAATTAAAGTTAAATCAACATATTTCACTAGACCATTTGCTAATTCAATGGTGTAGTCTTCAAAGCAAAAATGTAGTAAAGCAACTTTAATCATAATATTAGATTATATTCTTATTTTATCTTCCTAATTTGAGTAAATTATTCAACAAATTGTTATTTAGATACAATTTTGTAATTTGGACGTTTTAATAGCAAAACTTTTTCTCAAATAATTTTACTGGTTATTTAGAATTTTTTTCCACATAGTACGGGGTCCGCCAAACACATGGATACTCATAAAGCTCATAAACAAAGCATAGGCGCAAGTTGAAATAATCAAAATCAATAGAAAGTCTAGCCTAAATTTCTGTAATATCAAAAATACCAGCACCATCCCAATACTAACTAGCAGAGGACGGCGTATTATTCGCAACAAGTGTAATGAAAACAAACGACTGTACACAAAAAATGTGAGTACGCTAAAGGCAGTTAAAGATGACATCAAGCTCATAAACGCTGCACCCATCAGCTTGTATTCTAAAACCAATAGTACACCTGATAAAGCTGCCACAATATTAGTAATAACTACCTCAAGCAAATTAAGTTTTTCCAACCCATTAGCTAAAAGTAGATAGACAAATGTCTGTTTAAATGGATAGGTAATTATTGATAAAAAAGTTATCTTAATGACTAAATCTATTTGACTAAAGTTAATATCTTGATAAATAAAATTTATTAAATTACTTCCAACAAAAAAATTTCCCACAAGAAATGGCAATGTTATGTACAAAAGCATTTCAAGAATATTTTCAGTAATCTGCTGCAATTTCTCTTTTCCTATGTCTACTGCCTTGGTCAAACTAGGAAAAGCAGCCAGACATACACTATTAACAATCATCACAAAGGGTTGAATCAATTGCATGATTGCGCCATAAATCCCAACCATTAACTCACTTCCTAAAAGTGATATTATCAGTATATCCATTTTGCTACTAATTATACCTACCGCATCAATAGCCAAAAATGTACCAGCAGACTTGAATGTATGCCATACAAAATATTGATTAATCTGCCATTTTGGCTTAACTATTCTTCTTATTAAAATCCATTCAATTATAAATATTATGATTTCCGAAACTACAAATATTCCAGCTAGATAATTTACTCCATAATTTAGATACATAGTCCAAACCATTACCAGTAACCGGAGAATGTAAACTGGAACTGTAGAAATTACAATCAAATTCATTCTCTCTTGAGCTTGGAAAACTGCCTCCGTAATATTAGAAAGCGAAAACGGAATGATTGTTAAGCCCATAATGTAGCAAATGGTTGAAGTTTCATAACTGTAAGGCAATATAAACACTAAAACGACCATTGCCGCATAACAAATAAAGCTTAAAAACAGTTGTAATAAAGTACCGTTTACCAGATAAACAGATGTTTCTTGTGGATTGCGGCACATTTCTCGTGTAAGTAAGGTTTTTAGACCCTGTGAAGCAATGGACACAAATATGTAGTAGTAGCTGAACGCTAACAAATATTGACCCAACTCATAAGCACCCAGAGTCCGAGCTATAACTGCTGTTAGTACAAAGGTTGTAATGCTTTGTACTAAACGATTCACTAATAATGATAGAGAATTTGTTAGTAGTTTTCGTTTCCCCATTATCTGTAAATCGTCGTAGAATTGATGTGATGTTAAATGATTTCGCTAGATTGTACCAGATTTTATTTTTGGGCAACTAAGAAAATATTATCTGCAAACAAATAAACTTTTCTAAGCAATCTACTAAAAAAACGACGTACTTTTTTACTAGGAATTCCAAAAAGGATATTTTCTACAATCAACATCATATTTAAGTAGAAAACACCAATTGCTGTTATCTGTTCTTCTTGTTTAATACCTAGTATAGATAATATTTTTTTAACCTTAGCTGGAACAGCACAAGAAATGCGTTTGTATCCAGACAACTTTAAAGAATTACATAATTCTTTATATGTATATTCTTTAAGATGCATACCCTGAGGAGTATCATATCCAAAAACAGCCGATATATCGTGAGGACCTGTATGACAATGAGGTGTTGTAAAAATGTATCTCCCCTGCTTAATAAGAATCTTATAAGCACTCTCAAGGTGCACAATTAAATCGTCTGGATGCAAATGCTCAATTACTTGATTAGATACGACTAAATCATAAAATTCAGTCGGTTCAAAATTGTCTAAATGTACCCCGTCAGAGTTTCCCCAAGACAAGCAAGGTGACGGTTCAGTTACATATTTTGAACCACGTTCCTTGGTAATTTCTGTAGCTTTGCATTCAAAACCACATATGGCAAAATATGCTATCATTTCTCCTTTCCCAGAACCAATTTCATAAATTTTCTTGGGTGGGGAACCGATAATTTCTATCCAAGTTTCATATTTATCTACACTTTCATCTTTTTTCTCCAGAGTTGGCCTGCTCTTTTTTAAAAGAGAGTTTTGCAATTGTAATTTACTATAAATATCAGTATAAGCTCGTTCAAATACTTCCCATCGATTTTCTGAGTTCGATTTTAGAAGCTTTTTCGTCAAATCTTTTTCTAATTCCCAATGAGCAAGTACCATGTCTTCGGTAATTTCTACTTCAGCAGGAATACCGTAATTACGTTTATAGCGAGTTATTAGTTCAATTCCTCTGGTTTCCATGATTAACTCTTTTGGTTGCATTGTATTGATGTATCTGGAAGTTAAATAAAATTAGGTAGGCTTAGTCGCTCACTTGATGCTTTCTAAATAATAAAACTGTACTGTTTTCGAGATCGTAGCTTTATGCTATTTTAAAATTCAGCACCTAATGATTTTATAATAATTAAGTAGCTCCATCTTAAGGGAAACGGCATAACCTATTCTGAGCTAGCTACTTTTAGTACGCGCCTTCTTTTTTCAAAACCACCATAACTGTTTTAATTAGAATTTCAAAGTCTAACCCAAGTGACCAGTTCTCAATGTAGTTCATATCTAGCGCTATTACTTGTTCAAAATCTAAAATATTCGAGCGACCTGAAACTTGCCAAAGACCTGTAACACCAGGTAAAACTTCATGTCGAATAAAATGGTGTTCCGAAAACTTATCTACATCTCTAATAGGTAAAGGACGAGGCCCGACTATACTCATTTCTCCAAGAATAACATTAAAAAGTTGGGGTAATTCGTCTAAGCTGTAACGACGGAGAAATTTTCCAACATTGGTGATGCGAGGATCATCTTTAATTTTAAAAATGATTCCATCTTTCGTTTCATTTAAAGCTTCTAATTCTTTCTGTAATTTTTCTGCATCAGACCTCATAGTTCTGAATTTCCATACTTTAAACTGTTGCCCATGTAAACCTATACGGGTTTGCTTATAAAATACTGTGCCGGGAGAGTCCAGTTTGATAGCTATAGCTATAGCTATATAGATAGGGAACGATAACATTAAAAATAAAGCGGCAACACAAAAATCACAACTACGCTTTATCCAAAAATCTTTACCTGTAATTATCGGACAGTCCAAACTCAGACAAGGCATTCCTCCTATCTTATGAAATTCTACGTTTCTATAAATTGGTTTTAATTCCATCGGTAAAATATGTACTTGTATGCCGGATGCTTGAAATAACCAGCATAAAAACATTCTATTTTTTAGAGCATCCCAAGATATAAAAACTTCTGTTACACCTAATTGATTAAGTTGGTTTAATGTTTGTTGACGTTGATATCTGTCTAACGCATTAGCATTCGCCGTTCCTGATACGATGTAATGTTTTTCTTTTTTTATGAAGCTAGTAATCTGCTCATGATCTTGAGGGTCGCAAATAATGAAGACAGAAGAACGAGCTATTTTTTTCTGCTTACGTAGATATTGAAGAGTAATATTTACACCATACCTACCAGTACAAACAAAAAATATACTCAGCAACCAAGATAATAATATTAATCTTGGCTGTGTAATATCTACAATTGGTTTGTATAAAAAACAAGCAAGGAGTATTAATCCATGAGCAAAAGTGAGGGATTTGATAATATTAAAGTAGTCATAGCGTTTTTGACCTTCTCGATAAATACCTTCGAGAGCTAGTGACCCTATTTGAATAGTAATGGTTACTAAAATCTGTAAATAATGAGTCGCTATATACCAAGTAAAATGCTCATAAGAAAATTGATGTCCAGCTAAAACCCAAGCTAAGAATAAAAGAGTATAGTCTACTAAAAACAGTGTTGTTAATCTCAGCCACCACGAACCCTTGCGTACCTTAACAAGTGTAGATGCACGTAAGTCTGAAGGCACTTCACTTAATTTATTTGTTGTAATACTTTGATTATTCATGGTTAATAACACTTGGTGTAGTTAAAGTTTGATGGAAGTCTATAAAAGTAGAGGTTCTCACGTTTTGGTTTCAAATAAACCTGATTTTCATGGTCTATATATTACTTAATTCTCTTCAGAGCAATTTTAACTTTTTGAGCAGAAACATATTTCCGGGTCGGTTTGAGTATAGTTACTACTTAAGTGTTGAGCTTTTGTTCAGGGTAGCATCCAGTTTATTCTGAAAACTTTCAGTTTTGATGTGAAGGCTTAGTTAGCGACTTAAATATGTACTTCAAGTAAATTAATATACTTTGAATGAAATTTTTGATAGCAATAATCAAGGAAGTTAGACAAATAATCAGGATTTTTAACTTTTAGTAATACTTTGAGCTGAATCGCTAAAAACTCATTGTAGATACGAATATTAAGGGTAACATATATAATTTATACCCTGTTCAGATATTAACGTAGCATATTTAGCTAGACTAATTCAGCTTTGCTCAGAAGTTTCTCCGTTCTTTTACGCATCCTTTACACATTCTTTACGCATAACTACTGAGCAATAAAAAATTACACACACAACATATAACGAAAAGCATCAAAAATGCTGATTTTTGTTACAAAACTTTATATAAATACACTAAACTGTGAGATCACCCTATTTTGGAAGATCGCCCTTGGATTAGAGTCTGGGGCTACATAAATGAAACTTACCTGTGAGAGGTTCACTGAAGTCCTTTAATTGTAATTATTATTTAAAGCAAATTATATAATAGCTTTACACTAATTTTATATGTCAAAGAAACACAATGAAGATTCGGTAATAATTATTTTTTGTTCAGAAAGTTTTTATGAAAAAGGCTCAAGTTTTTTAGTATTGTATTTAGAATATTTCAAACAACATAAAATAAAAAATTATTTGTTAAACAAAAGTAAAGTCGATGGTAAAATACTTTTAGCTGGCTATAATCAACAAAATTTAGACTTTAGTGAGTTTTTGATATTATATAAAAATAAAAAATGCAGATAAAGAGTAATAATTCCGAATATAAGCAAAATATTCAATTAAATGCCTTAACTCAGATCATCGGGACTGAAGTTATGGAGGAATGGAATAGCATCCAACCAGTTGAACATCAAGATGTATGCATTCATCAAATGTTTGAGATGCAGGTAGAGCGATCGCCCCAAGCAATTGCTGTAGTATTTGAAAACACACAACTGACCTATCAGGAGTTAAACCAACGGGCGAATCAGCTAGCGCATCACCTACGTAGCTTAGGAGTTGGGCCGGAAGTACTTGTGGGTATTTGCCTAGAGCGCTCCTTGGAGATGATTGTAGGACTGCTGGGAATTCTAAAAGCTGGAGGCGCTTATGTGCCTTTAGATCCAGCATATCCAAAAGAGCGATTAGCTTTCATCTTGGAAGATACCCAAACACCAGTGTTGTTGACCCAAGAGAAATTGGTCAAGAATTTACCACCGCATGAAGCGCAAGTGGTTTGTCTGGACTCAACAGGGAAAGCAAACATCTACAACAGCCAAGAAAATCCTGTCAATGAGACGACGCCTGATAACCTCATCTACGTCATCTATACGTCTGGTTCTACGGGACAGCCGAAAGGTGTAATGATTGCTCACCGTGGAATCTGCAATCAACTCTACTGGAAGCAAACAACCTTTGGATTAACTTTAGCAGACAAAGTTTTACTGACTATTTCTTTTAGCTTCGACCCCTCAGTGTGGCAGATATTCTGGCCATTGTGCTTCGGGGGGCAATTGCTCATAGCCCGTCCTGGTGGACATCAGGACACCGCCTACCTTGTGAAGGTGATTACTGAGGAGCAAATCACCGTCCTGGCATTAGTACCTTCCATACTCCGTGTCTTACTGGAAGAAAAGGGAATTGAAAATTGCCGATTCATTAGGCACATTACCTGTGGTGGTGAAGCTTTATCTGTCGAACTCATAGAGCGCTTCTTTGCCCAACTGAATTTGGACAATGTTTTACATAATTGCTATGGGCCTACGGAAGCTTCCATTGATAGCACTTTCTGGACTTGCCAGCGCGGCACTAATTACGTCTTTGCTCCCATTGGTCGCCCTATTACCAATCTTGCAGGGGGACAAAATGGTCTAGAATGCTTATATTACAAAGAGTGTAGCAATTTGTGGTAAAACAAAAAGAGCATTCATTCGCAACAAGCTCTATTTAATGATAATATTACCTGAATTCTACGAAACAAACCTCAAGCGAGAATTGGGACGTGCAGAATATTTATTACTAAAAATCCTGATAAATTTATTACAATCTATTAAAACTGTTAGCATTGAAACACTCGCTACTGCTTTACCTATCCCCATACTTTTTGAAAGTAGAAGAAAAAGGATTCAAAGATTTTTGTCTTTAAATTACATAAATATTGAAGAAATTTGGTTGCCCATTATTAAAAGCTGGTTAGAGATATATTTTCCCTTAAATAAAGTTATTTATGTAGTGATTGACCGGACTAATTGGGGG
>NZ_WBKM01000019.1 GCF_015714725.1 Nostoc sp. WHI
GTAATTGATACTAAATATCAAAGGCTTGTTACAGATATTTTGGGAAATAATCGTCAAATGACTTACTAGCAATCTTTTTGAGATATCTCATCAAGATGAATTCTCCTGCGAATCAATATTTTATTTGTAAATAAAATCACTCCGTACTTGAATATAATTTTTAGCGATCGCACTTTTTTTGTCCGACCTCACAAAATCGCATTGCTCCCGATCGGACTTTAATTCTCAGTTAGAGAGCTAGATTCTCAATAAAAACAGTTATTTAGCTGCGATCGCACCTCTAGATAGGTGATTTAGTACCCGAATTTTAACCACCTCACAAAATCGCATTGCTCCCGCTCAATACCATGATGAATTGGTTTTGCTCAAAGAACTCAGAGAGATGCTGCCCGATAGCAAATATATTTTCGTTTCCGAGCGTGGTGAGGTGATGTCTACTGATGCGGTGCGAAAGCTGCTTGGGCGACTGGCGGCACAGGCTGGGCTTGATATCAAGGTACACTGCCACATGATGCGCCATGCTTGCGGTTACTATCTGGTGAATCAGGGTTACAACACTAGGGAAATCCAAGACTTCTTGGGACACCGTGATATCAAACACACTGAAAAATATACCAAGCTGAATGCTCGACGTTTCTTAAATTTTGATTGGGGTGATTTGTAAAATGTCGATAAATCCAGTTGAAACGACATCGGCACAAACCTGCTTACTGTAAAGCATTCAGCCATCGATTAGCTTTTTGCAATATTTCTGCACACTGTCCATACCCTCAATAGTTTAATTTCCTTTTAGAGATTGATAGCTTTTGGCATTGTATAGGGAATACTAGAATTTAAATTCCTTTTTTTAGAGCAAATAACTATGTCTGAACAAGCTAAAACAATTTTGAGCTATATGTATGAAAAGTTAGAGAAAGATAACTTTATTAACTTTTTAATTGATAATTATGATAGTGATCAAAATTCCAACGACCTCCTATCGTACATATATGATGAGCATGATGAATTTATCAATTTTGAATCTTTTGTAGATTTATCTATAAAAGTTTTAAAGCCTGATTGGGATGGGAAGGTCTATGTGAAATATAGTACTTGTTATACTGCTCACGATGACGGAGATGAAATTGTTGTTCCTCTGAATCAATCACTTGAGCGTATAGAATTACGTAATGTATCAAAATTTCTGTCTCAACATGATGGTCAGAGTTTAGGAATTGATTTAGATGATCAAGAAGAAAAAGAGTTAGTTTTTTCTATTTTAAATGATGGTTATTATGAATTACCTGATCGAGATATTTATGAAAATAGTGTTGAAATATCTATAAAAGAACTTGAAATTACTCATCCTTATTATGATCAAGATGATGAACTTGATTAGAGCTTTATCGACCAAAAAGTGTCTAAAAATGATGCAAGGCTAGATTATTGCTAACTTTTTAAAATACCCCTTTAGTTGATTCTAAAGGGGTATTTTAATATATCTGTCACAAGTTTTAATCTATTACTTAGCAAACAACTGTTGTCCGAGCTTGGTTGCGGTCTTCAGGTTTTTGTTTTATGACAATCTCTACGTCATTATCTAAATCATTCAAAAATTGAAATAGTCTATCAATTGAAAAACCTGAAAGTCTGCCTCTCACTAATGATGAAATTTTTGGTTGATCAATTCCTAAAAGTTCAGCAGCTTGGACTTGTGTTAATTTACGGAAAGTGATAGCTTCACTGATTTTGCGTGCTAGTTCAGCTTTCACTAATCTCTCTTCAGAATTAGGTAAACCTAAGTCAGCAAATACATTTCCACTGCTAGTATAAACGCTATTTTCTTTGGTCACTTATTTACTCCTTTTTCTTTAGCAACTTGTTCAAAATAGTCTTCCTGGGCGGCTTTTAACCTCTTTTTTACCAAATCTATATCTTGTTGTGATGTAGCAATACCGTGTTTTGACTTCTTTTGAAATGCGTGTAATAAGTAGACAAAACCCGCAAATTTTACAGTGTACACTGCTCGGTATGTATCTCCATCAAAATCATCTACAACCTCTAAAACCCCGCCTCCTGAAAAACCGCGCAAAGGCTTTGCATCGGGATGCTTACCACCATGTTGTGCTACATCAAGGGCGTAACCCATTACGTCTTGCACGTCTTCAGGGAACTCTTTCAAGTCATCTAAAGCGCTTGCAATCCATTTGAGAGGTTTTTGGTGCGTGTCACTCATATAATAGTTAGTATGCTAAATCTAGCATACTATGTCAATAAGTACATCAGTTTACCTGTGGTTGTCAATATCTTGTCAAAACTCCAAATGTTTGTGAGCGGTGATGTCGTCAAATGTGTAGTTTGACGACATCTCTTCAAATCAAATAAAAAAGTAAAATTGTAGGAGTTCAGAACAAAAGAAAATGAGCGATACCCCATTCCCTAGCCGACTAGACCGCGCTGAACAAATAATTTTAGGATTAGCTGAAAGACAAGCTGAGACACAAACACAAGTTGATGAACTCAGGCAAGGCATGAGAGAACTAAGCCAAGAAATGAGAGAACTAACAAGTAACGTAGACCGGGTACTAGGTCGTAGCGCCATTTTGGATGATGTCTTGCTTGAGTTACGTGATAGCCACGAACAGCACCAGCAAAATTTTGAAGAACACCAACGCACTACTAACGCGGCTCTACAAAGCCTTGAATCTATTTTGGTGCAGTTGATTAGAAATAATTCTTGAAGGTCAATCAAACCGGGAGTCTAAAGCATAACCCCTCATTTCAGCAAAAAGGAATGAACAATTTAGGTGAAATTTTCTGTAAAATACGACGTTGCTCCCATAGAGAGATGAATAGAGAAGCAACCCAAGCGCTCACCTACACCAAAGTTCGCCAAAACTCGCCAATCACTGATACTATTTTGGCGAGTTACGATATTTGGCGAGATTTATGAATAAACAGGAAGCAGCAGATTACTTGGGTGTCAGTGTTAGGGCTTTAGAGCGCTACGTACAACAAGGGCGAATCAGCGTTAAGTACGAGAAAGGGAAAACTCGTCCCACTGCCAACTTTGATCAAACTGAACTGGAAGCATTTAAGGAAGAACTGAACCAACCGACCGTAAAACCAGCCTTTGAATCTCGTCAAATAGCGACAGAGCAACAGCCACAGACAGGTAAATTAGTGCATTCTTCTGGCGAGATTGCGGAGTTTGGCGAGATTGGGGTAATTGATAAATTGTCCTCAATCATTGAAGGGCTGCTCTTGCGAGGTGACAATCAGCCAGTAGTGCCGATCGCTGATAAGCTACTACTGACTATTGCAGAGGCACAAGCGCTAACTGGGTTGTCTAGAGAATTTCTCAGGGATGCAATTACATCAGGTGACTTGAAAGCCAAGCTCATTGGTAAAGGCTGGCGAGTTAAGCGTACTGACCTGGAAGAGTATGTTGATAAGCTGTTTTGAAACTCGCCAAACTGCGACAGTGTAAAACTCGCCTTCTTCGTAGAGCAGGTATAACCCTTTGAAACTTGGCGACATTTGACGACATTCAATACCAATATTCATTCAGGTGATCGCTGTCATGGCTTCTATTAGAGTATATGCTCTTCTCTGTACCATCTAAACGCAAATTACACGATTGTCGGCTCAACGCCAGATCAATACATATAGCCAGCAATTCCACGTTTTGGCTCAAAGGTGGAATGCTGAATGAATCACGAGCCAAAACGATAAGCCAACTATAAAATTTACGGACTTTAGAAGTATTTTATTTGGCACAGTGATGCCTATTTGCACTGATATTCAAAAATTTTCTGCAAAAGATTCTAATTGAGGAGGTTATGTGTCAGGGTGTAACTGGAAATTGTCGATGGCGTGCGATTATCTTGAGCCTTGTGAAAAGCTGGGTATTTACGAAACTTCATGATTACTCCAGCTAAACGTATTGCCACGGGTGCTTATCGTTCCTTAATGTTGTGAACCGTAATTGCAAAATATGAAAAACTGCTTCTCGCCCTCGTTGCTCAAAAAAATTGTTTGTTTGAGTAGCATCTTTTTTGCTGTAAGTGCTTTCAGCTATTCAAATATTTCATATGCTGATGTAGAAGGAATTCCTTCTAATCAGGACTTTCCTAATGCCCAGTATCCCTATGCTCAAGCCCCTGATGGTTGTAGTGGTTGGCAAAATGCAAGACAAGTTAGAGACACTTGGGGACCTGTCAACTTTACCGGAGCTTGCGACACCCATGACAAATGCTATTACACATTAGGTTCCAACTGGAATACCTGTAATGAGCGCTTTTACTCTGATCTGAGAGCCGCATGTGAACGTGATTTACGTATTCCGATTCGCAGACCTGCTCCTACATTGTCAGAACCTTGGAGAACTGTAATCGTTGAATATGGACCACCTGAGCCAATTGCTTTACGGCAGTGCTATCAAATAGCCACTGTATACTATGGAGGGGTGCCAGGGGAAACGCACCTTATTTACTAACAAAAACTAATGAGGATTTCAAAATTATTTATATAAGTGCAAAGTTTGACAAAAAGATAAACAGGACAAATCGCTCCTTTTACTAACATATAAGTTAACTTATCTCTA
Source organism: Nostoc sp. WHI (assembly GCF_015714725.1). Classification (GTDB taxonomy): domain Bacteria; phylum Cyanobacteriota; class Cyanobacteriia; order Cyanobacteriales; family Nostocaceae; genus Nostoc. Next base: position 4,586 of record NZ_WBKM01000019.1, read on the forward strand.
ATGAAAAAACTCTTGTCTAAGGATAAATTAACTAACTATTCAGCCATAAATAAGTAAGCTTATTCCTAAAAATAAGCAATAATCATAACTAAATTGTTGACAGGCTAGTTTACGCTAAAGCTAAAACTCTTTCTAAATATTTATTGTCCATTGCTGCTAGAAACTGTTTATTTTTGATTCCCCTTTTTACACGATTCTCTTTACCTAGAAGATTTACTGCTATCTGCCGCATTACTGCAAAATTTTGTGGAGCATTATCTTTCCTAATCCGGCAATTATCTTCTTTTAAAGCTACATCCAGTACCCAATGCAATGAATTTTCTATCCCCCAGTGACTGCGAACAGCATTAGCAAGTTGTTTGGCATTATCTCCAAGACTACTAATAAAATAACGAGTCTCCACTGTTGTTTTACCATCTACTTGCCGGACGGATTCTACCATTCCAATACTATTAAAGTTTGACCATACTGAATCAGGATCAAGCCGATACTGAATATCAGATAACATGACGTAGTGGCGAATTTCATGACGACCATGCCCCGTTTCTTCTGTTTTATAGGTACTATGTTCAAACC
>NZ_WBKM01000125.1 GCF_015714725.1 Nostoc sp. WHI
CCACTCCCCACTCCCCACTCCCCATTTGACTAACTAAACTGCTGGGCATAAAACCGCGCATAGCGATGCTCTAGGGCTAATAATTCTTCATGGGTTCCCGATTCAACAATTTGTCCTTGTTCGAGGACTAAAATACGATCGCACCTCCTAACTGTCGATAAACGGTGAGCAATAATAAATACTGTCCGTTTTTCCATCAATCTTTCCAGCGCTTCCTGTACCAGTGCTTCTGACTCAGAATCTAATGCTGATGTCGCCTCATCCAGAATCAAGATTTGGGGATTGAGGAGAACAGCACGAGCGATCGCAATTCTTTGTCTTTGTCCCCCAGATAAGTTTACCCCACGTTCGCCCACCCAAGTCTGATAACCTTCTGGCAGTTGGCTGATAAACTGATGGGCATTAGCAATTTTTGCCGCCTCTTTAACTGCTTCCATGTCAAAAACATCTTGTCCAAAGGCGATATTTTGGGCAATTGTCCCCGAAAACATGATGGTTTCTTGGGGAACAATCCCAATTTGTCGCCGCAGACTATGCAGCTTGACATCTCGAATATCAACACCGTCAATGAAGATTTGCCCAACTTCGGGATCGTAAAAACGGGGGAGGAGATTTACAAATGTGGTTTTACCAGCACCAGAAGCACCCACAAGTGCGATCGCTTCACCTGGAGATACTAATAAACTGATATCTTTTAAGACAGGTTCACCTGGTTTATAGGCGAAGGAAATATGACGATATTCTACTTGACCGTTGACTGGAGGTAGAGCGATCGCATGTGCTTTTTCGATCACCGTTGGCTGAATTGCCATCAATTCAAAAACGCGGTCAACAGATGCTTCACCCTGCTTAAATTCGTTGTAATTATTCGTTGTGTGACCAATAGGGTCAATTAACAGCGCCGCCGCCGCCAAATAGCTGAAAAAATCCGCCACTGTTAAGTTATCTTGGGAAATTTGCCACGCTCCCACAATGAGTAACGATAACGCACTTAAGGCTTCTAGAAATCCGATGATCGGAATTTGAATTGCTTTGAGGCGTTCGGCTGAGTATTTGGCTTTGAGACTGCGTTCTGCTTCATAGCCAAAGCGGGCGATTTCGTAATTTTCGGCAGCAAAAGCTTGTACCAAACGAATACCGTTAAAAACTTCTGAGAGGATGGCTGATAAACCCGACACACGATTTTGACTTTTTAAGGAATACTTGCGTAACCGTTCACCAAACCAGCCGATTAAAATACCCATCAACGGTGCAACTATCACTGTTGCTAATGTCAGTTGCCAATTTAGGTAAATCATGTAAATCGGAATTGCCACCAGTTGCAAAATGCAGGGAATAAAGTCGTGAAATCCTTTATTTACTACTTCGCCAACCCGGTCAACATCTTCTGTAAGGCGGTAAGATAAATCACCTGCTTTTGCCGTTTCAAAATAGCTGAGATTCAGCTTTTGAAGATGGGCGTAGACTTGCTGGCGGAGATGAAAAGCAACTCTCAAAGCAGCTTTTGCCATGTACATATCTTGTATAGACTGAAACAAGCCTCTGACAAGAAAGACTAAGGCACAGCTACCAGTTATTTGAGCGATCGCTACTACATTACCTTGTGCAAAGGGAGTTGCCAATTTCCCGGCGAGATTTATCAGCACTAATGTTGCCAGTACGTATCCTAAAATGCCAACAAGTCCTCTAGTGATGGTTTGCCACTGGAGTCGGATGTAAGGCAGCAGTAGCCAGTAATTAGAACGGGTTTTCAATCTGTAACGTCCACAACGATGTTGCCTCGTTCCCCTGCTCCGACTGGGAATGCCTAACGGAAGGGCTGCCGCCTCAAGACTTGCGGCAGAGCCGCAATGAGCAAGCATTTCTAGCCAGAGGCTAGAAACGAGGTTTTAAAGGGATTTTAGCTTAAGTTGACACCAATGCTCCACCATACACCCCACAACAGCATAACCACTAATGGCAGCAGTCCTCCTAGCAATTGCACTGATAAAAACCAGACTTTATACCAAGCAGCTAATGGTAAAGGCAGGGTATAGGGCTTTGTGTGTTTGCCTCGTTGCCTCGTTCCCAGTCTCCGACTGGGAATGCCTAACGGAAGGGCTGCCGCCTCAAGACTTGCGGCAGAGCCGCAATGAGCAAGCATTTCTAGCCAGAGGCTAGAAACGAGGTTAAAAAATGTGGCAATTACGAAAAAGACAAGGTTTTTTAGGAACAAATAAAGGTTGATGTTGAAGGAAGTCATTCTTGTTAAGTAGTATTTTTGCTATTTAACTAACTCAATGTTAATTTTACTTCTATAGTAAGATGCCAATAACAAAGCTATAAAGCTATGGTACACTAACGAAACTGTTGCCTAATTCACACCACTATTTTGATTAATCAAGACTCCGAAAACCTCCTAAATACTCATTTGGAAAAAGCTTCAGATGAAGGCTATAAATTTAGTTGGTTTGATTGGTTTTGTTTTTGGTATCCTCCAGGCTGGCTGATTTTATTTAACCGTCACTGGCAGCACTATTATACCGATCCAGATGGTTGGAATTGGATAGAATATGGATTGTTTTTAATTCCTGGCGGATTTTATCTGGCGCTACTGAGTCGCTGGTTGCGTCTTGGCTTTCGTTTACCACGAAAAGAAGTTGGTGAATTTGATCCTAAGTATCAACAAGCTTTTAGCGAAGAAGTTCTTAGCCCCATTGTGAAATATTATTTTCGTGGAGAATTACAGCAAGTCAAAAACTTGCCGCAAACAGGGCCATTGATTGTGGCAATGAATCATGCAGGGATGTGTTTTCCTTGGGACTTTTTGACCTTGGGTTATCTATTAAGTGAAGCCAGAGGATGGGAAATGCAACCCCTAGCAAGTACAGCATTATTTGAGCATCCTTTGGTGATTTGGTGGCTACCACCTAAATGGTCACAGGTTTTAGGTGGTGTGCGAGCCGAATTAAATGATTTTGAGGCAGCGATGGCTACGCCAACGCCAAGGGCGATCGCCCAAGGTAAAATTCTCTTATATGCACCCGAAGGTATGCGCGGGCCTCTGAAAGGTTGGAGAAGACGCTATCAACTAGAAAAGTTTGATGTCAGCTTTATTCAGTTGAGCGATCGCTATAATATTCCCATTCTGCCAGTTGTTTGTATTGGTAGTGAATCTTTGCATCCTTGGACTGTTAATTTAAAAAAATTGCAACAGCTAGTCAAGTTACCATTCTTGCCTTTTTCGCCTTTGATGTTTGGCTTATTTCTGTTTCCCTCAATGGGAGTTTGGGCAATGAAAACTCGTCTGCGTTACTTTATTCAGCCTTTAGAACCAGCAGAATTAGACACCTACTCAAACAAAGGACGTACAGCAGTTTATCAACAGGCGCAACAATTACGAGAAAAATTGCAACTTCAAATTAATCAGTTTTTAGGTAAATTCTAATAGTACAAGCTTAAATTCTTTGATGACAACAGGTTTTCGGTGTGGTTCAATTAAATGAAAACTACTGTAAGTTTGTAATGAATTTATGCTAACTGTAACACTGACGGCTGTTGCTACTGCGTAGGCGTAGCCCGTCGTAGACATCGCAACTACACTTTGGACTAAAGCACAGGAGAAAATTGGCGAAAACATTGGTGATGCTACATGGACGCTAGGTGGCAAGTTAATAGAAAAGCTCCGACAGAAGAATAAGTCATTTGGGCATGATGCTTTTCTTGAAAACGCAAGAGCAAGAAACCTTCTCCAAGACAAATAAGACTACCTTGCTTGGGATGAGTGGGAAGCGACTAACGAAAAAATGGCATCTAATATTTGCTAATTGTTATAACCCGCAAGTTGCTAACAGAGTACTACAAGTAAAATAATATGAGTCTCTTTTTTTTTGAAAAGCCACAGTGCCAGGTATCGGAAACGTAGAAACCGCAATACTTCGTGGAAAATGAGTTGTTTGTGAATCTTCACAATTTTCTGTAAGCCTTATATGTTACAGTTTACAAGTCTGGACGCGAGAGAAGAACAAACCAAAACACAACCCCCCACCCC
>NZ_WBKM01000241.1 GCF_015714725.1 Nostoc sp. WHI
CGGGAGGAGATTATGCAAGAGTCAGTGATTTATCAAGATATTTTCCAGAAGGGAGAACGAAAGGGAGAGCAAAGGGGAGAGCAAAGAGGAGAACAAAGAGGAGAACAAAGAGGAGAAAAAAGGGGAGAACAAAGGGGAGAGAAGAAGGAAGCATTGAAATATACTTTACGCCTTTTAAATAGACGCTTTGGTGAAATAGATTCATTAATAATTGAACGTCTTCAAGTCTTATCTACTGAACAATTGGAAGGATTAGGAGAAGAGCTTTTAGATTTTTCAAATGTATCTGATTTAATTGCTTGGCTTGAGCAAAATCCAAGCAGTTAAATTCATCTCTAAACAAATGTAGTCAAAGCGATGTCTACGACGGGTTACGCCTACGCACCCTACTACTCGTGGATGAGTCTTTGATACTCGTGGATGAGTCTTTGATACTCGTGGACGAGTCTTTGATACTCGTGGATGAGTCTTTGATACTCGTGGATGAGTCTTTGATACTCGTGGATGAGTCTTTGATACTCGTGGATGAGTCTTTGATACTCGTGAACGAGTCTTTGATACTCGTGGATGAGTCTTTGATACTCGTGAACGAGTCTTTGATACTCGTGGACGAGTCTTTGATACTCGTGGACGAGTCTTTTATACTCGCGGACGAGTCTTTGATACTCGTGGATGAGTAAATGTTATTGTGAGGCGATCGCTTACGGCAAGTACTGCATCCTACGCATCCAGCTAATTTGAACATTACAGCAGTTTTTATATAGATACAACACACGCATCTAGCCCCACTCCCCATAACCTGCGATACACTATTCTTGTAAATATCGCTACAGAGTTGGTGAGGATTGCAGGTGACAAACGAAGAACTGTTGCAAATTATTGAACAAGCTGCAAAGGAAAAGGCAACTGAGCTAGACCTCTCTAACAATCAACTCAGCAGCCTGCCGCCAGAATTCAGCCAACTCTCCAACTTGACAACGCTATACCTCGATAACAATCAACTCAGCAGCCTGCCGCCAGAAATCAGCCAACTCTCCAACTTGACTGAGCTATACCTCGATAACAATCAACTCAGCAGCCTGCCGCCAGAAATCAGCCAACTCTCCAACTTGACAACGCTATACCTCCATAACAATCAACTCAGCAGCCTGCCGCCAGAAATCAGCCAACTCTCCAACTTGACTGAGCTATACCTCCATAACAATCAACTCAGCAGCCTGCCGCCAGAAATCAGCCAACTCTCCAACTTGACAACGCTATCCCTCTTTAACAATCAACTCAGCAGCCTGCCGCCAGAAATCAGCCAACTCTCCAACTTGACAACGCTATACCTCCATAACAATCAACTCAGCAGCCTGCCGCCAGAATTCAGCCAACTCTCCAACTTGACAACGCTATACCTCCATAAAAATCCACAATTAACCTCGCCGCCGCCTGAAATTGTCGAGCAGGGAACGCAGGCAATTTTGACCTATCTTCGAGAAAGGTTAGAGGGTAGCCTACGGCAGTGGATTTCTAAACTGCTAGTCGTCGGTGAAGGAGGTGTGGGTAAGACATCCTTGTTAAGAGCATTACGCGGTGAAGAGTTCGACACCCAAGAATCCACCACCCACGGCATTGAAATTAAATGGCTCGATTTAACCCATCCCGGCAAAGCAGGTACTACCATGCATCTGAACTCCTGGGACTTTGGCGGACAGGAAATCTATCATGCAACCCATCAATTCTTTCTCACCAACCGATCGCTATTCTTACTCGCCTGGAATGCTCGACTGGGATTTGAGCAAGGTAAACTCTACTACTGGCTGGATACAATCAAAGCCTTAGCCCCCGATTCTCCGATTTTACTCGTCGCCACCCACATCGACGAGCGAGAAGCAGACCTTCCCCTGAAAGAGTTACGCGACAAATACCCCCAAATTGTCGAACACTGTAAAATTAGCTCTAAAATCAGCCTTGGCATTGAAGAATTGCGGCAAGCGATCGCAGAATCAGCCGCCAAGTTGCCCTTAATGGGTGAAATCTGGCCTACCACCTGGCTAAATGCTGCCAATGCCATCCGCACCCAGCCGAAAAAACAAATCACACCCGAACAATTGTGGGACATCATGGCTGAGTCTCAAGTTGCTGACATCAGCAAGAAAGTGCTAGCGCGATGGCTGCATGAATTAGGCGAAATTCTCTACTTCCAGGACAACGAAGAACTTAACGATACCGTTATCCTCAAGCCACAATGGGTAACTGAATATATCAGCAAAGTTTTGGAAAGTGAAGATGTCAGCGATCGCTCTGGCATTTTCACCCGTCAAGAAATGGCTCAACTTTGGCGAGACTTAGAGCCATCAATGCGCGATCACTTCCTACGCCTGATGGAGCGTTTTGACCTCTCCTATCGCACTCAAGAAAACCGGGATATCAGTTTAGTGGTGGAACGTTTGCCCCTCGACCCGCCTAATTATGAGCAGAAATGGCAGCAAATTAAACAAACAAGTGAGTGCAATGAAATTTCGATGAAATTTCAACTCAATACCATTCCTGCGGGAATTCCCACTTGGTTTATTGCGCGTCAACACCGCTTCACAACTGGTATTCATTGGCGTAACGGTGTTTTATTTGCTTATGAGCAGGAACATTTAGCATTAGTCCAAGCAGTTAAAAGCGATCGTTATCTTAAATTAACAGTGCGAGGTACTAACCCGCTGAATTTCTTTGTCCTGCTTCGAGATGGCATCGAAGTCACTATCGCTAGGTTTCCCGGATTAGACATTCAACGCACAATTCCATGTCTTGGGCATAATGGTCAACCATGTACCCACGAATTTGACTATAAACAACTATCGCAACGCTGGGAAAAAAAGAAAGGGACAATTGAGTGTCCAGAAGCTATGGAAGATGTATCAGTGCCAGAACTCTTATATGGCTTAAACTGGAATACCCAAAATGCAGTGCTAGAACGCATTGACCAGTTAGAAACAAAAGTTGTTGACGGACAAGCAGTAATTCTCGATGAACTCAAAAATCTCCGAGAACTGACGCAACGGGGATTTACCAATGCATTCCGCCGCGAACAAGCAAAAATCGACTCTCATTGTCCCAACGTGTTTGTTCTGCGTCCACATGGCGATAAAATTTGGAAGAAGAATCTAACTGGACAAAAATTAGATTTGCAACTGTATTGCCAAGCACCGGGTTGTTGGCATCCCACCCAAGAAGGCGGTTTATATGAAATAAATGAACCTGCCAAATGGCTGAGAGCAACCGCACCCTATCTTGGTAAATTAATTCGCGTCTTGAAATATGCTGCACCGATAATTGGCCCTTGGCTGGGTGTAGTAAATTCCAAAGAATATGAAACGCTGTTTAAAAATGACTTAGAACTATTTAAAGAACTAGCAGTGAAATTGCCTGAACTCAAAGAAGCTGAAGATTTAGAATTAAAAGACAAAATTGCTAGAGGTGAAGATTCAGATCCAGAACGCGCTGATGGTGCTGCTTTGCGTGCCTTGCGTCAACTTTTAGATGAAAAAGATCAACAGCAGCACTGGGGCGGATTAAATAATGTCTTGACTCCAGAAGGACATTATCTATGGCTATGCGAACACCACGCAGCAACATATAAAGGCTAAACCAGTTTTCATGTAGATGGAAGACACTAATCTAGTAGTTATCAATAAAATCAGGTGTAATCTTTATAAATGGCAGAATATGACAACCTTTGTAAAATCCTCGCAGAAAAGTATCCCCGTGATTTTATCCGTTGGTTGTTAAATCAAGAACCGCAAACAATTAAAATCTTAAAAACCGAATTGAGTATTGAACCAATCCGTGCTGATTCCGTGATATTTCTGCAAACAGAAAATCGGATTTTACACCTAGAATTTTAAACCACCATCAAATCTAAAGAACCAATTCCTCTGCGGATGCTAGATTACTATGTTCGATTGACACGAAAATATCAAGTTCCTGTTACCCAGATAGTAATTTTCTTGCAAGAGACAAGGGACGAAATTGCTTTTACCGAAGAATATGTCAGCGAAGTCACAACCCACCGTTATCGAGTTATCCGCATGTGGGAGCAAGATTCGGCACTATTTCTGAACAATCTGGCGTTATTACCTTTAGCACCATTAACGCGAACCGATTCAGCCCAAGGGTTATTGTCACAGATTGCCGAGGAAATTGCTAAAATTCCAGATATCGACACAAGACAAAACACTGCTGCTTACACGGAGATTTTAGCCGGGTTAAAGTTTGAGAAAAATTTTATTCGTCAATTATTTCGGGAGGAGATTATGCAAGAGTCAGTGATTTACCAGGATATTTTCCAGAAGGGAGAACAAAGAGGAGAACAAAGGGGAGAGAGGAAGGAAGCATTGAAATATACTTTACGCCTTTTAAATAGACGCTTTGGTGAGATAGATTCATTAATAATTCAACGTCTCCAAGTCTTATCTACTGAACAATTGGAAGGATTGGGAGAAGAATTTTTAGATTTTTCAAATGTATCTGATTTAGTTGCTTGGCTTGAGCAAAATCCAAGCAACTAAATTCATCTCTAAAAAGATGTAGTCAAAGCGATGTCTACAACGGGCGTAGCTGCGGCACCTATCAAAACATCTGTACTCAAAAACCAATCTCATCTAACACAATCAATAAAATCAGGTGCAATCTTGATAAATGGCAGAATATGACAACCTTTGTAAGGTACTCGCAGAAAAGTATCCCCGTGATTTTATCCGTTGGTTGTTAAATCAAGAACCGCAAACAATTAAAATCTTAAAAACCGAATTGAGTATTGAACCAATCCGTGCTGATTCGGTGATACTTCTGCAAACAGAAAATCGGATTCTACACCTAGAATTTCAAACCACAATCAAATCTAAAGAACCAATTCCTCTGCGGATGCTAGATTACTATGTTCGATTGACACGAAAATATCAAGTTCCTGTTACCCAGATAGT
>NZ_WBKM01000285.1 GCF_015714725.1 Nostoc sp. WHI
TTAAACAACCCCACCCCCAACCCCTCCCCGCAGGCGGGGAGGGGAGACAAAGCACAGCTTTGGCGGGGTGGGGTTCTCCGGGTTTAATAAGTAATCAAGCGGACATAATATTTAGTCGGCAAACTATGTAATGAATGTTAGCCGTATCGATATATATAGCACTTCTGGTTTGAGTCCAATGACCTAACCCCCAACCCCTTCCCTACAAGGGAAGGGGAGTAAGATTCAAAGCCTCTCTCCTCTTAGGAGAGAGGTTTGGAGAGAGGTTATTTGCTTGCATACAAACGAAAAATATAGCGGTTCCCTCTTAGATGCAACACCCTATAGGGCGAATATTCGTGTACCCCTACCAAACGAAGAATTTAACTCATCAATACAAAGACATTAACCACAATGAAAATATTAGTAACTGGAACAGAAGGCTATCTAGGTTCATTATTACCTTCTCTATTAATTGAACGGGGGCATGAAGTTATCGGTCTAGATACCGGTTTCTATAAAGTTGGTTGGCTGTACAACGCTAATGCGGTGACACCCAAAACCCTCAACAAAGATATCCGCAACATCACCCCTGATGACTTGGAAGGTGTTGAAGCAATAGTTCACATGGCGGAACTCTCCAACGACCCCGCCGGACAATTAGCACCTAATATTACATACGAAATTAATCATGTAGGTTCAGTTCGCCTAGCTAGTCTGGCTAAGGCTATGGGTGTGCGCCGTTTTGTATATATGTCTTCGTGCAGCGTCTACGGTGTTGCTACCGCAGATGATGTCACAGAAGAATCCCCAATTAATCCCCAAACAGCCTACGCAGAATGTAAAACCCTCGTAGAAAGAGATGTCAGACCACTCGCTGACGATGACTTCTCTCCCACCTTTATGCGGAATGCTACAGCCTTTGGTGCTTCCCCCAGGATGCGCTTTGATATTGTTTTAAACAACTTGGCAGGATTGGCATGGACTAGCAAACAAATCAAAATGACCAGTGATGGTACACCCTGGCGTCCATTAGTCCACGCACTGGATATTTGCAAGGCAATAGTCTGCGCTTTAGAAGCACCACGGGACATTGTACATAACCAAATCTTCAACGTGGGAGATACAGCAAACAACTATCGCGTCAAAGAAATCGCGGAAATTATTGCTGATATTTTCCCAGATTGTAAATTGTCCTTTGGTGACAACGGCTCAGATAACCGCAGCTATCGGGTATCCTTCGAGAAAATCAATACAATCCTACCCGGATTTAAGTGTGATTGGAATGCCCGACTTGGTGCCCAGCAGCTATTTGATTTATTCAGTCAAATAGATATGGCTGAAGATACTTTCTTATTTAGAGGATTTACCCGGTTGAAGCAGCTAGAGTATCTGATTCGTACCGAGCAAATTGACAAAGATTTCTTCTGGAATAAAAAGTAGTTAGAGTTAGCTATTAGTGTGTAAATAAAAACTTCAAACATAAAAGTTTTTCGTAGTTTGTGCTTTAGTACTAAGGTGCTAACTACGAACCTATTAAATCAAAATTTACATACTAATAGCACTACAAAAACATTTTTTTGGACTTATTTAATCCATCAAATTATTTGCAATCAGTGCGTTGAAATTTATGGCGATCGCAAAATATCGGTCGAGTAGTCAACCTCTGCACAAAACCTTTGTTTATAAAAGATAAAATCCGTGATACCAATACCTTTGCCAATTTACGAGGGTGAGTTGATATCTGAACTCCCTTTTCTCTGAGGCTTGGCAAAAACAATAAGTCCTAAAAATTCCTTCAAGGTTTCCCACAAGGTTTTTTAACGTATTGTCCGTAGTATCAAGGGTTTGATATTCCAAGCTACCTTATAAGCTAAACGCTTATGTATGGGTCATTTTGCCATTTTTGCCCAAATTTTTGTTGGCTCTTATTTTGGCAAAGGTATTGTGATACAAAACCAGATTCTAATTTTGTCCTGGAATATCAAGGAGAGAATTATGGAAAAAATGGCATTTATTGGCGAGTTGTATGGACAGTTTTTAGTGGCGATTACTGAAGTAAAATTTATCCATGTTCTATTCCGGATAAGCTTTTCATCGCCTCGTAATTACTAAATAGAAGCAGAAAAATGCTTCTTATTACTAATTGTTTTAATAATAAACAATATCTAAAGGGTAATTAAAAAGCCTATCTTCCATAAATTTTTTGCGATTAAAGTACAAGAAATCAGACTAAAAAACAGCTTGCTGATTACTAAGCTGATGTTAATACTGATTCTTATTAACTACAAATTTGAGCCTAATATGAATAAATTGCTTACCATCGCCATTCCAACATTCAATCGTGCCCAGCTTTTAGATATACAACTTACTTGGTTAGCTAAAGCTATTAAAGGCTTTGAGTCTGACTGTGAAATCTTTATTTCTGATAACTGTTCTACAGATAATACTCAAGAAATAATTAAAAAGTGGCAGATAATTCTTAGCAATGTCACATTTACTTCAAACATAAATAACAAAAATATAGGCGTAATGGGTAATATTGCCTGTTGTTTGAAAGCTGCAAATAGCAAATATGTTTGGACAATTGGTGATGATGACCCAATTCAAGATAGAGCCATTACTTATGTGATTAGCAAACTCAAGCAACATGAAGATTTATCATTATTGTTCCTCAACTTTTCTGGTCGGAACCAAATTACTGGTGAACCAGTTCATCCACCAACAATTGTTGGTAATCGCTGGTTTGATGTTGATAGTGAAGATGGTGATGGTGATGGTAAAGCCATATTTGAACATTGTTTCTCCAAAAGTGTCGGCGCAGTTATTTTTCTGAGTGCTACAGTTTACCGCACTGACTTAATAAAACGCGCTCTACAAAGCTGGCCAGATGCTGAGAATAACTGGATATCTTTAGCATATTTAGCCGGATATTGTGCTGCTAATGGTATTGTAATTGTCACTAAAGAGACTTATTTAGAATGTATTGTGGGTGTGAGTTATTGGCAGAAAGAACCAAAGTCTGCACTGTTAATGCAATACAAACACATACCCGAAGTGATTTTAAAGTTGGAGAAAAGTGGATATTCTAAGCAGTTTTGCAGGCGGATGATTTTGCAGAACCGTAAAGAAGTCAGCTTGAAAGTTTTCTTAGGTGCTTTAAGAAGATGGCCTATGTCCGCCATCAAGACAGTAGTTCCATTTTTGACTTTAGTCAGCTTATGTGCTTTTGATCTGATGGTTTCTAAAGAGTTTGGGTTAGCAGAATCAAGTGAAATATCTACTCAAGAAGTACGGCTCTACAAACCATAAGCTACTAAATTTATGATAAATACACATCAAAACTAGCAGGTATTAAGGTCATGTTTAGTGCAATTAAAAGCAAAATAGCTACACTGTTTTCTGACTTTAAATACTATGTAGCTCGTTGGAAGCATAGCAGAAATCTGCCAGTATTGGAAGGATGCGATCGCAACATCCTGAATGCTCTCAAAAAAGACGGCGTTTGCGTCACAACACTGGCAGATTTAGGGTTAAACTCTAGCTCCGAACTGCTCAATGCTGCTTACCATCAATTGTCTCAGATGGAAAACCCCAACAACGACCATCTAGATGAAAAGTTGCCCCAAATTTCCACAGTTACAGGTTTACCAGAATTTTATACCTGGGCGAGAGAGAAAAGACTTCTCAACATCATCGAAAATTATATTGGTCTTCCTATTGCTTTTCATGGTGTACATTTACGCAAAGATTTCAACAATAAACATCAGTTTGGAACGCTGCTATGGCATAGCGATTCAGAAGACCGCCGCATTATCAAAATCTTTATTTACTTGAATGATGTAGAAGAACAAACTGGGCCTTTTGAATACATTCCCCGCTCTTTAACTTCCTTATTTAGTTGGAATTATTTTCGACTTTACTACAAACTTTGGAAGTCGGGCTATATGGGTATCGACGATGAAGAAGTAAAATCAGTCATCCCTAAATCAGCTTGGAAATCCTGCCCAGGCCCAGCAGGTACAGTCATTATTGTAGATACGAAAAATGTTTTGCATCATGGCACAGTCCGCACAGAAGACCGATTAGCGCTATTCTTTTGTTACACCGCTAACCCCCCCGAACGGCCAGACCTCTGTACCCAATACTGGGATGATACCTATCCCAGAGCAGAGTTACGTTGTTCATCAGATGCAGTTAAAGTGCTGACTTAGTACCCTTTAATAGGTTATTAAATCCACGTTCATTACTGTTATTTTCTCTACTCAACATTCATCTAAAAGGAATTATATGATTTTTACCGAAACCGCGCTCAAAGACGCATTCATTATTGACTTAGAAGAAAAACCAGACCACCGTGGTTTTTTTGCTCGGTCTTTCTGCGCTCAAGAATTTGAGGCACATGGATTAAAGCCAACAGTTGCCCAATGTAACCTGTCTTTTAACTACAAAAAAGGCACTATTCGGGGAATGCATTATCAAGTTCTGCCAGCCGCAGAAACGAAATTAATTCGCTGTACTAAAGGCGCTATCTATGACGTAATTATTGATATGCGTCCTGAATCTCCCACTTTTTTATCACACATTGGTGTAGAACTAACTCCAGAAAACCGCCGCGCTTTGTATGTTCCAGAAATGTTTGCTCACGGCTATCAAGCACTTACAGATGAGACTGAAGTCGTATATCAAGTAGGTGAATTTTACACGCCAGGATATGAGAGAGGTTTACGCTATGACGACCCATTCTTCAACATTGATTGGCCTCTAGATGTAACTGAAATCTCCGAGAAAGATTTAAATTGGCCTTTGTTAAGAATGATGACTGTTGGCGGTACAGCTTCCAGATAATTTCAACTCTCTCTCTGCGCCTCTGCGTGACGCCAGGTGCTTCAAGTCGGCGGAGCCGCCCAACGCACTGGCTCCTCTGCGTGAGGTAAAAAAATGAAAATCCACTTAATAATTAGTTGTAACAAATTATTAAGTACAAAATTATCGAGAATTTGTAACACAACAAACAGTTCCAAAAAGGAGTTTAGTTCATGATTATAATCGATCGCGCCTTACAAACCCGTGCAGCAGCAGGCAATCCCATCAAAGTGGGAATGATTGGGGCTGGTTTTATGGGTCGAGGAATTGCCAACCAAATTGTCAATTCAGTGCCAGGAATGGAATTAGTTGCTATCTCCAATCGCAAAATTGAGGCAGCAAAACAAGCTTATTCGCAAGCAGGAATTGAGAATATTCAAGTTGTTGCAACTGTCAGCGAATTAGAAGATGCGATCGCGAAAGGTAAATATGCAGTCACAGAAGACGCAAAGCTACTGTGTCGGGCTGAGGGCATCGATGCCTTAATCGAAGTCACAGGTGCAGTGGAATTTGGCGCTCACATCGTCATGGAAGCGATCGCTCATTGCAAACACGTGATCATGATGAATGCCGAACTCGACGGCACTATTGGCCCCATCCTGAAAGTGTATGCCGACAAAGCAGGTGTCATTCTCAGCGCTTGTGATGGCGATCAGCCAGGGGTACAAATGAACCTTTACCGCTTTGTCAAAAGCATTGGTTTAACTCCCTTATTGTGCGGTAACATAAAAGGACTCCAAGACCCCTATCGCAATCCCACCACTCAAGAAGGATTTGCTAAACGTTGGGGTCAAAAGTCCCACATGGTGACTAGCTTCGCCGACGGAACCAAAATTTCCTTCGAGCAAGCGATCGTTGCCAATGCCACAGGCATGAAAGTCGCCAAACGGGGAATGTTGGGATATGACTTCAATGGTCATGTCGATGAAATGACCCAGATATATGATGTTGAACAACTCAAGGAACTGGGCGGTATTGTCGATTATGTAGTTGGAGCAAAACCTGGCCCAGGCGTATATGTATTTGCCACTCACGACGACCCCAAGCAACGCCACTATCTGAACTTATACAAATTAGGCGAAGGCCCCCTTTACAGCTTCTATACTCCTTATCACCTCTGTCATTTTGAAGTTCCCCTGTCCGTAGCGCGTGCTGTCCTATTCGGTGATGCCGTCATGTCTCCACTCGCAGGCCCCCTAGTAGATGTTGTCACCACCGCCAAAATCGACCTGAAAGCAGGAGAAACATTAGATGGCATCGGCTACTACATGACCTACGGACAATGTGAAAATTCCGATATCGTCCAACAGCAGAATCTTCTACCAATCGGTTTAGCTGAAGGGTGTCGCCTAAAACGAGATATTTCTAAGGATCAAGTCCTCACATACGCGGATGTAGAATTACCTGAAGGCAGACTTTGCGACCAACTACGAACAGAGCAAAACACTTATTTCGCCCCAGAAAAAATCTTGGTAGCAGTTGGGTAATATCGGTTTCAAAAATATTTGCAACAAATGAATTAGCTGTAGGGGCGTATCGCTTCGGATTCAGATCCCCCCGCCTGCGGCGACCCCCTTAAAAAAGGGGTAAAGAGGAAGGAGAAAAAGCCCCCCTTTTTAAGGGGGGTTGGGGGGATCTCCGAAACTCCTACGAACATATTTGTCGCAATAATTTCGTGAAGAGGATAGGAAGTTATACGGCTGAACCTAAAGTTGTTGATAGTAAATTGCTGGGGAGCGTTCAAACAAACCTGATCGAAACTTTAGGTTAAATTGATGAAAATTGCTCTAGTCCATGATTATTTAACCCAGCGTGGTGGGGCAGAGCGTGTGTTTGAACTGCTTTGTAGACGCTATCCCGAAGCAGATATTTTCACATCTTTGTACGATCCACAAAAAACTATTGATTTAGGCGATCGCATAGTTAATACAACTTTCTTGCAAAAGATTCCCTATGCAGCAAAATATTTCAGGTCGATGGCTCCGCTATATTTTCCTGCTTTTCGTTCCTTGGATTTGCAAGACTACGATTTAATTATTAGCAGTAGCACCAGCTTCGCCAAAGCAGTGCGAAAAAACCCCAATGCCCACCACATTTGTTTTTGCCATAATGTCACCCGTTTTTTATGGGATACAGCAACTTATTTAAGAGAGTATGGAGACTATAGATATTTCGCTCCTTTAATCGAACAAGTATTCCAAGTAATGAGAAAGGTAGACCTGAAATATGCACAGGAACCTGACCTATACATTGCCAATTCTAGTGTTGTTGCCCGCCGTATTGAAAATATTTATGGCAAAAAGGCAATGATGGTGAACTATCCCATTGATACTAGTAAATTTGTTTTCTCAGATATAAAAGATGAATATTATCTTGCTTCCGCCCGGATGATCAGTTATAAGCGTCTTGATATAATAGTCGAAGCTTTTAATTGGCTGGGATGGCGATTATTAATATCAGGTGATGGGCCAGAACAAGCAAGGTTAAAATCCAAAGCATTACAAAATATTGAGTTCTTGGGACACGTAAGTGATAGAACCCGCAAAGACTTGTTTTCCAAAGCCAAGTCTATTATTGTCGCTGCTTTGGAAGACTATGGATTAGTTCCAGTAGAGGCTAATGCTAGTGGCACACCAGTCATCGCCTATGGAGCAGGTGGAGTATTAGATACTCAAATACCAGGTGAAACAGGAGTCTTTTTCAAAAGACAAACACCCGAATCTCTACAAATTGCATTACTAGAGGCGAAGGGCATTTCCTGGGATTACGATCGCATCCGTAATCATGCAGTAGCAAACTTTTCAGAGAATGCATTCTTTGGTAAAGTTGAGCAAATTATTAACCAAGTTTGTGGTGTGCATCAATTATTCATTTGATTTCTTAATCCCTTCCTACTATAAGAATACCTATTTATTTTTCTCTCTCCTCTTCGGTGGGTTGTTAAAAAAATAGGTATTCTTCGGAGTCTCTCTTAGTGTAAATCTCGTTGGCGCAGCCTTTCGTAGAAAAGACAAGGATAATAAAAGTGGTTCAAACTAGTCTAAATCCTCATATAACTCCAGCTTCGGAAAATGAACCAAGTTACGGACAATTGTTTGCCGTATTTGTGCGGAGATTTCCTTGGTTCTTAATAGTATTTATTAGTTCTCTTGCTATTGCAGGCATGGTAACTTTTAAAACGAAACCTACTTATAAAAGTTCGATGCAACTATTAGTAGAACCTAACTATCAAGGTAAGACAAAAGGTGCTGATTTAGACAACCAGTTTACCGATTCTAATGTTGTGATAGATACAGCTACCCAGCTTAACTTGATGCAAAGTTCGGGACTTATCCAAAAAGCAGTTGATAAACTTCAATCTGATTATCCAGACATAAGTACAGCTGAAATTAAAGCTTCTTTGGTCTTAACTCAATTAAGGAGCAAAGAAGATAATATCGCTATTAAAATCTTTCAAGTTGAATACACTGCTGGAGATCCAGAAAAGACACAAAAAATTCTGAGTGCAATTCGACAAGTTTATGTAGAATATAACAAACAACAACAGAATTCGCGTTTACAAAAAGGTTTACAAATTATCAGAGAACAGTTAAGTAAAGCTAGTGAAGAAGTAAACGCGGCTGAAACAAATTTACAAAGGTTTCGGAGAAATCAGAACTTAATTGATCCAGAGTCACAGGCCAAAGCAATTGAGACAGCTTTGAACAATATTGCTCAAGAACGACAGACAACTCGCGCTCAATATGGGGAAACCTTAGCACGTCAAAAATCTTTGGAAGAACAACTAAACCGTTCTCCCCAAAATGCTTTAGTTGCTTCTCGTCTAAGTCAGTCTACTCGCTATCAAAGCTTACTGAACGAAATCCAAAAAACCGAACTGGCATTAGCACAGGAACGCTTACGCTTTACAGATGAAACTCCGAGTGTGCAAAAGTTCAAAGAACAACTTCAAAGCCAGAAGGAATTATTGCAACAAGAAGTAGGAAGAGCTTTAGGCGGAAAATCTGCCGGTGCATTCACTTCCAAAGATTCTCTCCTCGAAAAAGGACAGCTCGGTGAAATTGATCTCAGCCTTGCCGGTCAGCTAGTAGAAACCCAGACCAATATAGTTGCTTTAACTGCTCGCGATCAAACTTTGGCCCAGAAAGAAAACGAGCTGCGTTTTGAAATCAAACGTTTTCCGCCTCTGTTGGCTTATTACAATCGGATGCTACCACAGTTGCAATTTAGTCGTGAAAGATTAGAGCAGCTTTTAAGAGCAGAACAGCAATTGCGGCAAGAACTTTCCAAGGGTGGATTTAATTGGGAAGTTGTAGAAGATCCCCAAATAGGCGCACAATTAGGCCCCAATCTTCAACAGAACTTGCTGTTAGGTGCTGTGGTTGGGTTCATGTTAGGAGGCATTGCTGCTTTTATTCGGGAATCGGCTGATGATGCAGTTCACACCACTGCTGAATTAGAGAAGCAAATGGCCATGCCGTTGTTGGGAACAACTCCCAAATTACCACCAGCCAAACCCAAAGAATCAATGATCAAGTTGCCTTTTGGCAAGCCAGAAGTTCTCGCCCCCTGGACAATTCAGGTATTGCAATCTCCACCGCGTTGGGAATCGTTGGATCTGATTTACAAAAACATTGAACTTTTAAATACTGTCACTAACTTGAAATCTTTGATGATTACCTCAGCTTTACCAGATGAGGGTAAGTCAGCTTTGGCGTTGGGTCTAGCAATGAGTGCTGCTCGTTTACACAAAAGGGTATTGCTGATTGATGCCAACCTACGCGATCCCAGTGTACACGAACAGCTAAATCTTCCTAATGAACAGGGGCTTTCAACTCTACTCGCTAGTGATGCAACTTTACCCAACCAGATTAGTATTCAATACTCAGGGTCAGCCTACATCGATATTTTGACCGCCGGCCCAAAACCTGCTGACCCAGCTAATCTATTGAGTTCCCCTCGGATGATGCAATTGATGGCAGCATTTGAGGAAAACTATGATTTGGTACTCATAGATGCTTCGCCGGTTCTCGGCTTGGTGGATGCTATGCTTACGGCATCGTCTTGTCGTAGCGTGGTCATGGTAGCAAGCATTGGTATTGTAACGCGAAGCCAGCTTAATCAAGCGACAGCCATGCTGAGTAAGTTAAACCTGATTGGAGTTGTCGCTAACGGCGTATCAAACTCTAGCAGTAATTACGTACCTTATATCAAACAACAGCAATTAGCCTTGCGACAAGTTGTGGAAAAATAGCTAAGTAGATTGGGCATACAGTACGCCAGTTTCCACGACTGGCTTCTGTATTGCACACAACTAAAACAGCTATAGCAACAACAGCGATGACTCACTACATTTTAAAAGCCTCAAAAGAAACCGTGCATCTGGGTGGTTTTTCTCATCTGCTAGAACCAGCACTTACGATTAATTCTGGCGACACTGTTGACGTAGAAACTTATAGTGGTTACTACGTTTACGACAAAGCACCACCAGAGTTTCTCACACCAGAATTTATTGACATCTGCCAAAATCTTCTACCAGAACGCAAAGTTGCTGGGGGGCCGCATTTACTCACAGGGCCAATTTATGTGCAGGATGCAGAACCAGGGGATGTTTTAGAAGTACAATTAGAAGCGATCGCACCTCGTTTACCTATAGGCTTCAATGCAATTCGTACAGGTTGGGGAGCTTTGCCACATCAGTTTCCTCAACCCGCCTTAAGATTCATTCCTCTTGATTTAGTAAACAATATCGCTGAATTTCCGGCGGGTGCTGACATAAAAATTCCCCTCAAACCGTTTTTTGGTATTCTTGGTGTTGCTACCTCAGAAACGTCTCGAACTTCTGTCCCACCAGGCTCTTACGGCGGTAATATCGACAACCGCGAACTACAAGCAGGTTCTCGTTTATTTTTGCCAATTTTCGTACCAGGTGCGTTATTTTCTATTGGTGATGGGCATTCTGCACAGGGAGACGGCGAAGTAAATGTTACCGCCATTGAAACTTCCATGAACGGTAGAATTACCCTGAAACTTCGCAAGGATTTACAACTAACAACACCAATCGCCGAAACTCCAACTCATATCATCACAATGGGCTTTGCTCAAACTTTAGATGAAGCCTTAGAATGGGCTTTAAAAAACATGATTGATTTTCTGGAACGCTTCATCAATTTGTCGCCAGAAGATGCTTATGTATTGTGTAGTTTAGCTGTGAATTTTCATATCACTCAAGTTGTGAACAGTCCCCAGAAGGGTGTGCATGGAATGTTACCTAAATCAATTTTGCCCAAGAATATTAATTTATAATTTGGATCTGACTTGTGTGTACACCATAGCCCAATACCGTTCGGATAAGATCCCCCCGCCTGTGGCGACCCCCTTTTTAAAGGGGTAAAAGAGATATGAGCAAGCCAATTTATCGGGGGTTTGGGGGGATCTCCGCTCAATAAACAAGTTAACTGAACCGTTGCATCATAGCCGAACTCACGGACATATTTGAGCGCTGACTTTATTTGTGCAGCCACAATTTTATAATTATCAGGTATATTTGCTGACTACTTTATCAAAATGCCTAATTGCTTTATCAAAATACCTAATTTCTTTCTCAAAATATCTAATTACTTACTCCAAATGAGCTTTTACTTATTCAAACCCCAGTTTGCTTTCTCATTTTGGTGTTTTCCGCAAGTCAAATAAGCTTTTACTTATTCAAACCCCAGTTTGCTTTCTTATTTCAGTGTTTTCCGCAAGTAAAAGCTCATTCGACTTAAGTCAAATGAGCTTTTACTTATTCAAACCCCAGTTTGCTTTCTCATTTTGGTGTTTTCCGCAAGTCAAATGAGCTTTTACTTATTCAAATCCCAGTTTGCTTTCTTATTTCAGTGTTTTAGGCAAAGCGTAGGTTGGTTGAAGAACCTACTAACCCCGCTCTAACTGCTGCAAGTTTCGAGGTCGTTGTGTAATTTAGTTTAATTTTAAACTTAACTCAAAGCGATCATCCTATTAAAAGGATGTTTTAAAACTGTATTTTGCTCTCATGTTTAGCACACTGATGCTTCTCATTACATGGCTAAAACCTGAATTTTTCCTTGCACTTAAGCCAGTGTAGAACAGCAAAATTATATCTTGCGAGACTTTTAAAACATCCTCTAAACGCAGCGAAATGGAGTGAAGTATCTCGTTATGTACCTAAAGCCTTACGTTCTTCACTCCATTTCATTCAACTCAGAATAAAAAAGTTGTACCTTCTTAGTCATTGCCACGCACCAATACATCACAAAGAATAACTTAGTTGAGCTTTACTAATATTTGTGTTAAGGTATACCCTAACTTTTGAATAGATTCCTGCTGTTTAGCATCTTTTAACGTGCTATCGGTATTAAAGGCTTCGTAAGCCTTAGGTACAGCTATCTGATCAGGAAGTACCAAAACTTTGATGTTTTCCAGAATAGACCGCAGATGAACCAATCCCCGCAGACCACCAAGAGCACCTGGGGAAGCGCTCATAATAGTAGCAACCTTACCTGTAAAAGCAGCCAACGGTGCTTCATTTGGATCTGCTGGACGAGATGCCCAGTCAATGGCATTCTTCAAAACTGCTGTGAGCGAACTGTTATATTCAGGCGAAGCAATCAGCAATCCTTGATGAGCAATCATCAAGTCTTTAAAAGTCCGGGCGTTGGCAGGTAGTCCTTCTTGAGCTTCCAAATCTTCATCAAAAAGAGGTAAGGGCAAATCACGTAGGTCTATATAAGTCACTTCTGCACCTGCTGCCTGAGCGCCAGCTGCCGCGATTTTTACTAATTTTTTGTTGTACGAATCAATACGGGTGCTGCCAGCAAAGGCTAGGATTTTGGGTGTGGATGTCATAGTTGTCGGTTTGATGTGTAAAGATTTGCTAATTCATCTGTATTATCCTATTTTTAGGCGATCGCTTTTGGCTACCTTTAGATTTTCTTTATAAACGCTTTATGTTTTTATCCAGAAAGCAACATCTTGACAGCGAACGCTCGTTTGATTTACAGTTTATACTGGCTTTTTTCGATCAACTCTTAAGGGCGATCGCATCTACATTCCTCTCCCCCACTATACTTAGTTTCAATATTGACGTTTAATTTTTAACAGTATTTTCTCATTAATTATTTAAGATTGCTATATTGCTACCTCTTGTCTCTGATAATAATGATGCAACCTTGGATGAACTGCGTATACTTTTAGAACAAAAAACCGGAGTTTTGATAGGTCGCTCAACCCTAGATAGAATGTTGCGTCTTCTAGACTTAAAACTAAAAAAAAACACTGTACCCCACCGAAAAAGAGACTGAAAGAGTTCAATAGACCTCTTGCATAAATAATTTTTTGTCTCACGCAAAGGCGCAAAGGCGCAAAGAAGAAAGCGAAAAGAAGGACTTTTGCAAGAGGTCTAATTATTAAGGGTGGGATTTTGGAAAACAGTTCAGGGGATTCTAGCTGAAAACCTTATCTTCATTGACGAATCTGGTATTAATTTATCTTTAGTACGATTATTTGCGCGTGCCCCAAAAGGAAAAAGAGCGCGAGGCGAACGTCCTATCAAACGAGGAAGAAACGTCTCCTTAATTGCTGCAATTGGTTTCAAAGGCGTAATTACTCAAATCAGTCTTCTTGGCGCTACAGATGGACTTACCTTTGAGGCATTTGTTTCCCAAAAGTTACTTCCCAAGCTATGGAAAGGGGCAGTTGAAGTCGATTGATAATTGCTCGATTCATAAAGGTAAAGAAATTGAAGCAATGATTCAAGCGGCGGGAGCAAGTCTTATTTATTTACCGCCTTACTCTCCTGATTTTTCACCCATTGAAAACTGTTGGTCAAAAATCAAGAGTATACTACGTTCTATTGGTGCCAGAAATTATCCTTCTTTAGCCAAAGCAATTGAAGAGGCTTTTAATAAAGTCAGGACTTACGCAAACAATAGCCGAAACCTTGATTTTCAGGTAGGGGCAATTCATGAATTGCCCCTACAGCGTGTAGTTTTGCGTAAGTCCTAAAAGTGTCTTTAAAAGATATCCAAGGCTGGTTTACTCATTGTTGTTACTGTACCTCATTAGACTAGGAAACGCTATAGTATAATGAGAAGTAAATCTTTGGATGGCGGGCTTCTAGACAGCTTAGTTGTTCAAAAATCAAACAGGAGTCCTATCGTTGGGTATCTAAGTACTCAAGAAGCAATTTTTATTGCCTTAGTAAGAAATTATTTGGTGCTGAGTGCTGACGCATAGCGCTTCTGGCGCTTCGAGACTGGCTTTAGCAGTGTTTCTCTCCGCCTTATGCCTCCTGCCTTTTTAAGGATAAGTCTTGAAACGGAGATAATATTAGCTGTACTTTGCGTCCTATTGCTAGCCCGCAGTTGTTAACCTTTGATAAACTTTAACAAAATAACTGTTAAAAAATCTAAAAATTTTAGTAAAAATACTCACTGCATTCACCACCCTTGTATTTTTAGATAAATATAGTTTTTTAGATATATTTGTAAAGTTTTGGGGAGTCTAGCACATGAAGATACTGGTACTGAGTTGGGAGTTTCCGCCAAGGATTGTTGGGGGAATTGCGCGTCATGTAGCAGAATTGTACCCGGAACTAATAAAACTAGGGCATGAAGTTCACCTGATCACGGCGGAGTTTGGTCAGGCATCGATGTATGAGGTAGTTGAAGGAGTAAACGTGCATCGGGTGCCAGTCGCCCATAGTAACGATTTTTTCCACTGGGTAGTCAATCTCAACCTGAGTATGGGACATCACGGTGGTAAGTTGATCCTGGAGGAAGGAACCTTTGATTTAATTCATGCCCATGACTGGTTAGTAGGAGATGCTGCGATCGCTCTGAAGCATAATTTTAAAATACCACTAATTTCTACCATCCACGCTACGGAATACGGACGCCATAACGGTATTCACACAGATATCCAAGGCTATATTAATAGCAAAGAAACCTTGCTGGCTTACAACGCTTGGCGGATTATTGTTTGCAGTCAGTATATGCGCCGAGAAGTACAACGAGCATTGCACAGTCCTTGGGACAAAATTGATGTTATTTATAACGGTATCCGAGCCGAAAAGAAACAACATCACATAAATTTTCATCCTCTGGATTTTCGCCGCCAATTTGCTACAGATGATGAGAAAATCGTCTACTACCTCGGTCGCATGACCTACGAAAAGGGTGTACCTGTATTACTTAATGCCGCACCCAAAATACTTTGGGAAATGGGAGGTAATGTTAAGTTTGTGATCGTTGGTGGCGGCAATACTGACCATCTCAAGCGCCAAGCTTGGAATTTGGGAATTTGGCATCATTGCTACTTTACAGGTTTTCTCTCTGATAAATACTTAGATAAATTTCAAACTGTCGCTGACTGTGCTGTGTTTCCTAGTCTTTACGAACCCTTTGGAATTGTGGCTTTAGAAAGCTTTGCTTCTCGTGTACCCGTAGTAGTTTCTGATACAGGTGGTTTCCCGGAAGTAGTGCAACACACCAAAACAGGTATTGTTACTTGGGTGAACAATTCCGATTCTTTAGCTTGGGGAATTTTGCAAGTGTTGAAAAATCCAGGATATCGGCAATGGCTGGTGGATAACGCTTATGAGGATCTAGAGCGGCGCTTTAGCTGGCCGAAATTAGCCAAGCAAACTCAAGAAGTTTATCAGCGAGTTGTGCAAGAGCGATCGCAAATCGCGTGGTATTAACTAGATTAAAATGTTTTAAATCTAACATCAAGTTCAGCTAAATTTAGTTGGACTTGATGTCATTACTGAATCAGGGAATGAAGTGAAGAAATATAAATATTCAATGAACTTGCATAAATACTGAAAAAACTTATGATACATCCACAGCAGCCAGTGCTTCAGGAGAAAGTGAATAACTAATAACTTCTTTAATTTCTTGAGCAGAGTAAATTTAGCTGGCTTACGATGCCGTTTTTTCAATTACGTCATCAGTAACACTATAGGACTAGCCCTTTTAAGGTGGTGAGACGATCTCTCATTTTATTCGATTAACCTTGAAAGCGCTACTTTTAAGATTTACGCACTCTAGAAATAGACAGTAGTGTGCATGAGCAATCCTTGTAGGGTTAAGAAGTTCTCCCTCGCTCCGATTTCCCAAATTGGAAATGTAGTTTCCGCTTATGACGATGTTTTTCTATCTGACTTATATCTATTCTTTAAGTTATGAAGCCAACTGGAAATATCGCTAGAAGCAGATGAGAAAGAAGCTATAGCTGATGCACGCAATTATCTTTTTATCAATGCGGAAGTCCTAACTTTCTGGCGGCATTTTATGAATAAATAGCCGCGTAGTGAATGATGAATGAAATAGTTAAATAGAACTTGGGCGCACAGAAAAATTGCACTCAAATTTTATTGAAAATAAATCATAATTCAGGAAAATTGTCATGCCCTTAAATAGACTCGTTGATTCAGGACAGTCCTTGCCAATACCCGATGTGCAAAGAACGACTTTCGCATTAGATGTAGTCGCTCGTTTGGTTTGCAATACCTGGGAAGAAATTTTAGCAGCACAAGCAGGTGGTCAGTTTGACGCTGTAGTAATTGGCTCAGGTATGTATGGTGCATACACCGCTAGCAAGCTGTTTGAATTCGGCAAAGGCTTACCAAACCAGCAACCGCGCATTCTAGTCTTGGAAGCTGGGCCATTCCTGATCAGCGAACATTTCCAAAATCTCACTCGCGTTGGTAACTTATTTAACTCAGTTTTGGAACCGCTGGTTGAGCCAAATTCGCAGGGAAGAAACATCGGCGAACCCTCAAACTATGCCGGTGCCAATAGGCTGAATGACCATCACCGTTGTGTGGGTGGCAAATCACTGTTTTGGGGCGGCTGGACACCGCGCCTGACCGAAGAGGATCTCAAGCAGTGGCCCGCCGATGTTGTGGAATATCTCCGGCTCAAAGGCCAGCCCGACGGCTATGAATACGTAGAGCGTGAAATCGGCACTTGGCCCGTTGCCGACTTTATCAACGGACAGCTGTTCGATATTCTCAAAGGCCGTGCCAAGAATGTGCTGAACAAAGTACCCTCACTAACAACAGTGCAAGATCCCCCGATCGCAGTGGCAGGTCAATCACCAGGGTCTGGTTTGTTCAGTATGGACAAGTTTAGCAGCTTGCCTTTGTTGCTCGATGCCATCCGCGAAGCCAGTGGTCAAAATGACGCCAACCGACGGCTATTTCTCGTCCCCAACGCCGAGGTGATCAAGTTAGAAACCAGTAATGGTATCGTCACCCAAATCGTGGTGGCTTTGAAAAATCTTTATGACCCCAACAACAAGAGCCAAGCTCGCGTCGTGCGTTTGGATGTCAAACCCAGCGCTGCGATCGTACTGGCAGGCAATACCGTCAACTCAACACGGCTGGCTTTGAACTCATTCCCACGCCCCAAAGCGTTGCAGCCGAACTCTGAATTGATCGGGCGGAACTTGATGGTTCACGTTCGGGGTAACTTCATTTGGAAGATCACCCGCACCGCCTTGGGTGTCCCATCAGAATTGAAAAAAGAGTTGCAAACTGCTGCTCTGCACATCCCAGGCTCAACGCAAACCGCGAAAGGTCCGGGACAGTTCCACTTTCAGTTTTATGCTGCCCCGAATGTATTCACCCCATTCTTTGCAAATGCCCCCAATAATCCCGAAGAGTTCCTCTACCGCGTAGTACCGAACATCGAGGAGTTTGATAAAATTCTCGCCGCTCAAACTTCCGGGACGATTGAGAACAAGATTGTGATTGGCATTCGCACCTGTGGTGAAACCTTTGGGGATCGGACGACCCCAATCGGAAATCCTAAGAGTAGTTGGATCAGCGTCAATCCCTTCGGTGGTACTGGCGATGATGTGTACTTTGAGAATGGACGGCAACTGCGCGTACCTAAAGCATTTGTAAACTTGATTGAAACACCCGCCGACAAACAAGTTCGAGACGCTCAGTCGGAAGCAGCTTTTGCCTTCATTGAGTCCTTAGCTAATCAACCAAAAGGCGCTGCCACGAAGAAAGACCCCAATGCACCAATTGAGTTCTTTGGCGGAGGGGAAGATGGAATAGGCACCACTTATCACGAATCAGGAACATTGTGGATTGGCACTGATTTCACCACATCAGTTACAGATGTGAATGGTCGTTTCCACCATGTATCTAATGCCTATTGCGTAGCTCAGTCTATTTTTACTACCGTTGGTTCAGCGAATCCAGTACCCACAGGACTAGCCCTATCTCGTAAGATTGCTCGCTCGATTATTGAACGCTATTCCCAAGTTCAAACTATTAATGACGAACCAGATTTTGAAACTCTTTATCGGGGTAACTTCAAGGCTGATGGTTGGGAAATTGTGGCATCAGGTAGCAAAAACTTCTTCGATGTCCAAAATCAGAATTCCCCAGTGCTGGGTGCAGGTGTTGGTAATCAGAACGTCGCGCTGGGCGTTCTCTGGTTTACTCGAAAAAAATTCCAGAATTTTATCCTGAAGTTGGACTGGAAAGCCTTCGACATCAAAGCTAACTCTGGTATTTTCCTGCGAACACCAGAACCTAAGGCTCTTGATGATAGCTTCTATCATTCCAGCACCGAAATCCAAATCGATGAGCATGGTTACGACTTTCCTAATAACGTTTACGGTAGTCCCTTACACAAAACGGGTGCAGTATACGAAGTTTTCCCCGCTCAAAAATGGGCTGCTAAGGTAATCAGCCCACGCAACTCTGCTAACCCAGGATACTGGAATAGCTATGAAATCAGAGTCCAAGGTAATGAGATTTCGGTCAAACTCAATGGTCAATTAGTTAGTGAAGGAACTTTCCCCGGACTCTTGGGATTTGCCGATCCCAGCGACGGTAAAAAGAAGCGTTCAGAAGGTTTCATTGGTTTGCAGTGCCATACCGAAGTAGTTCAGTTTCGCAACATTCGGATTAAGGAACTTTAATCCGAATATTGCGGCACTTTCGTGCAATATAAACTGACCTCTCCCCCAGCCCCTCTCGTGCGAGGAGAGGGTAACTTATAGAGAACTCTGTTGGAGGCTTTTTATCCAACTGAGAACCGTTATAAATGCGATCGCACAGATTTTAGCAAAATAACGCAGAGAGTTAATGATTACTCTGCGTTATTTTGCGTTAAAAAACAGTACAAGCCCTGTACGCTGGAAATTTCACCCTCTCTAGTGCGAGAGTTAAGCTAATGCGCGTCTAAATTGCACATTTTTGATATGACAAAGGCATTCCCAAATATAGCAGAGGGCTTGAAGAGTGCAGGAATCAAATTGTTGAACATGGGAACCTTCCTAATAACCCGTTTTATCGCCAGTTGGAAACGCTACTTCCTGGGCGACACTGTTGATGTCCACCCCTCCCCCTCCTTTGATGTCCGTCCTTCCTTAGCGGGCCCAGTCCTTAGCTTGGGTGGGGGTGGCCCCGACGTCGATGATGCTATCCAGTGGTTAATTAACCAAGTTAGAGGAGGTATTGACTCCGCCACTAAAGTTAATGTTGTAGTTATCCGCACTAATGGTAATCACGATTACAACCGATTAATTTATGCTATGAAGGGCGTAAACTCTGTAGAAACTCTTATTATTAGCAATAAGCAAGACGCAAACAAATCTGAGATTGTTGAGAAAGTCAAAAATGCTGATGTAATTTTTTTTGCTGGCGGCGACCAATGTCAATACATCCGCAACTGGAAAAATACTAAGTTGGAAACTGCCGTTAAGTCAGTTTACCTTAAGGGAGGCGGTATTGGTGGCACTAGTGCGGGTGCAATGATCCAAAGTGATTATGTCTATGATGCTTGCGCTTCTTCCGAAAAAGGCATCGAAACTAGAGATGCACTTGAAGATCCCTACCGAGACATTACTTTTACTTACAACTTTTTCAATTGGAGTCATTTGAAGGGAACTATCGTAGATACGCACTTCGACAGGCGGGAAAGAATGGGGCGGATTATGACTTTTATTGCCCGTCAAATTAAAGATGGTGTATCTAACTGTGTTTTAGGTATAGCGATTAGTGAGAGTACATCGGTTCTTGTGGATAAAAACGGTCTGGTGAAAGTTATCGGTAGAGGCGCAGCGTACTTTGTACTTGGCAATCATCTGCCGGAAGTATGCGAACCGCGATCGCCTTTGACCTTTTCCAATTACAAAATTTGGAAAGTTCGCAGTGGCGACACCTTTAACCTGAAAAACAGACCAACTTCTGGGTACTATCTCAGAAGTGTCAAAAGGGGACGGATTGATTCAAATCCTTATTGAATGGGGAATGGGGCAATACGGTTTGGTTAAGGTTTTTTGATGAAAATTCTAGATCGGAAAGACGCAATTTATCGCCAAGTGTTGTGCACTAGTATATCTATTGGCTCAAAAATTATTGGAGAAAGTAGATATGCAAACCAAACAACTCGGCAATTCGGAGCTTCATATTACCCCAATCGGTTTTGGAGCTTGGGCAATTGGTGGATCTGAGTGGGCTTTTGGTTGGGGAGCGCAGGATGACCAGGAATCGATCGCAGCGATCAATCGCGCTCTCGACCTCGGCATTAATTGGATTGACACCGCAGCTATCTATGGTCTGGGGCATTCGGAGGAGGTTGTTGCTAAGGCGCTTAAAGGTCAATCTAATCGCCCCTACATTTTCACTAAATGCTCAATGATCTGGGATGAAAAGGGCGAAATTAATCGCAGTATCAAGGCGGATTCGGTGCGGCGGGAGGTTGAAGCTAGTTTGCGCCGACTCGATATTGAAACCATTGACCTCTACCAAATCCACTGGCCTAACCCTGACTCAGAAATTGAAGAAGGCTGGACAACTCTTGCCAAGCTCAAGGATGAGGGAAAGGTTCGCTATATCGGGGTTTCAAACTTCAATGTGGAACAGTTGAAACGTGTTCAGGAGATTGCACCAGTTACCTCATTGCAGCCGCCTTATTCACTGGTTAAACGCAATGTCGAAAACGAAATTCTGCCTTTTTGTAAGGAAAATAACATAGGTGTGATTGTTTATTCACCTATGCAATCTGGCTTGCTTACAGGGACAATGACACCTGAGCGGGTTGCAAATTTCCCAGATGATGATTGGCGCAAAAACAGCAGTGAATTTCAAGAGCCACGTTTATCTCGTAATCTAAAGCTGGTCGAAGTGTTGCAGCACATTGGTCAACAACACGATCGCTCGGCGGGTGAGGTGGCGATCGCTTGGACTTTAAACAATCCGGCGGTGACAGCTGCCATCGTTGGCGGACGCAATCCAAAGCAGGTGGAAGGAATCATCGGTGCAAGTGAATTTCGCCTCAATCAGCAGGAGCTAGATCAGATTGGCGCTTTCCTTGGCGAGAATCCATAAAATCTTTCATGGGATTACGTAAACTTTGAATGGTAGCGATCGCATGTTTCGCTACCTGATCAATTTCCTCTAGAGTATTGAATCTGCCAATACCAAACCGGATTGAAGCGTAAGCTAGCTGTTCTGAATGTCCCAATGCTGTGAGAACATGGGAGGGTGCAGTAGTTGCCGACGAGCAAGCAGAACCAGAAGACACGGCCATCACTGGCTGCAATCCTAGCAAAAGTGCGGCTCCATCCACTCCCTCAACACTGACATTCAAGTTTCCTGCTAGCCGCTCTTGAGGATGTCCGTTGAAATGAATTCCTTCTATTTGAGAAAGCTGTTCCCACAATCTTTGCCTTAATTGAGTGAGGCGTTGGGTTTCTGTCGCTTGTTCTGCCAAAGCGATTTCTACAGCTTTCCCAAAGCCGGCAATTTGCGGTGTATATAATGTACCAGAACGCATTCCCCGTTCATGTCCGCCGCCGTGCTGCTGGGGAGCCAGTTGGACTCTGGGGTTCCGCCGACGGACGTATAGCGCCCCAATGCCTTTTGGGCCATATACTTTGTGTGCAGTTAGCGACATCAAATCAATTTTCATTGCTTGCACATCCAAGGGAATTTTACCAATAGCTTGGGCTGCGTCGGTATGGAAAATGATATTGCGATCGCTTCCGGCGGAGTGTAGGCGATCGTGGCACATTTCCCCAATTTCTGCCAAAGGCTGTAACACACCAATTTCGTTATTTGCAGCCATCACCGATACCAAAATTGTCTCAGGACGGAAAGCTTTTTTTAACTCAGTTAAATCAATCAATCCATCTTTTTGGACAGGAAGAATAGTAATATCAAAACCGAGACTTTTTAAATAATTACAAGGATCAATAACTGCACTATGTTCAGTGGCAACAGTAATAATATGCTGACCTTTTTTAAAATAAGCTTCAGCAACACCTTTAATAGCTAAATTATTCGCTTCTGTTGCACCACTCGTAAAAACAATTTCTTCTGGTGTGGCGTTGATTGCTGTTGCTAATATCTCTCGTGTTTGTTTGACAGCAGCTTCCGCTTCCCAACCGTAAATATGACTAATACTTGATGGGTTGCCAAAGTGTTCTGTAAAATAGGGGAGCATTGCTGATAGTACCCGTTCATCTACAGGCGTAGTCGCGTGGCAATCAAGGTAGATAGGACGAATAGACATAATTTTTAACTCAAACTTTGACTCAAATTTTTTAATACACTTAGAACCTGATACAGTTCGCTTTTGCGTTTCAAAAGTGTAAATTGGTCAGACATAGCATACTTCAGCTGATTTTGTTTAGTAAGTTTCAGGAAAATAAAATCACTCCCATTTGTTACTAATCCAAAAGTAGGTTTGTCTTGATTAGGATTAGCCAACATATAAACAAGTGCTTGAGGTATGGCTTCTAAAAGAGAAAAGCTAGACCTTTTAGATTCAATTACTAACAACCATAATTGTTCTTGAATAACTAAAATATCAATTCTACCTCTAATAATTTCTCCTTCATCTTCCGCAGAAATTTCTATAGATTCTTCAGTAGCGAGAAAAAATGGCTCACGATAGAATCCGGCCAAGTCTAATAAAGGAGAAACAACTACCATTTTGACTGCATTTTCTAAGATTGGTGGGTGTTTAACCAATCTCATAAAATTAGTTTTAACTCGGTCTAGATATTGTTTTTCTATATCTGTGATTTCTGGTAGAGTGTCAAACCATTCTGGAAAAAAATCTTCACCTTCACTTTGTTGCAGACCAAATCTTGCTTCTAAATAAGCAAGGCTGATATTATGGGCTTGGATGACTTGAACCATAGTTTATTCAAAATATATACTATAACTAGTATGACATTTTCCCCGATTTGACCACCCCTTGCTTTTTGCCTGCCTACGCAGATAAGTTCAAAAATCAAATCGGATTGCTAACTCAATTACTTAGCTTGACTTAATCCATTTAACAGTTTATTGAACTAACCACCACCAACAATAGTTACCACTTCTAAGCGATCGCCTGGCTGTACTTTTGTTTGCGTCCAAAACTGGCGATGTAAAATTTCGCCGTTATACTCTACAGCCACCAAGCGAGGGTTAAAACCCAACTGTTGGAGCAAATCGGGTAAAGAAGTTTGAGATAAGCAACTATGGGTTTCCCCATTTACCTGAACCGTAATCTCATTAGACATAAGCTATGTTTGAAATTGGACATGGGGCACTTGTACTGAGTAAGGATTCAGGTGGCAGAGTATTGACAAAGGGAACAGTTGAGGGAGAATATCACAAAAGTTGCTACTCTTCTAGACTGCGTGCTTCGATAATAGGTCGATTCTCTTCTGGAGATGCTGTGAGATTGACAGCAACAGCAGACTTAATAAAAAATACAACTCGTTCCACTTCTCGAAATCCGACTTTTGTATAAAACTCATGACTTGCAGAATTATCAAGGAGGGAATCCAAAGCAAGTTCGATACATCCCTGCTCACATGCCCACTGCTCGGCATACTGAATTAGCGTTCTGCCAACATCTTGATTGCGGCATTCAGCTTTGACATAGATTCCTTCTACGTAGGCTACAGGGCTTTTAGTTGCGTCTGGAACATAATCAGAACGTAGCGATAGATTCATAAACGCGATCGCACAGCCATGATCATCCCTAACCAGAATGCCTTGTTCTCGATCAGAATGCAGAATATTGGTGAGAATAACTTCCATTTCGGCAGAAGAGCAATGCGGCCATAGCTCCAGTGCTAAGTTTAGCCACTCTTGAAAATCATTTTGGGTAACTTTGCAAATTTTCATTCACATTCACTTAGGTGATGGCAACTTGGTAAACTTAGGTATATCTAGATTAATGTTATCCCACGGTTGAGCGCTAGCTGTATAAATATCCATACTAGGTTGAAACTCGTTAGATGCATTGCGTTTCGAGAACTCTGCTAAAACCTGAATCATCGCCAATTTTAAATTGTTAAAAAGTTTCTGGTTTGATGCGATTAAGCTGGGAGAGCAAATATTGCGTCACCAGGGTTGGCTGTTCGGCTTGGATGAGCGATCGCACTACCGCCACACGTTCGGCTCCGGCATCGATCACATCATTGACATTATTTGCATCTATTCCCCCAATGGCAAACCAGGGAATTGAGCAATTTTTGGCAGCATAGCTGACATATTCTAGCCCTGTGGCTGCCTTACCTACTTTCGTGGGAGTTTCATAAATTGGCCCCACGCCAATGTAATCTACACCTTCAGCAATTGCTGCTTGCATTTCTTCTTGATTTGTGGTGGAAAGACCAATCAAACGCTGGGAACCGAGTAATTGCCGAGCAATGGCAATGGGTATATCTTGTTGTCCCAGATGCACTCCATCTGCATCGACAGCTAAAGCCAGATCCACGCGATCGTTAACGATGAACAAAGCACCGTAGATGTGGCATAATTGCCGGAGTTTTCTAGCTTGTTCCAGACGCAAAGAATCATCGGTGGTTTTGTCGCGGTATTGTAGGAGCGTTAATCCACCTTTGAGTGCAGCTTCCACAGTGTTCAACAAATTTTCACTAGGGGAAGTAACAAGATACAGACGCGATCGCCACAACAATTGATGGCGCTGATGACCCATTAAACTACTTTCCAGGGTATAAACCTGATAGCGCATCTGCTTACAAGCTTTAGCCATCGTTGGGTGGTAAAGCTTGCCATATTCTTCCAGCACCCGCAATGCTTCTTCTATGCGGCAAAAGTTAGCTTGCAACACCGACTTGATGCTAGCTCGCTGTTCTTCCTGAGGATGGGTTAACTCAGTCCCAGGATCGCCTGGTGTATCTCGCGCTGCCCGCAATTCAGAGGTATGCCACTTGGCTACCTCTTGTCGTAGGTGCTTGCATTCAAGAGCTAACTGGGCATTATTCAACCCAAAGCGACACCATTCCTCGATAATTCGCAAGCCCTCACGAGCGCGATCTAAATTGGCATCTAAAATCCGGTAAACAACTTGCTGTATTTGCTCTTTTTGGCTGTATGGCTCGACCATTACAACAACCCTGTTAGTGCTTTCATCGAAATGTGAATTATTATATGCCCTAGTAACCATAAGTTAATTAATTTGCTTTTTTTTACTAGATTTTTACTGGTATCTACGCCAAAGAACGTATTAGTAAGAGTTACGGTAAATTATCCCATGTTCCGATAGGCAGTGATCAGGGTAGTTTGAGGCTATATTTTAGCACTAAGCTTAGTCAAGTATTTTATGGTAATGACACTGGGTAGAAGCAATAGCATGACAAATGCGAGCTAATCTTGGTTACCCAAACGAAGAATTATTTAACCCTAGCCTAGCTAAGTCATTGAATATCCAGCAATTAGCTACAACTACTCAACTGGTTATAGCTAAATTACTCCGTAATTTAGGGGAATTATCGGAAGAGTCTATAGACTGGAAAATGCGAACAAAGCAAATTCAAAAAGCAACTTATAAGAAAAATTTTGTAGTATATCGAAGTTTGATTAAAGATTTTTAGAGAAACAACTTTAAATAAGTGACACTCATCTATAAAAAAGACAACTAGTTGCCCAGACTCAATCTCAGCTTTGTTATCACTCAAAAAAATCATGATTTCTTCCCTCTTGATTTTGACCAAATCTGGATTGGAATTCGGGTTGATTTTCTGAGATTTCTTCCAGCTAATCTTTGCCGATTACAGCAGCTTATAGTAGCTTTGTTTAGATTGATAAATCACACCACAATTTTCATCTAAATAACTCACCAATTTATCTATGTTCCAATAATCTTTTCCCCTCAACCATGTCATAATTCCTGTATGTTTTTAATATCTATTTTGCTACTCATGACTGTAAATTTATATAAAAATAGTCAGGATAATATTTACAGTTAACAAGAAATATTGTTCATATGTCAATCCCTACAGTATTTTTAGCAAATAATTGATATATTTTGACATTGTTTGATGCCTATTCTTAATAATTTGGCATAACAAGTACTGAAGAACCAATTTTATTAATATCACTCGCCTATACACAATAGCGCCATAATATCTGACCAAAGAATTAAACCTATAGGTATCCAAAAATATGTCGGACGGATTAAAAAATGTCGGCGATATTGACGCCGACATAGCAGTTTTTATATTGGCTTATATGGTGAGACAGCGCTACAGAGGGTTTCCCTCCATAGGTGACTGCGAATCTAAAGGGGTCTAATTGGGTCAATTTTATGGAAGATTCCTACAAGTTAGTCAGGAAGTTATTGAGACTAAGTTCTAACGAACGTAAGTACTACCAGCAAGGGGAGAGGGCTATAAATAAGGCTTATTCTATCTGCATCCTATCCTAGCCCTTTTTGTCACCCTGCAAACCTCTCCCGACCCGTCCTGAAGAGGCTTAATTATCGAAAGACGGAGCTAAATAGTGATAAAAGTTGTAGAAGTTTGAGCCAAGAGCGTTGTTGAAGTGACATTATCTAACTTCACTAACACTTGATTGTCAGAACTATCCACAATCCAGGCTTGACTTCCTTGTTGCTGTATTAACAATTGACCAAAGTTGAGGCCACCTGACAACGCAAGTTTGTCCGTACCTACTACAAAATCAGTAATGGAGTCCGTACCCTCAGCAGAAGCGAATACAAAGGTATCAACACCATAACCCCCTGTAAGTACATCTTTGTCATTGCCCCCATAAAGCCAGTCATTACCTGCGCCCCCCAATAGTTGGTCATCGCCGATACCACCAAATAAGGTATCGTTGTCGTTATCACCCGAAAGCTTGTCATTACCGCTATCACCATAGAGCAGGTCATCATCATTGCCTCCCCATAGAGTATCGTGTCCGTCGCCTCCGAAAAGTTGGTCATTTTTTAGATTACCTATGATGGTGTCTTGACCCCCAAACCCATAAATCTTGTTAGCTGGGGCATTGCCTTTTAAGTACTCAGAACTATCAGTGCCATTGAGAAGATAAATTGTGTTAGCAAGAGGGGGTTTAACTGTGCCACTGATGGCAAAGTTAAAGGGGTTTTCGTCACTATCGTTATTGCTCAAACTGAAGCTGCCAGCATAGGTTCCAGGCGTAGGTGTATTCGTATTGAGTGCCACCGTTATACTTTTCGAAGCCTTGGCAGCCACGGTATATGGAAAAGTTCCTACCAAACTAAAGCCGTTGGGGAGTTTGAGATTACTCAGGTTGAGCGTAGCTGTACCCGTGTTCTTGATGGTAAAAGTTTTGGTTACGGTGCTGCCGAAAGCAACATCGCCAAAATTAATGGCAGTAGTGCTGCCATCTACAATGTTAACTGTGCCACTGAGAACTTCAATTTCGGGGGCAGGAGCAGGTTTTACTGTGCCACTAATGGCAAAGTCAAAGGGGCTTTCGTCAATATCGTTGTTACTCAAACTGAAACTGCCAGCATAGGTTCCAGGTGTCTTCGTATTGAGTGCCACCTTTATACTTGCCGAAGCCTTGACAGCCAAGGTAGCTGGAAGAGTTCCTACCAAACTAAAGCCGTCGGGGAGTTTGAGATTACTCAGGTTGAGTGCAGATGTACCCGTGTTCTTGATAGTGAAAGTTTTGGTTACGGTGCTACCGAAAGCGGCATCACCAAAGTTAATGGCAGCACTACTGCCATCTACAATGTCAACTGTGCCATTGAGAACTTGAATTTCGGGAGCAGTAACTCTACCACTAATAGCAAAGTTAAAGGGGCTTTCGTTAATATCGTTGTTGCTTAAACTGAAGTTGCCAGTGTAGGTTCCAGGTGTATTCGTATTGAGTGCCACCGTTATACTCGTCGTAGCCTTAACAGCCAAGGTAGCTGGAAGAGTTCCTACTAAACTAAAGCCGTCGGGGAGTTTGAGATTACTCAGGTTGAGCGCAGCTATACCTGTGTTATTAATGGTAAAAGTTTTGGTCAGGATGCTGCCAACAATGGCGTCGCCAAAGTTAATGGCGGTGGTGCTGTCATCTACAATGTCAACTGTGTCATCAAAAACTTGAATTTCGGGGGTAGGAGTATTATTGGTGGCGGCTTCGTATGCGCCAATGTCAATCGCAGCAGTGCCGTTGCCATCGCCATCCTGAGGAACGTTCTTAGTAATGCCATTGAAAGTACTGGAACCAGCGTCGATCGCAGGGCTTCCAGTAAGAAGTGCAAAATTACCCTTTGCTGCATCAACAAATAGCGGATCTTTTCCCGTGATTGCGTTTTTACCCGTAAAGTTCCATTTGCTTGTGTTGTAAATCAGGTTGTTATTGATAGTATTTTCTTTGTCAGACCCAGCAAATGATTCGCCATTTGATTTGGCGTACATGATATTATTCTCAGCACGAATCTTAGTTGCAGAATTTAAAAAGATTTCTCCGAAACCTGCTTGATCTGGATGATTAGAATTTTTATATGTAGTGTTATTTACTACATCAACGTTGGACGATTTAAAAACTTGGATTCCTGCGCCACCATTGTTGTATGAAACATTATTGGCGATAAGCGTTCTTCCTTTGTATGCCACACCATCACTTCCCAGTCCATTCGCCAAATCAATCATGATTCCACTACCCTCAGTAGCTTTCCCTTCGTCATTTTCCCACCAAGGAATGAAAGTATAATTGCTGTGAGAAATGTTACCACGGACAATCATTTTGTAGTCAGTGGTGTTGTTATCAACATCAGAATTCAAAAGGAGACTAATAGCATTTGCTCCCCAAGGGCTGTAGAAACAAGTTTCATAGACTAAATTGTTTTCAATAGTGATGTAATCAGCTTGATTTGTGACGATGCCAGACGCTGGAAACTTAGAAATGGTGTTGTCCTTGATCACAATATGGTGAGACTTTATTCCAGCTTTGTCTAACACAACATAAATACCGCTCCCATTAGTAGTAGGATTGTTTTTGTTTCCTTGCTGTTCTTGTGCATATTTCAATGTAATTTGGTCGTTGTTTCCGACCAGTGTCAGACCCTCAATGACGATGTAGGACGAGGCCATTACTTGAATAGCTTGAAAGTTAGCTGACTTGATTAGTGGGTCATGTCCAGGATAGGCAGTAAAGGTGATTGGTGCATCAGATGTGCCATTTTTTTGATTGATATTGAGAACTGGGCTATTAAAGTATTCAGTTTGCTCATAAGTGCCGTTCATGACGTAAACTGTGTCCCCAGCTTGCACTAAGTCTCCAGCTTTTTGGAGGGTGCGAAAAGCAGCTCCCTCTTTCAAGCCATTATTTTGATCATTGCCTGTTCCGGAAACGTAGTATGTTTTGCCAGCCATGAGATTAACTCCGAATATGTGTAAGGTTGATTGGTAGTAAACTCTCAGCAACTTTCCTCAGTTACTAAGTAGTTATTTGAATGGGTCATCTGTGTGAACTGTTCAAGGCAGCCACAGTTGTCCGATCGCAACTTGAAATCGCGCCGATTGTAGAAACACTGTTGTAAAACTGGAAACTTTTTCTCTTGTCAACCGCTGATGGTTAAACTAAAGATGTCGATACCATCAATCGTCAGGGTTTTGTTAAGGGTGATCGGACGATTGTCTGATGGCAAAGCTAGAGGCGAATTGAATCGGATCTCCATCGATAGCAGACATGATAGCGGCTGCTATATTCGATACGGTTGATCTATAGTTGTCATGGTAATTTCGCGGAGCTTTATCCGTTGTCTTAGGTCAGGAGGTTGCCAAATTGGCATGGTAAAATACATCCCTGGCTGATAACTGGGGACTTAAAGTCACAGTGGTCAAAGTTGAATTGGTTGAAACTTTAGTAGGTTAACCCCTTAAGTTAAGGGGACTAATGTAACAACTTAATTGAAGCTGTTCTCATCTGTGTAACCGAGGTTTGTTTCCTTCATTTACACTAACCTTCACAAATAGCAATTGATATCAGTAAATACCCGGTTTATGGTTCGTTTTTTTACAACAAAACGAGAAAAACTATGGAACTGTTGTGGTAAAGTCCTGTAAACCTTCGGGTGATCCGCGAATGGAGGGCGCTTTAGGCAAGGATTTGATGAAGTTTATCTTAAGTTTAGTCGGCAGTGATCACAAGACATTGGTTATCAGTAAACCAAAAAGTTTTTTATCAGCCTTGTTATGTGAACATTTCAATTAAATGCAGGGATACCACAAAACAACCTTAAGTTGAGCATTTCAGCCGATGTCACTAGCAACATACAGGCGATCGCTATAACCCAATACGGTTCACTTAAGAAAATTGTAGGTTGGGTAGAACGTTCGCGAGTGCGTCTCGTAGAGAAGTAAAACTCAACAAAGTCACGGAAGTGTTGAGTTTCGTTCCTCAACCCAACCTACGTAGAAGTTGAGTTTTAGGCTTAACTGAACTGTATTGGGCTATAACCCTTGTTTTTACGTTCCTTTCCAAAAGTTTGTGGTTTACTGGTTATGGTCGAATGGCACTAAGATAAATCAACATGAGGATACGGAGAGAAGTTTGAGAGGTTGTTGTGAAGAAGGCAGATGGATAAAGTCGAGCTTAGGTTTAGCTCTGTAAGTATACAACTCTCCCTGATGTCACTTCTGACATAATATAAGTAATGAGTTCCAAATTATTGGACAATTGACACTGGACTCTTGACTTGTGACTAACAATGACTTCCCTGGAAAATCAAATCATTTTGATTACTGGTGCCAGCAGTGGTATTGGGACTGCTTGTGCTAAAATTTTCGCTGGTGCGGGTGCAAAACTGATTTTAGCGGCACGACGGTTAGAACGTTTGCAGGAGCTAGCAGATACTCTCAGTCAAGAATTTAGTGTTGAAATTCATTTGTTACAGCTAGATGTGCGCGATCGCATTGCTGTTGAATCTGCCATTTCTAGTCTACCCTCCTCCTGGTCTGACATTGACATTCTAATTAACAATGCTGGTCTAAGTCGCGGTTTAGACAAGTTGCACGAAGGCAACTTTCAAGACTGGGAAGAAATGATTGATACTAACATTAAGGGTTTACTTTACTTCTCCCGTTGTGTTGTTCCCGGAATGGTAAGTCGCGATCGCGGTCATGTGGTAAATTTAGGTTCCATTGCCGGACATCAAACCTATCCTGGTGGTAATGTCTACTGTGCTACGAAAGCTGCTGTGAGGGCAATTTCTGAAGGTTTAAAACAAGACTTGTTGGGCACCCCTGTGCGCGTGACTTCAGTTGATCCGGGGATGGTAGAAACGGAATTTAGTGAGGTGCGCTTTCACGGGAATATTGAACGTGCCAATAAAGTCTATCAGGGAGTTACCCCCCTGACGGCAGATGATGTGGCTGATGTGATACTTTTTTGTGTGACGCGATCGCCCCATGTCAATATTAATGAAGTTGTGCTGATGCCCGTTGATCAAGCTAGCGCCACCCTAGTTAACCGTCGAACCTAAAAGTAACCCTTTTTAAGAAGATTAAGTAAGCTTACGGAATTGATTACATTCACTAGACAAGAATGCAAGAGGCAAGAGTTTTCTCTATGCCTCTTCTACACTCCATTATTCCAGTATAAAAGTACTCAAATAATCTAAAGGAACTGTAAAGACATAGTAGAGGACTCCTATACCAAGGAGAACCACAGCTAAACTTGCAAGAAGTATCCAACGGTCTGGAGGTTGATAAGTATCTTCGTCAATGTCTCGGCGAACAGCGAAATAATGTTGAGTTGAAAGTAGCACGCTTAACACACCTACCAACGCGAATGCTAAACCCAACTTCCAACCATTACCAGGAGGTTGTGGTGCTAATGGAGGGCTGATAATACGTAACCGCACAATTAAAACACCAAAACCCATGAGTGCAATACCACTCCGCATCCATGCTAAATAAGTACGTTCATTCGCCAAGTGATCTCGAATTCGGTCTGATCTGTACTTCTTTTTTTCTAATTTCTTGACTTCTAATTTTTCTGCTTCCATCTTCATAGGACTTACGTCTTAAATTAAATATTCAAAATAATTAATATTTTATGATAAAACATCAACATATCATAAATTTAATCTCATAATAGTATATTTTTTAAAAAAGAGCCAGAAGATCAGTTCTGACTCTTAGTTTTTATTCAGGATTTTTGCTTACTTAATTGACCTATTCAATTAGTTCTATGGGACTATGGTTTGATTTTTCAAAAAACTCCGTACAACTTAAAGAGCATTCTTTCCTCTTGCCTTTTGCCTGCCTACGCAGATAAGGTCAAAAATCAAATCTGATTACTATAGTACAGCACAGGGTAAATAAGCCACCCGTCTGAAACCCCTGCAAAAAGTCAATTACGAATTATGCAAAGCGGTATTAGTTAGTTAATCATCAATTTTTGCAGTGATAATTCCGGCATCAAGTGCAGCTTGTAGATTCTCAGGAATAAACCAGTTATCTTCGCCAGCCTGAATAACTTTTGCAGGTGGAACATTAAATTCAATTTCTCCAGTTTGGAGGTTACTTGTAGCAACTAAGTGAGTTCCATGAACAATCTTAAAAGCTTTAGGAAGTGTGGCTCCTTGTTCTTCTGTAGCAGCTTGTCCAGGGATATAAACGCCTTCACAGTTCCACTCATCGTCAGTTTCTGCACCGCTAGGTAGCAGATATAATTCATTGTCGTAGGTTGAAGTAGATTTTTTGGGTTTCTCACCGTAGACTAACAGCGTTTTATCTGTTTCATTACGACAAACTCCATAAGAATCTTCACTATTTTCAAGGATATACTTTTGGAATTTTAATTCAGAAATTTCTTGCTTAATCTCTGGTGTATTTCCTTGAG
The DNA here is from genome assembly GCF_015714725.1 of Nostoc sp. WHI. Lineage (GTDB taxonomy): Bacteria > Cyanobacteriota > Cyanobacteriia > Cyanobacteriales > Nostocaceae > Nostoc. Next base: position 32,978 of record NZ_WBKM01000285.1, read on the forward strand.
TTTGTTGATTCTCTAAGGTAGATTCTAATGCTTTGGTAACTTCTATATAGTCTGGATCAGCAGTGTATTTTTTACCTGCCCAAGATGGTTGAGCAATCATCAAGTTTACTAATAACAATAAGCAAACAAGAGTGATTTTAACAAGATTGATTCTGAACAATTTCATGTATTTTTCCTTGTGAAATAGAAATCTTTTTTGACTAGCTACTGACTACCTAAATTAAGGCATGATGTCAGCATTTTTTCATCTATCTGTTGATGTAACTAATGTCCACAGAGAATTCATTTATGCTCTACCCTAGACAGAACATCAGCTTTCGGTGATCCCAAAGACAATCCGTAAGTTTCTTGCCATGCACTCTTACTTACAATTAACAGGTAAGAACCGATACTTGTACAAGTGATGACAACTAAGGACGGAGTTTCTAAAGTGTGGCTTTCCATCAAAATGGAAACACCCAATCCGATTAAAATAAAGGGAATAAGGGAATTACCGTAGCGAGTAATTACAGAAGCGATCGCACTTACTTGAGTTAGACAATAGGCTGCATAACACCACACACCCACCATGACGAAAAACACTGTCAAAATCACAAGTAAGCTATCCCATGTGCTGGTAGCAAACATCGGCATATAAATACTAATGTTATCACCACCATTGGCGATCGTTACTGCTGCTACACCGTAGGTTTGAGGTGAAAGAAAGTTACACCACCAACCTTGAAAAGGTTCGGGAGTATTCAGATTTTCTCCATCGTCAGTCTCTTGATTGAGTAAACGACTGATACCGATCATGATAGGAATAATACCGAGTAAACCAATCCAGGACGCTGGTAAGATGAACTTGCCAAAAAAGCTAGGTAAGCTTGCAATTACTAAGGCACTAAAACCCAGATATTGACCGATAACGATGTGGCGACGGCGAAAGCAAGTATTTATTTGTGAAAAAAACAGCGATAGTACGACAATATCATCAAGATTTGTGGCAGCAAAAGCAGTGAGTCCTGTAGGAATAGCAGTCAGTAATCCGCTCATGTGTGTGTCGTATCTCCATCAATGGTAGTTACTCTCAACCATCTGTGTTAAAAGGCATAGTTTCACTCTATGGTTACTCATCAATAAAAGCAAACAGTCTTTCTTGTCAAATCCATAGACAGAATTTATTGATTGTAAACAAGTAGATATACGTAATCAAGAACAGCTACAAAAATCTACAGTTTTCCGCCCAGGTTAACGTATAATATTGTAACAGTGTTTATGTTCAAAATTACTATCTCGAAGCCTGTATATAGCCAAAATGACGCTGGAGCAGTTACGAATTTTTTTAGCAGTTGCAGAAATGTTGCACTTTACCCGCGCGGCTGAAGCACTTTATATCACCCAACCAGCAGTGAGTGCTGCTATTCAAACCTTAGAGACAGAATATGGTGTAAGGTTATTTCATCGCATTGGTCGTCATATTGAAATTACAAATGCTGGTAAATTATTGCAGGGTGAGGCGCAGACAATTCTTGATCATGTAGAGTTAACAGAACGTGGCTTGAAGGAATTAAATAATCTGCAACGGGGAGAGTTAAAGTTAGGTGCAAGTCTCACAGTTGGCAACTATTGGTTGCCCGAAAAAATTAGCCAGTTTAAGCAGTTATATCCCGGTATTCTTATCAACTGTAAGCTAGGAAATGCTGAAGAAATTTGTGAAGGGACTGCTGTGGGTATGTATGATTTAGGCTTGGTTACAGGGGACATTAAATTATCATTGCAACACTGTTTAGACAAAGAACAAGTAGGAAGCGATCGCCTGCATATTGTGGTAGGCAAATCTCACCCTTGGTTCCAGCGTACCGAGATTTATGTAGATGAATTACTTAGCACAAGTTGGGTGATGCGTGAGTCTGGTTCCGGCGCACAGCAGACATTTCACCAAGCCTTGCAAAGTTGGGGAATTGAACCCAGCAACCTGGATGTTGTACTTAACCTGAACACTAGCGAAATGGTCAAAGCAGTTGTAGAAACTGGTGTTGGTGCGGCTGCAATTCCAGAATCTATGGTAAAAAAAGAATTGCAACTGGGGACATTACATACAGTGCAAATTATCGAGTTGCAAAAAAAATCTATGAAGAAATTAGAAATTTTTCAGCCTGTTTGGAAAGTAAAAAACCGTCAACGTTTTGATACACGGGTGATGATAGTTTTTGAAAATCTTCTGATGCAAGAGAATGTACAAGTTGCTTAATTTCTCGATATATTTAGTTTCGCTTAACTATTTTTTTTCACTAAAATCGCTAAACAAACACAACTTGCTGCTAGTTTTATCAGGCTTAAAGCTTCAGTTGTTAAAATAATCAATCCTCCTAATATTATCAACACAAAAGGTAAAACATAACTACTATATCGGCTTAAAATATCTGCAACTTTTGCTTGATAAGTCAATTTATAAGCTAAATAACACCAAACTGCTATTAATATAAAAAATACTCCAATAATAATCAGAAACTTGCCTAAATTACTACTGGCAAATAATGGCACATAGACGCTAATATTATCACTTCCATTAGCGATAGTGATAGCTGCAACACTGTAAGTTTGTACGTTAAAAAGACTTGTGGTATTTGAATCTTGATATTCTGTTGTTGCAACTGCAACCTCTTGAGTTTCGTCTTCTTCTCGATTGATTAAACTGCTGATGCCCATTGCTATTGGTAGTAATCCTAGCAGTCCAATCCAATTGGGTGGTATGATTAACCCACCGAATAACCCAGGAAGACTGGCAATCACTAACACTGTAAAGCCTAAATATTGACCAGCAACAATGTGTCTATACCTGAAGTTAGAATTTATTTGCGAAAACAGCAGTAATAAAATAACGATATCATCAATATTAGTGGCAATGAAGGCTGAGACTCCAACCAAGAGTGTAGTAATTAACTCACTCATTTCAATATATCCTGATTTGGTTTTTAAGTACCTAACTATGATATGCAACTTTAAATTAGTATTTTATTAGTTAAGCTGTATTTCTGACAACCCCAAATGAGTAAAATTAGTACAACTATTGCTGAAGCAATTATTGCCTTTGCCGCCACCAATATTGACGACATTGTTATACTACTGCTATTTTTTTCACAGATAAATACTCAATTTCGCCGTCGGCATATTTTTGTCGGACAGTATCTTGGTTTTTCTGCCATCGTTGTTGCCAGTTTACCGGGTTTCTTTGGGAGTTTATTAGTACCAAGAGCCTGGATAGGATTATTGGGAATTTTGCCAATAGCAATTGGTATCAAGCAATTACTGAATCAAGAAACAGAAAATCCAGAAGTTCAGACTGTTACAACTAATTTAAAGCCCTTGACTAATAGTAATCCTGTATTAGCTTTTATCTTGAGTATTCTAAGTCCCCAAACTTATAAAGTCGCGGCAGTTACCTTTGCTAATGGGGGTGATAATATTGGCATCTATATTCCCCTATTCTCTGGTCAAAGTCTTACCAGCTTACTGGTAATGGTTATAGTTTTTCTGATTATGACAGGAGTTTGGTATTTTGTTGCTTACTTATTAGCTCGTCAAGCTACAATGGTCTATATTTTAACTCGTTATGGTCAAACTGCCGTACCATTTATATTGATTAGCTTAGGTTTGTACATTATGTATGAAAGGGGCACATTTGCCCTATTACCTTGGATAAAATAGATTTTCTGTTATCTATTAAGATTTCTAAATCAGTTTTTTTCCTCTGCAATTACTTAAATTCGCTTCAATATAAGGAACAATATTACCACTAAACAGAATTTTAAATAGCCCAAAAAGCTTTTACAACTATCCATAAATTTTGTTTATCGTTTTGAAAAGAAAGAATATTTGCTTTTATTGAGTCAAAGGAAATATACTGAGTTCAGACAAAGTTAAAGTATCTTACTGAGAAAAAAATCACTATTTGATTTAATAGCGATCGCCTCCATAACATCCAAAACTTATCTGTCTGCTGATGCTAGGCAAAACAGTGGAACAAACGCCTAATATGCCCTCACGTTAAAAATTAGAGAGGGACTAGAAAAACCAGAATTAAATCTTTGCGAGCAACAAACATGAGTTGGTTAATTGGTACTCTACTTATCGGAATTTCTGCTGCTATTGCAACTACCTTTGATGATAATTTGTATTTGACGGCATTCTTTGGCAAAGTTAATCATGCCTTTCGTCCCAAACACATTATTATCGGTGAATTTCTGGGATTCACTGCTTTGGTATTTGCTAGTCTTCCTGGTTTTTTCGGTGGTCTCATCATTCCACATACCTGGATTGGATTACTAGGTTTTCTTCCAATCGCCATTGGTATTAATCATCTCATGAGTCGAGAAAACGAGGAAGAGGCAGTACAAGCTGTATCAATTAACCTAAATCATGTAAAACATCAGCGCCAGAATAAATCGCTATTGGCGACTATCCGCGACCCTCAAACCTATCGCGTTTCTGCTGTCACCATTGCCAATGGAGGAAATAATATTGGTATCTACGTGCCGTTATTTGCTAGTAGCAATCTTCCAAGTTTAGGGGTAATTTTGTCTGTTTGCTACTTCACAGTTGGGCTGTGGTGTTTTCTATCTTACAACCTGACTCGTAATCCTCTAATGGCTACCGTTCTAGCTCGCTATGGTCGCAAAGTCTTTCCCTTGGTATTAATCTCGTTAGGATTATCCATTCTGATGAAGAGTGAAACCTATCTACTGTTACCTAGCATTGCAATGTTTTCTAATTAAGCGTAAAATCATCCACGTGCTTTGTTTTAATGTTTTGCTGTTGTTTTAACCACAAATAATCACAAGAAGAAACTAATGAATATACCTAATTCCAAAAAAATCACTTCCTGGATTTTAACTGCCGCATTTCTAGCGTTTGCAATGGTATTTTCTCTGCTTGACCAACCCAGCGCTCTAGCTCAACAAACATCATCGATACCTACCCAATCTACATCTGTTCCAGTAGCGTTAACTACGGAGTCGATAACAGCAAACGTTAGACATTTATTAGAAACCAATGAATGCGTCGGGTGCAATCTGAGTGGGGTATCCTTTGAGGATGCAAACCTACAAGCCGCTAACTTGGAGGGTGCAAACTTGCAAGATGCAAAATTAGAAAATGCTAATTTACAAGGAATAAACCTAAAATCAGCAAACTTGCAGGGAGTAGATTTAGGCAAAGCAAACATAGCACAAGCAAACCTGCAAGAAGCAAATCTCTTTGATGCTGACTTAGAAAAAGCTAACTTAGAAGGCGCAAATTTACAAGGAGCAAATCTGCAAAAAGCAGACTTGCAGAAAACAAATCTCACAAATGCGAATATAGAGGGAGCTAACTTGCAAGGGGCTGATTTTGAAGATGCAATCGGACTTGTTGGAATTACGATTCATTAACTAACAGTAGTAACGCACCTTTAAGACGAAGATGGGGCGTTACTACTTTTCTAATTTGCTTTTTTTGCCTCCTTCAATATTTAATATTCTCTAAAGATTCTCTAATAAACTAGCTTTAAGCTCACTATCATTAATATAAAGTAAATCATAAACCGCAATGGTTTTTGCGGTGCAACTTCGCAGATTTTTGCCCCTACTAATACCCCTGGTACTGAACCAAGCCATATCGGGAAAACTAAACTCCAATCAACTGTTCCCAAGGTGAGGTGTCCAAGGGCAGTAAATACTAATAGAATTGCTGCCTGGGAAATATCTGTACCAACTAACTTCTTTGCATCCAAGCGGAAAAATGCAATCAGTACTAAGGCAAACATTGAGCCGGAGGCGACGCTTGTTAGACCTACAACACAACCTAGAAATGCTCCTACACTTATCGTCTGCAAGCATCCTAGTTGAGTTGTTAAGTCAAATTTGGGAATTTCAGGTAATTGTAACTGTGGGAAGAAAGTCAACAGCAGCATTTGCACTAATGCCAAAACTGTAACCAACAAAATCGTTACACCCAACAAGTGGAGCATGATATTGTTCAAGCTCTGCTCTCCATTCTGTTTAATCAGGTGCAGTATTGCTACCCCAAACAGAGAACCAGGAACGCTTCCTAAAGCTAACCATTTTACCACCTCTACATCAAGGGTTTGTTGCTGCCAATGTTTGATACTACCAACGACTTTCATGAGTGTAGCAGCAACAACATCAGAACTTACTGCGATCGCAGGTGGTACTTGAAAAACAAAAATTAACATCGGTGTGATCAGAGAAGCCCCACCAATTCCTGTTAAGCCAACAACAATACCAACTATAAAGCTGAAGAGAGGCAACAATAAAAAGTCCATACTCCTGTCCTTAACCGGGGTTTTGTAAATACGGCTTTCTTTAGCTGAAACTAAAAGACTGGTTGTAAAGCCTTTGTGCAGCCCGTCTCACGAACTTCAACTTTTCACCAACGGCTTAAAAATTGCCTGCCTAATAAACACTAAATCCCATCGACTTACCGTATTTTAAACTTAAAAATAGTAAAAGTCCAGTTTGGTGTGGGTGTTACAAAAGCTCTGTATATCTTTACACGAACAAATCAGGATATTTCCTTAGAAAAGCCTTGCTAAAATTTATATCCACAGTGCTATTGGCTGGACATGCCTCTATTTAGGAGTTTATTTTCCTAGACTTTTATGACTTTTCGTTTTAAAATACGATAAATCGATAGAATTACTGCACTATCATGATTGACATCCAAAAAAGTGGTCAAGAGTTATTGCTGCCAACTACAGAAAATTCACCCAAAACACTATTGCAAAAGATTAGAGGTGGATTTTTCTTAGTTATTGGATATTTATTATCACCATTATGCTGGTGGAATGACTTGGTATTCAATTTACCAATTGCTTATTTATTTGGTTATATCTGTAGTCTTTTTGCTCCTAAATTAGTTACGCCTTGTGTCATTATCGCTTACTGGTTATCTAATATTATTGGTATTCTCTTGATGCAAGCGGGTGCAATAGATGTTTTACAAAAAGAACCCAAAGAGCGCAACTTAAAAAAAGAATTATTTACAGGTTTACTTTCTTCAACTTTGTATACCTTTTTAATTCTGGCATTAATCCAGTTTAAAATTATTGATACTCCTAATTTCTAGTCTGCTAGTTAAAAAAAACTCTGATTTTCGGTGACGTGTACTAAGTACAATATATTATTAATTCGTAGCTAATTAAATTAAGTAAAACTTCGCGTTACTCCGCGTTTACTTTGCGTTCCTCTGCGTTTAAAAACGTTACGATTTTACGCAAAGCTGTAGACGCTGGTTCATCCCATCTCTTGCAGGAATAGGCTTTACCACCGTCTTACTGTTCAATTATTTTAGTTTTAAAAGCTCACTCATATTTAAAAGTTTAGGAGCATCCTTAGTCATAATTAAAGGTAATTTACCATTCCATTTTTCTATTGCCTGTCTTTCTAAAATTTCATTAGTCAAACTATCATGTAGTAATCTGTTTACTTCTGCTTCTCCTTTAGCTAAATTGACCTTAGCCTCTGCTTCTTTTACCGCTTTCAATGCAACGAAATCTGCTCGTTTTGCATCTTGTTCTGCAATCTGTTTCGCCTCTACTGCTTCACCAAACTTAGGCGAAAACTTAACATTAACTAGTGAGATATCGTCAACTCCAAGATGATAGTTATGCAGCTTTGTTGTTAATAAATTATCAACTCCAGATTTTACCTCTCCTCTTTTCGTGACTATTTCTTCTGCTGTATACCTTGCCATAACTGCTTTTAAAACTTCTTCTACGGCAGGATTAATGATTTTTCCAACTACGTCTTTTTCATCACCAATATCTTGAAAAACCACATTGGCTTCTTCAGGTAGAATATGCCAGTTTAACGCCACATCTGTAAATATATCTTGCAAATCTTTAGAATAAGCTTCAGAAACAATGTCTTGTTTTTGAACCCTTACACTAATTTTTTTAACTGTATTAACAATAGGGATTATGATATGTATTCCCTCTTGCAACACTGTTTGTTGGACTCCGCCAAACTGCATTAATACGCCGCGTTCTCCAGCATTTATCACTACAAAAGGTGTCAGCAAAATTGTGATTAAAAATAAAAGTGCAGTTAATTTACCCGCACCATTTGTAAACTTGATTTGTTTCATATTTAGCAAGATAATTGTTATCCTGTGAAGTTTTTTAATAAATATTTCTTTATACTACATTAAATTGATAGGAATAAGCTAGTTAACAACTAAGAGCAAACTTTTATATCCAGTTCTGAAAGCGAGCATAATAGGTAACTCCCATGCTTAGGTTAACGAGAGGTCAAGTACTCAGCTAGAGTAAAGTTGATATATAAAAAAGCAATTTTCAAATGACCATTGACTTTTATAAGGTTTCGCAGCCTTATGGCTGTTTTTCTAACTTTTCTCTTCACGGAATCCACATCCAGGGTACTTACTGGCCAACAGTTGAGCATTATTATCAAGCGCAAAAGTTTGTAGGCGGCACAGATGCAGTAATTATACCCCTCATTCACGCCGCAACCACACCAGAAGAAGCTGCCGCTTTGGGAAGATGTAGTACTCGTCAACTCCGTCGAGACTGGGATTTGGTCAAAATTCAAGTTATGCGAGAAGCTGTACTCAAAAAGTTTCTCACTCATGCTGATATTAGAGAAGTTCTCTTGACGACAGGCGATGAGATGTTGGTTGAGAATTCTCCAACCGATTATTTTTGGGGCTGTGGTGCTAATAAAACTGGTCAAAACCATCTCGGTAAAGTCCTCATAAGTGTGCGTGAAGAAATCCGTAATTACACTATCTTTAACGGTAATTTACGACTAATTTAATCAAAATAGTCACATTCAACATAAAATCAGTAATTAGACGGGGAATAGTAAAATTCCCTAGTCAAAAACCTTTAAACAAATCGCCAATAATTAGCTACTTTTTTGAAAAAATCTTAATTAGTTTGACTTGATGCAAACAAATGGTAAAAAAATATTATTAATTCAATGCAATTATTCAGGCATCGATTTGAGTGATATTACTGCAATATTTTAATAACTGCGAGTATAAGATTAATAAATGTGAATGATTAAAATTTTATTAATTGTAGACCTGAGAGGATGTTAGAAAGTCTTTGATGATACACCAAATGCTTTAATATCTGCCTAAGTGAAAGGTATTGGATAACAAATATGTACCACTTGAGGGTGGGGTTTTTACCGACTTCAAAGAAGAACAATTCTACCCACAAAGGTTAGAGTTTGTACCAAAATCTCCCTAGTACCCAATCTCTTTTATAAAAATCAAGGGATAGTAAGTTAAAAATTTTGATTAAAGGCAATTATAAAAAATTATTATACTTCAGTCCTGGTGTACATAAGCAATGACATTTACCGATAAAGCAAACGGGTTGCAGCAAAGATTAGACCAAGAAAGTTTACTGCACAGGATGACAAAACAGATCAGGCGATCGCTCGATCTCCAAGAAATATTAACGACTACCGTTACTGAAGTGCGTTTATTTTTGGGTGCAGATCGGGTGAAAGTGTATCGGTTTAATGCTGATGGTAGTGGTGAAGTCATAGCTGAATCTATCCATGAGCAGCGTTTGCCATCCTTATTGGGGTTACGTTTCCCAGTTGATGATATTCCAGAAGCCGCCAGAGAGATGTTTGTGTTAGTGGGGCAACGTTCGATTGTGGATGTGACAAACGGGAAGATTGGGCTATCGCCTCTACAGTCAAAGGAAACTGGCAAACGTCTACAAACTAATATCTACTATCGGCAGGTAGACCCGTGCCATATTCAATACCTAAAGACAATGGGTGTGCAGTCTTCTTTAGTAGTGCCAATTTTACATTACGACCTACAAGAACAATCAGCCAAGCCTAAATTGTGGGGATTGTTGGTGTCTCACCAGAGTGAAGCGCGAAAGATTTTGAAGCGGGAACTACAAGTAATGCAACAAGTTGCTGACCAGGTAACGATCGCGATCGCTCAAAGTAATCTACTTACCGAAGCCCGTGCCAAACAAGAGCGAGAAGCTACGATTAACCGAGTCACCACACTATTACACAAACTGCCAACAATTCAATTACAGGGGGCGCTAGAAGAAGTTATTACCGCCTTAAATGGAGTAGGTGGCAGGCTTTATATTGAAGAGAGTCGAAAATTATACACTTGGGGCGACCAGCCGAAACTGCCCCATGAGTTAGAAAATAATGTGATCGAACAGCATCCCATCTGGCAAAACTGGATAGCTGAGTGTAAACCAGGTAATATTTTGGCAACTGCTGACCTCTACAAAGAAGCGCCTTTGCGAGTTTTGGCTTTATGGTTCCAATCTACTCAAATTCGAGGACTTCTGGTAATTCCCCTACATTACCGCGAAAAATTTATCGGTGTATTAAGCATTTTTCGCTGCGAATTTGACACGGAAGTTTTATGGGCGGGACGGTGTGATGAGAATCGCAGACAACTAGCACCTCAACTCTCCTTTGAGGTTTGGCGAGAGCAAAAAAAGGGACAAGCGTCTGAGTGGAAACCGGAAGAAATCTCATTGGCGCAAGCCTTGTACGATCATTTCTCAATGGCAATTGAGCAGCATCAAATGTATAAACAAGTAAAGGCGCTGAATGCTAACCTAGAAGTTCGGGTGCAAGAACAAACAGCTGAACTCGAAAAATCATTACTGCTTACCAAGGGACTCAAGCAAGTTACAGAGCATATCCGCTCTACATTAGACTTGCAGACAACTCTGCAATCCATCGTTCGGGAAATACGTCCCCTGCTAAATTCAGACCGGGTGCTGATTTTCCAACTGAAGAGTAAATCGGTGATTGTAGAAGAGATTAATGGCAATTGGCAGTCAGTTTTGGGAGTGATTGCACCATCAGAATGTTTTCCTGATGAGTATAGCCATCTAAACTTTCAGGGCAGGGTACGGGCAATTAACAACGTTTCAACCGCTTCTTTAAGTGATTGTCATCGAGAGTTTTTGCAGAATCTCCAAGTGCAAGCAAACTTAATCGTTCCGATTAATATAGGTATGGAACTATGGGGATTACTAATTGCTCATGAGTGCGAAACTCCCAGAACTTGGCAGGATGCAGAAATTGATTTATTGCAACAGCTAGGAGATCAGGCTGCGATCGCTATTCAACAAGCACAACTCTACGAACAAACCTGTAATGCCGAAACTGAAGCCAGAAATCAAGCTACACAGTTAGAATATACCCTACATGAACTCCAAGAAACACAGGCAAGATTAATTCAGACCGAAAAAATGTCTGGCTTAGGACAGTTGATAGCAGGTATTGCACACGAAATCAACAACCCGGTTAACTTTATCTATGGTAATCTGTGCCACGCTAGTGGCTACACCAAACAACTGCTGGAAATTTTACGCCTCTACCAGTTACATTATCCTCACCCTCATAGTGAAATTCACACCGCAATCAAAGCGATGGATTTTGATTTTTTGGTAGAAGACCTCCCGAAAATCATGACCTCAATGCAAATAGGAACCGAACGCATCTGCTCAATAGTGCTGTCATTACGAAATTTTTCTCGTTTGGATGAGGCTGAGAACAAGCGCGTTGACCTGCATGAAGGCATTGACAACACCTTATTAATTTTGCAACATCGGCTGAAAGGAAATGCTGAATTTCCACGCATTGAGGTAATTAAAGACTATGGCAACATCCCACAGATAGAATGTTATGCCGGCCAAATGAATCAGGTATTCATGAATATTCTCAGCAATGCTATAGATGCCCTGGTAATGGGGAATGGGGGTAAGGAGAATAACCCATGCCCAATACCCACTATCCACATTTCTACTAAAGTCTCAGTAGACAACGCTCGTCTGTTAATTCGGATTAGTGACAATGGGCCTGGAATGACTCAAGAGGTGAAAAAGCGAATTTTTGACCCGTTTTACACTACCAAACCTGTGGGGAAAGGTACAGGATTGGGACTGGCAATTAGCTATCAGATTATTGTCGAAAAACATGGTGGAATAATGGATTGCATTTCAGAACCTGGCAAAGGTACAGAGTTCTGGATTGAGATTCCCCTCAAGCCTCCAGCTAAAATAGTTAACTAGAGATGCCCCAATACGGTTCGGTTAGCTTGTTTATCGAGGGAAGATCCCCCCAACCCCCCTTAAAAAGGGGGGCTATTTTCCTCTTTTACCCCTTTTTTAAGGGGGTCGCCACAGGCGGGGGGATCTTTCTAATCCGAACCGTATTGAGAGATGCTCCATGCTACGGCTTTGAATGCGTTGTTGTATTTTAAAGAAAAGTCCGAAATAGGGACTACTCTGGGTGTAAGATTATACGAAGTTGAATAGCGAGAAACAGTTGAAATAGCGCCTTATGTCAATAATTGCGCTCAGAGCGTGGTATCTACAGGATTACGAGCCGATTCCAGAACTGGAAAAACGTCCGCCAGACATTCGCTTAAGCAAAAAGAGCCTACTGAGATCAGCATTGCGAGCGGACTTTTTGGAAGAAACTGACGAAGTTAAGAAATCAACTTGGTTTGGCCGCTATCTGGAAGGGGAAAATATTGAATTTTATATTGAAGGTAGTGGTGGCTATTGCGTAGCTAACATTGATTTAATCAGTCATGAAATTTATTTTATCAAACAAGCACTGTTGGCTCAGTTAGAACCAACGATTTTTTTATCCTATCAAACTGAGTATGCCGCAGCGACTAATGTTCTGAGAGAAGAACTGCGAAAAAGTTTGGACACTTTAAATTTGCGATCGCGTCTTCCCCTAACATTAGTAGAATCCTCTCGTCCCAGTGGTGCTGCTGTACGAATTAACCGCACAATTATGCGAAAAATTCGTAAGAGTTTGTTATTCATAGCCGACACCACACCCATTGCTAGTATTGACGGTAAGGAAACCCCCCAACTAATTCCTAGCCCGAATGTCTGTATTGAAATTGGCTATGCTATCCAAAGTAAACGATCTGAACAGATTCTATTAGCGCAAATGCAACGCCCAGACTTTGAAGGGGAATTTCCCTTCGACTTACCCACGCAGCAAATTTTGCAATTCCAAGACAGTACAGAACTGAATGAAATCCTGACAGGGACGATTCAAAACCAGTTAGCACGATTCAAATTGTTTTTTTGAGCAAAGATAATACAAAATGAAAAAAGGCAGGAGGCACGATACTATTCCAAGCAAATTTGGTTTGGAAGAAGAATTTTTCTATGATGGTTCTTTGTGTCTTTTTGCTACGCTTATGAGGCGCTCAACTTGGACGGATACATCAGGAAAGGCTAGAGGTGAAATAGTACCTGTGGTTAGTGTCAGTTCGGTTTTGTATTCCCCATTTTCTGGGTCGCGAAATACTTTTAACTGCGGAGTCTTCAGGTTAACAACCCAGTATTCAACAATACCAGCCTCAGCGTAGATATCTTTTTTCTCACCTAAATCTTTGCTCAGTGTAGCTTTGGAGAATTCAATAACCCAGAAAATATCTTCTGGGTAAGGATGGTGTTCTAAGTAGACCTCACCTAAAGGTTTGACAATTGCAACATCGGGAGCAGGTTCGGAATCGTTGGGTAAGGTAATTGGTTTGGCATCGCGGATTTTTACCCGTTTACCGAGCAGTGTGCGAAGATAATCAGCTGATTCTGTATTGTAGTAAGCATGAGGTTCTCGTTCTGGGGACATAACAATGAGGTCGCCGCGCAATAGTTCAATGGGCTGATCGTCAAAGATGCCTGCTTCTATTGCTCGGTGATAACGTTTAATTGTCCATTTATAGGTAGTTACGGTCATAACCCTTATTTAGCCTTTTTTCTACCAATTAGACAAGAGGTTTAGTTTGATTTTAGAATGAGGCACTGGTTACCTCTGAATATTACAAAACTTTTAGAATTTTCTAATATTACAGAATGGAATGGGAAAAAGCTTAAATAAAGAACGAGAAGAGGAAATTAGATGCCTTTAGGTAAAGGGTAAGGCTATAAGACTATGATTTGATTTCTGAAAAAACTCCGTACAGATCAAAGAGCATTCTTTCCCGTTGCCTCTTGCCTCTTGCCTGCCTACCCAGATAAGTTCAAAAATCAAATCGGATTGCTATATGTGAGATTAAAATAACTGAATAGGCTTTTTTTGCAGCTTGGAACTAATTGAGTTTACCCGATCAACCACAGAAATCATGTATTTATAATCTGGCACTTGTCCATTGGGTACATATCCCACTTCTTGAGCTAAACCTGAAGGCGAATCACTCATCACTTTGCGGATGAACTCTTGACGGTTACGTTCTACATCTGGCCCAATCAAGATTACACCCAGTGGTACATAATGAGGGTCTTTAAATAGTATGCGAAATTCAGTCGGGCTAAACTGTGAACCGTAGAGACTAAATTCAGCCTCCGAGATGGCACAGGCGATCGCTTTGCCTTGAGCAACCAATTCCAGTGCCGCTTTAGGTGTGGGTGCAAACAGGATATCAGCCAATGTTATACCATAAAGATTGTAAAGAGGAAAATAATATCCTGTTGCTGAACCTAACTGGCCTAAAGCCACTGTTTGACCTTGTAGCTGTTTCAAATCGGTTATTGGGTTGTCTTTGCGAACAACGAAGATTGAACGCAAATTACTAATACCTATTAAAGGAAATAAAGGAACATATTGGTAGCGGGCGATCGCGATCGCTGCTAAACCTGGCGGAGCAAATACCAATGACCAAGCACGAGCTTTAAGGCGCTCAACGGCTTTGTTTTCATTAAAAGCAGGCTCTAGCTGAATATATGCCTTTGTCTTTTCACCCAAGTAACTATTGAATTTAGCATACTGGTTAATTATCTGTTCGCCTCCACCATAGTTGAGAACACCAACAGTTAACGTACCCTCAAACTTTCGTGGTGATTGGCAACCAGCAAATGTCAAACCTAACAGATGAAACAGAAATAAACGCCGGGGAAATCGCAAAAACATCACTAATTATGGTTAAGAAAATAACTTGACCTTCAAGACTAATTTAGATAAATTTGACTGCTGCTTAAATGGGTTATATTACAGCATAAAATTAATATTTATTTAAATATTGTTGAGATGCTTTCTAACAGGTATAAATAAATATTAGACAAACTCATATACCACCTTCGTTGCTTAGGTTATGTTAAACAACATTACGTTAAAAAACTTAAAAATAGGTGCTAAATTTAACTTACTTTTAATATTAGTTTTCATAGTCAGTATTTTGGGAAGTGGCGTTGCCTTATCTAGTGTACTTCAGGGGAGAGCGCAAAATGAAGTGGCATCTCAAGCACAGATTCTTATCCAAATGGTGAACGCAGTTAGAGATTATACACAAAATCGAATAGATCCCCTGTTAGCACCTAGACTAGATACTAACCCAACATTCATGCCTGAAATAGTACCAACTTTTTCCTCTAAAGAGGTTTTTGAGAATTTTCGTAAAAAGGCTGAATATAAAAACTTTTTCCATAAAGATGCAACACTGAATCCAACTAATTTAGTGGATAAAGCTGATAATTTTGAAACTCAACTTGTAGAGCGTTTTCGCAACGACTCCAAAACTCTAGAAATTACTGGCTTTCGTAACTTGCCAGAAGGCGAAGTATTTTACATTGCGCGACCCCTAAAGATTACACAACAGAAATGTCTGCGATGTCATTCTACACCAGATCAGGCTCCTAAAAGTCAGTTGGCAACTTATGGCTCGGAAAATGGTTTTGGCTGGCAACTCAATCAGATTGTTTCTGCCCAAATAATCTCTGTTCCTTCTGAAGATATTTTTGCCAATGCCAAGCGGACTTGGATATTGATAATGATACTTTTAATTACTATCTTTGCGATCGTAGTTTTTTTAATTAACTTTTTAATCACAAAATATGTGATTCAGCGCATCAGAAGAATAGAGAAAATAGCCCAAAAAGTTAGCATTGGTGATATGAACGCCGATTTTGAAGAAAGTTCTAATGATGAAATTGGTGGGTTAGCACAAGCATTTAATCGGATGAAAGCTAGCTTAAAAATAGCTATGGACATGCTGAATAACCAAAGCTAAATAATTCGTAAGTTGTGGATAGAAAAATGCGGCGTTGCTGATTGACGGGATGAATTTTGTTTCGCGCAAAGGCGCAAAGACGCAAAGAATCAATCTTTAGCCTTAGTCAAAAATCTCAATTCATCCCGCATTTATGCAACGCCAAAAATGCAATATTGAAAAAATCAAGAGAGTAGGCGTTGCTGAAATTGCAAAGCTTTTTGAGCTTCGGGAATTTGTGATGCTAAAACTTTCACAAGTTCTGCACGAGAAATTTGCCCAGAAGACCTGACAGCTTTTTGGACTAATAACTTAGCTATTGGGCCAATTAAATCAGCCAACTCTCTCTCGCACTGATGCACAAAGCTGTCGCTGATTCCTTGAAGTTCTTGGCTTGTTAAATTATTTGTATTAATTTCAGACTTAACAATAACCTTCTGTAGTAAGGTAGGTTTTTCTAGTAGGAACGTTGTTTTTT
The DNA here is from genome assembly GCF_015714725.1 of Nostoc sp. WHI. Taxonomy (GTDB): domain Bacteria; phylum Cyanobacteriota; class Cyanobacteriia; order Cyanobacteriales; family Nostocaceae; genus Nostoc. The sequence continues at coordinate 49,479 of NZ_WBKM01000285.1, forward strand.
TCTGAAAATCAATTTGTTGATTTCCTCGAAGATGAAGAGCCAATTGACTAATTAATTCTTCGCAGCTGGTCGCTGATTCAGTAACTTGTCGTAGTAATCTTGAGGCGACGGGACCGACAAATTCCAAGAGAATCTTTTCCAAGCGGTTGTAATTTTCTGGAGACAGGATAGAAGCAGTTTGTTGAGAAAGTGAAGCTTGAAGCGGTTGTGTAGAAAATGGTGGTTGAGGTAATTTTGCTTCTACTTTGGTATCCAAATGCTTAAGCATCTGTAGAACCTCAGCCGCAGACTGATAGCGCTGTTTAAAGTGGTGTAACACCATTTTAGATAACACAGATGCCAACTCAGAACTGATGTTAGTTTGATGTTGCCAAGAAATTTCTCCTGTGTCTGGATCTTCCTCAAAGTTTATCGGATGTAACCCTGTCAGCGATTGGATACTAATAATACCCAAGGAATAAATATCGCTGTTGGGGCGGGGCTTACCTTGTCCCTGTTCTGTAGACATATATCCTGGGGTGCCAATGATAATAGTAGCCCCTGTGTGTCCTGCAACTGTAAGCAGTTGAGTTTGGACTTGTTTAACTGCGCCAAAGTCAATTAGCACTAACTTGCCGTCTTGTTGCCGCCTGATTATATTGTCCGGCTTAATATCTCGATGAATAACATTGTGGCTATGAATAAATTGCAGAACACCCAACACCTGTTGGAGGAGTTGAATAACTTGCTCTTCTGTCCAAGCTTGATTGGGGAACAGTTCTGCTTTCAGAGTATGCCCTTCAATGAATTCTTGCACCAAGAAGAACTCTTGGTTATCTTCAAAATAGGCTAAAAGCCGAGGGATTTGATCATGGTTTCCCAGTTTTTCTAATGTTTCTGCCTCACTGGTAAATAGCCGTCTAGCAGTTTCGAGAAATTCAGGGCTACGAGTGACGGGCTTTAGGTGTTTGACAACGCACTTGGGGAAACCTGGACGATGGGTATCTTGGGCTATGTAGGTTTGACCGAATCCACCTCCACCTAAGACTTGGAGGACTTGGTAACGTCCGTCTAATAAATGTCCTAACATTGTATTACTTGCCTAAGTCCTCAAATTAATCTTGGCACAACTACTAGCTTTGGCAAGGTTTATTGAGAAAGAAAGTGTTTTCTGAGGATTGTACTAGAAGTTCATGACTTTCTCGACTCCAGATCGGCTTGCTGCCATATTATAAATCGGCAGTGCTGCAACTTTAGTCAATTTACACTTTTTCAGGAACTGGTTAAAAGATTAGGCGTCTAGGGTAAAGAATTATTAGGCAATTGGGCATTTGTTGCACCTTGCCCTCACCTCCCGTATGCTTACCCTTTTCATTCGGGGGTTACGTGGTTAACAATGGGTTGAATGTTTTTCAAATGATTCAACCTTATGCCTAGAACTGCAAATGAATATGCCGTATACCTCCTACTGGAAAGCGGTCATCGGGAAGAAATACGTTTTCCGACTATTCAAGAGTTTCAGAAGTGGTATAGTGGCGAACTTGTGCCAAAATCTGCTTCCAATGACTTTATTAGTGTGCCGATCAAAAATATTCAAGGGGAATATATGGTAGTACGCCCTTCTCGGATCGTGGCAATCCGGGTAGAACCGGTTTTTAGTTCCAGTGTTGAAAGATTCAACTAAATGATAAGAAAAACCCTTGCTTTGCTTTCCTTGAGTCTGGGAATTGCCCTTGTAAACCCTCTCTGGGCAGCTATTGCTCAGGTTCCCAATTTACTGCCCTCACCAGTACCCACAACTCGTGATCTACCGCCTCTGCCAATACCAACAACTTCTGAGGTAACGCCGCCGCTAAAACCAATCGCCATAGGAAGCTATTGTACGCTCCGGCAGACTTGCTTGGGTTGGGATGACCAAATTTGGGGTCAAAGAGGTAAAACAGGCGATCGCAACGCGCTGTTGGCTTCAATTGATAACAGTCTGCGTTACCTAAGAAAGAGTGAGGCGATCGCAGCGTATCAAAATTATCCCATCAAAGAAATCACCCTTGATCGCGTCCGCCAGAGTTTGCTGCGTTTCCGCCAACTAGTTGTCAGTTCCAAGTCAGCAGCGCAACTACAAGCTGCTGTCCGCCGTGAGTTTGTCTTCTACCAATCCGTGGGCAACGATGGCAAGGGTACTGTTAAGTTCACTGCTTACTACGAACCTGTTTACACTGCTAGCCGTGTCAGGACTTCAATATACAAGTATCCCCTTTATCGGCTACCACCGGATTTCAGCCAATGGACTAAACCCCACCCAAAACGAATTGATTTGGAAGGGAAGGATGGTTTACAAGGAAATAAGACTCAGTTGCGCGGTTTAGAACTGCTTTGGTTTCGCGATCGCTTAGACGCATACATGGTACATATCCAAGGTTCTGCCCAAATTAAGTTAACTAATGGCAGAACAACGTCAGTTGGCTATGCAGGTGGAACTGATTACCCTTGGACTAGTATCGGCAAAGAACTAGCGAAAGATGGCAAACTGCCACTGTCAGGTTTGACAATGCCACGTCTGATTAGTTATTTCCGGGGAAACCCGCAGGAGTTGAGCAATTATCTGCCACGCTGGGAACGATTTATTTTCTTCCAAGAAACAAGCGGTAGACCAGCTACAGGCAGTATTCATGTACCAGTGACAGCAGAGCGTTCCATTGCTACAGATAAGTCTCTCATGCCACCGGGAGCGCTAGCGCTGATTTACAACTCATTTCCCTATCCTGCCCCTCGTGGCAAGCTAGAGAACCGTACTGTCAGCCGCTTTGTGCTTGATCAGGATACAGGAAGCGCCATCAAAGGGCCAGGACGGGTGGATTATTTTATCGGTTCTGGTAAACTAGCAGGCGATCGCGCTGGCATCACAGGCGGCAATGGTTCACTATATTATTTATTGCTCAAAGAATAGGTATTGGGGCAAAACAGTTCCGAGTTCCGAGTTTTGAGTTCCGAGTAAAGAAGTAAGATTCCCCACTCAGCACTCAGCACTGGGAACTCAGCACTCTCCTTAATACGGCGGATAAGCAAAATCATCTTCATCAGCGTAAACATAAGAGTTGGAAACTCCTGCCGTTGCCAATTTAGGCGTTTCAACTTTTACAGGTTCCTTGCCAAAATCTTTGTATTCTTCAAAAGTCTTACAAATCATTGCAGACTCAAGAGAATCTGAAGCAATTAGGTATTCTGTTAAAGTCCCTACCGTCGGATGTTTGTAATCTACAGTTGAAGCTACCAGAACTGTATTTGGTTCAATACCTCTTTCTTCACACTCAATTATGGGGCAAAAAATCCCGTGAGCGTGGAACAAAGGGCCTTTTGGTGTCAAGGGCTGTTTGCGGTAGACAGCATAAGCTTTTTCTAATTCAGCAACGAATCCACTAACTACTTTACCTTGTTGGTATTCGCAGTAGGTTTTACTGAAACTTGCTCCAGCCGCACCATTAAGAGTTAGTTGTAATGGTGATTCATGTAAAAACTTTTTATTCTCTCCCACTATAAAAATTAGATAGCGAGTAAAGGTTTTAAATTTAAGTTTGTCTGCTAAAAAAGCATCATAATTCTCTTTGAGCGTACCCAGTTTTAAACCACTTTCCCGGTCTTTAACAGACAATGGCCCCCGACGCACTATAACTATGTGTGGAGTAGTGGTAATAAAGACCGTTTCGACTTCAGAGCTAAATTCATGCTCTACCTGCTGCCAATTATCATCTGGTACAAAGCCGACAGCATTGGCATTATCCACCTTAATCGCCAAACCGTGGGATTGTATGCCATCTGTGCCATACCGAGGATTAATCATCTGACACCAGGGGATGACTTGAGAAGGCGGTGCATTGAATTTCTCGTCTTCAAAGTCGAAATTAGCAGATGCTTTCATCGTTTTAGGCTATCAAAGTGTTTTATTTAACAAGTTTATCGGCAGGAGTGCGAATGTGCCGTCAAACTGGTGTAGTCGTTTTTCCAGAGTAAGACAGAATCAATCTATGTTGCAATCTCTGTTTCGTTTTGTAACAACAGATCCTCATTGAAACAGTGCTAGGCACTCAGCACTAGCGATGTCAAGGTGAGTTTTGTGTTCATTACTAACTCTGAACTCGGAAGTTGAGCCTTTGAACTCGGAAGTTG